>NZ_JBSFJE010000016.1:0-266797 GCF_053597895.1 Streptomyces sp. NPDC001220
TCCGTCATGGCAGCCAGTAAGCCACGATGTCTAGGTCAGACGTCAAGCATCACCTGACGCCGAATCGTCAAGCATCATCTGAGACCCGACACGGTTGTTCGGGGCGTGTGGGGCTTGAAGGCGTATGCGCACAAGGGGAGTTCGATGCCCTGACGGTGCGCAAGTGGTAGGTAGGTCACCGGGCTCACAGTCCAGGTGATGACTGTGCGGGCGTGGGTCACGGATACCGTCCAGGGCACGCGGTGCAGCAGGGCTCGGCGTGTGTTTACGCGGTGGTCGTAGAGCCGTTCCCATGCCTCCTCTGAGGTGTCCGTGTCGAGGGCCGGTGAGATGGTCCGCAGGATCGTGGAGACCCAGTTGTTCGCCTCGACCTCGGTGTGGGCGTCGTAGGAGGCGAAGAGTGTGGGGGGCTGGTCGTCGTCCAGGTTCCGGGTCCAGCACTCGCACCAGAATCCGGGAGCTCCCGTCGGCTTCAGCATGGGAACTCGCTGGGGTGTTCGCCGGTGAAGAGCTCCGCGGTGACCGTGTGGCCGGCTTGGCTCTCATGGATGACGACCCGGTGGGCGAGCGCGCTGACCATGCCGAGTCCGCGGCCGTGTTCGCCATCCTGGTCCTGGTGCTCGACCTGCTTGACCTTGGGCGCCGTTCTCCCGCCTCCGTCGTCGGTCACTGATACCGCGACCACCTGAGCGGAGACGGCCACGGCAAGGTGGAAGCTGCCGGACTCACAGCCGCTGGCCGTGTGGAGGATCGCGTTCGCGCTCAGCTCGCTCACGATCAGTTCGACGTCCTCGGCTAAAGGGGAGTCGCGCAGGATGTCGCGGGTCCAGCGCCGGGCCCGGCTGACCTCTTCCGGGAAACCTGGGCAAGACAGTCCCCAGACCCGTGTTGTACTCGTATACTCGTGCATACAAGTTCCTTCGTGCTGGTAGGCCGCCATGTGCAGCGGGTTCGGGCTAGACGAGTTTCACGCCGTCGTGGGCGCGGACGGCCGGCGGGGTCATCGCGTCGAGTGCGTCGGTGACGCGGATCGCGTATGCCTCGTCGGCCAGGTCGGTGACTTCTTCGCGGGTGGCCCAGCGCAGAGCGCGGGTCTCGTCGCCGGTCGTGGGCGTGCCGTCGGCGGCCTCGCAGCGGAAGACCAGGGAGACGATCAGGCCCGTCATGTTCTTGTAGACACCGGTCAGAGTCGCCGGAAGAGCGATCTTGATGCCGGTCTCTTCGAGGACCTCGCGTTGCAGGGCCTCAGGGATGGTCTCCTCGCGTTCGAGGACACCGCCCGGCGGCTCCCACTTGCCGTTGTCACGGCGCTGGATCAGGAGGGCACGGCCTTGGGCGTCGACGACTACCCCGGCGACGCTCACGGAGTGCGGGCGTTCTGTGCTCACGTTCCTCGGCCCTCCCGGATGGCTAGGCTCTCCACCGTAGCAACTTCACTCGCCCACTCGTCTAGATACCTAAAGGAGTACACACGTGAGCCCTCTTTCTTCGGGCCTCCTCGGTGATCTCGACCCCACGAGCGATCGTGCGGTCTTCCGGCAGATCGCCGACCACCTGCGCGAGGCCATCGACCGCGGGCGATTCCGCGAGGGCGAGAAACTGCCCTCCGAAGCGGAGTTGGTCGAGCACTACGGCGTCTCCCGTATGACCGTCCGCAACTCCTTCTCCATCCTCACCGGCGAGGGCCTGGTCCACGCCGAACACGGCAAGGGTGTCTTCGTCCGGCCCCGGCCGCCCGTGCGGCGCCTGGCCTCCGACCGGTTCGCTCGGCGTCATCGTGAGCAGGGGAAGTCCGCGTTCATCGTGGAGGCGGACGCCGCCGGCAGCCACCCCCAGGTCGACAGCCTTGAGGTCAAGGAAGAGAAGGCCAGTCAGGATGTCTCCGCCCGGCTCGGATCCGTCCGACGTGTGCTGGCCCGGCGGCGCCGGTATCTGCTGGACGGGCGACCCGTGGAGTTCGCGACCTCCTACCTCCCCCTCGACATCGCCCGCGGCACCCAGATCGCCGAACCCAACCCCGGTCCCGGCGGCATCTACGCCCGCCTGGAAGAGCTGGGACATCGCCTCGACCACTTCGAAGAGGAGATCCGGGCCCGGATGCCCTCGCCCTCCGAGGTCAAGACGCTCCACCTCGCCGCCGGCGTGCCCGTGATTCATCTGATCCGGACCGCTTTCGACACCGAAGGACGGGCGGTCGAGGTGTGCGACACGGTCATGGCAGCAGACGCCTACGTGCTGTCGTACCAGCTCCCGGCGACCTGATCGGAGATGGGCGGGAGTGCGGTGCTAGGCGTTGGGGTGATCCGTGGCTTCAACTACCGGGGCGGCGAACATGGCGCCGATGTTGTTCCACATGAAGCAGTCCTGCCAGCCCGGCTTGTCGGCTGCCCAGTCGAGCAGGGCTTGACGAGCTTTGTCCTGGGAGGCGGTCAGGGTTTGGTAGTGCTCTGCGGCGACGCCGTCCCGGTACTCCAGTTGGTAGGTGTTGTTGTCGCGGAACAGGACCTGGATGTACCAGTCGCCCTCGCGGTCCTCGTCCTGCCGTTCCAGGATCAGGTGGTCGCCCTGTCCCAGGTTCGCGAGCATCGTGCCTATCGCCGGCTTGGAGGGGCGCTTAACGGCGTGCCCCCGAACGTTCGTCGCAATCAGCATGGGTGGAGCATGACGGAGGGGTCTGACAGTGGGGGTTCTCGGCAAGCCTCTGTGGCCGTCCTGCTTGGGCCGTGTGGTCGTTCTTCCGAACTCGTACACCCCAACACGCCTTACTCGTATAGACGAGTGGGCAAGTTGAGCGGCAGGGTGATCCGTGCGACCCCGGCGGTCGGGTTCGTAGATCGCATCTTGTATAGACGAGTAGATAGGAACGCATCGTGCGCACCATCCGTGTCGAGACCTCCGCCGCGACGATCCTGCTGACGGAGGCCCCCGAACCGAAGGTCCGCGACCGGCAGACGGGCGAGATCGCCAAGGACGCCGTGAGCGGAGAGGCGCTGATGACCATCGGCGTCGTGTACATCGAGGACGGGGAGTCGTCCTTGATCAAGGTCACGGTTCCCGAGAGCGGTGTGTCCGAGGGGCTGGCGCTCGGCTCGCCGGTCTCGCTGCCGGGACTCGTCGCCCGGCCGTGGGAATCGGTGTTCAACGGGCAGCAGCGCCACGGCATCGCCTACCGCGCCGCCGCCGTCACGCCGGCCGCCTTCCCGGCCGCTCTGGGGGCCACGGCCTGATGACCGATCTCGTGTCGCTTCTGGAGGTGGGTGGTCCTGTCGCCGCACTCGGCGGTGGGGCTGCCTACACCAGAGCCCAGCATCCGGCCCTGTACTGGTCGGCGGTCGGCGGGCCGATATCCACCGTCCGACTGCTCAGCTCGTACGGCACGGTCATGGAAGCCTGCGGGCTGACCGTCGCCCCGTCCCGGCTGCGGGTCCTGGCCGTCAAGGTCACCACCCGGCGGGAAGTGCGGCCCGTTCCGCCTCGCCGGGGGATCATCCGGCCCACGACCACCGGCTTACGGCTGCGTCTCCGCCTCGCTCCGGGGCAGGAACCCGCCGACGTCGCCGCCTCGGCCGAACGGCTGCGGCATGCCTGGGGCGTCCACGCCGTCTACGTCACCACCGTCAAACCGGGGGTCGTGGAACTGCGGCTCGTCGGCTTCGACGTCCTGCGCAAGGTCCGGATGCCTCGCAAGGTCGACACCGGACTCCTCAAGGTCCCGGTCGCGCTGCGGGAGGACGCCATGCCCTTCGTACGCGACTACCGGACCGTTCCCCACCAACTCACCCTCGGCGCCACGCTCTCGGGCAAGTCCATGTACCTGCGCCATCTCGTCTCCGGGCTCGCTCCGCAGGACGTCGCCCTCGTCGGCATCGACTGCAAGCGCGGCGTCGAGCTGGCACCGTTCGCCTCCCGCCTGTCCGCCCTCGCCACTGACCCCGACGAAGCCGCGGAGCTCCTGCCCGTGCTCGTGAAGGAGATGGAGGACCGGTACGACCTGATCAAGGCCCGGCAGGGCATCGCACCCGGCACCCCCGACGAGGAGATCACCTCGGACATCTGGGGACTCCCCGAGAACGAACGGCCCGTGCCCGTCGTGCTGTTCGTCGACGAAGTCGCGGAACTCTTCCTCGTCGCCACCCGCAAGGACGAGGAACGGCGGGACGAGATGGTCACCCAGCTCATCCGCCTCGCCCAGCTCGGCCGCGCCGCCGGCATCTACCTGGAGGTCTGCGGACAGCGCTTCGGCGCCGAACTCGGCAAGGGCGCCACCATGCTCCGCGCCCAGCTCACCGGCCGCGTCTGCCACCGCGTCAACGACGAAGCCTCCGCCAAGATGGCACTCGGCGACATCGCCCCGGAGGCCGTATCGGCCGCCTGCGCCATCGCACCCGAACTGCCCGGCCTCGCCGTCGCGGGGGACACGTCCGGCGGCTGGTCCCGCATCCGCACCCCGTACCTGTCCCTCGGCACCGCCGCCGACATCTGCCGCCAGTCCGCGCACCTGGTCCCCGACGTACCCACGCTGAAGCCCTTCCGGCCCGACGTGCCCGAGTGGCAAGTCGAGTCGCCGGCCGTCGCGGCCTAGCCGCTGCTTCCGCACCCATTCAGCGGTCGGCGTGACCGCCTCGCGCCACGTCCCTACCCCTCCCATGCCCGAAGCCGGAAGGAGGCGTCCTCATGCGCGCCCAACTGGCCCGTGTGGATGCGGTGCTCGTACAGGCGCTCATCGCCGCCGCACTGTCCTTCGCCCACATCCACGACGTCGCCACGGCCGCCGGACAGGACGGCTGGAAAGCCTGGGCCTATCCGATCTCCGTGGACCTGCTACTCGTCGCCGCCTGGCGTCGGCTGCGCTCCGGCTCCGGCAAGGGCGCGGCCTGGTGCTGGTTCGTCATCGCGCTCGCGGCCTCCCTCGGCGCGAACGTCGCGACCGCCGGCCTCCTCGACCTGGCCGATGTCCCGGCCTGGCTACGCATCCTCGTCGCAGGCTGGCCCGCTGTCGCCTTCCTCGGCGGCACCCTCCTCGCCCACTCGGCTCCCGGTGCGTCCACGGTCGCGGTCGCCGAAGAGATCGAGGATCGGGTGGACGAGCAGGACGAGCCCGAACCCGCCCGAGAGCCGTCCATCCCAGTCCTGCCCGCCATCGACGCACCACCGGAACGCGCGCCCGTCGCGGCTCCGGTCGTCGCGGTCCCCAATGTCCCGGTCCCGGCCGCCCTGGTCGCTCACGCCCGCAAGGTCGCCGCCGAGCACCACACCCGTACCGGCGCCCCGATCGACACCCCGACCCTCCGGGCCCGTCTCGGCGTTCCGGCGCCCATGGCCGAAGCCATCGCCGCCCAGCTCTGAAAGGAAGTCCGATGTCAGCCAACCGCCGCTTCCGCAACGTCACCCGCATCGGCCCCGTCCAGGTCGGCACCGCCTACGACGGCCGCGGTCGCGAGAAGCACACCGCCGCCTGCACCGCCCCGCGCTGCAACTTCTCCGCCGACTACGACAGCCGCGCCGCCGCCGAACTCGCCGCCCGCACCCACCGCTGCCCCGTCCGCTGAAAGGACCCCGCACCCCGTGACGCTCAACCTCCCCCTCGTCGTCGTCCTCGGCTTCTTCGCCTGGGCCGCGGTCAAGTACCTCGGCGTCCGCACCTGGATCGTCGTCCTGATCGCCCTCTTCGGCTTCTGGCTCTCGCACACCTTCCTCGCCCCCGCCATCGAATCCGGCACGCGTAGCGGCGTGACCGTCATAAACGGCTCACATGACTAGACGAGTAGATAAGGAGATCGCTGCCGTGTTCCTGCCCAAGTACCCGGACAACCCCACCCCGCAGCCCACCCACACCCACGCGCCCGCCGACCCGGCCCCTATCCGGCGTCCCGCGCTCCCCTCGGTCTCCATCGATCAGAAGACCGTCGCGGCCGTCCTCGTCGGCGGAGTCGTCCTCACCGCGCTCCTTGCCGCGGTCGCCGTCACGGCCATTTCCGTCGCCGTCGCCGCCGTGGTCCTGCGCTCCCTGCTCCGCGACCAGCACCGCCGCTGAACCTCACCGCCGCTCACAAGCGGGTCGGCCTCCGGGGCGGCACGAAGCGCCCCAGCATCCGCCGCCCCGGAGGCCCATTCCTCCCGAAGTGCTCATCAGAAGGAGATCGCCATCTTCACCCGCCCCACCCCGCCCCCACTCCCGGAACTCGGCAAGCTCGCCGCGGACGGCACCCTGCCCGGTATCCTCCGCCAGCTCTCCGGGCTCGGCGGCTGCACGCACCCCATCCGCCTGGACGGCCGGCGCACCGAGTACGACATCGACACCGCGATCGGAGAGATCGGCCGCATCCTCCAGCACCTCGACTCGGCCGACCTGCCCGCCGGCCAACTCCTCGTCCGCTGCAACAACCGCCGCACGACCCGCTGCCCTGCCTGCGCCGAGGTCTACCGCCGCGACACCTTCCAACTGATCACGGCTGGGCTCCGGGGCGGCAAGGGCACTCCGGACCAGGTCGCCGCTCACCCCCGCGTCTTCGCCACCTTCACCGCTCCCGGTTTCGGGCCGGTCCACAACCGCCGCTCCGACGGCCGTGCGTGCAGCTGCGGCACTCACCACGACCCAGACGATGACGCCCTTGGAACTCCGCTGACCCCGGACACCTACGACTACGAAGCGGCCGTGCTCTGGAACGCCCACGCCGGTGCCCTCTGGCGGCGCTTCTCGATCTACCTCCGCCGTGAGGTCGCCAGGCGTGCGGGCCTCTCACAGCGTCGCCTACGTGACCACGCCCGCGTCTCCTTCGCCAAGGTCGCCGAATACCAGAAGCGCGGCGCAGTCCACTTCCACGCCGTCATCCGCCTCGACGGCCCTGAGGGTGGTCACACCCCACCCCCGCCCTGGGCCACCGCCGAACTCCTCACCGACGCCATCCGCACGGCCACCGCCAAGGTTCAGGTCGACGGCCCGACCCTCGACGGACACACCCACACCTTCGCCTTCGGCCGCCAACTCGACGTCCGCACCATCCGATCCGCCGACTTCGACACCGGCACGGAACTGACCGAACGGGCCGTCGCCGCCTACATCGCCAAGTACGCCACCAAGGGCGCCGAGACCGCCACGGGAGCTCTCGACCGGCCGCTGAAGTTCGCCGCCGAACTCGCCCAGCTCGACATCAGCGAGCACGCCCGGCAACTCATCCGAACCGCCTGGGCACTCGGCGCCCGCAAAGACCTCGAACACCTCCGCCTTCGCGCCTGGGCCCACATGCTCGGCTTCCGCGGCCACTTCTCCACCAAGTCCCGCCGCTACTCGACCACCCTCGGCGCTCTCCGCGTCGCCCGCGCCGAATGGCGTCGTGCCCAAGCGGCGACACCTGCCGCTCCTCGGCCGGACACGACGTACGTCCTCGCGCACTGGGTCTTCGCCGGCACGGGCCTCTCCGACGCCGAAGCCTGGCTGTCCGCATCCCTCGAACCAGCCCCTGGAACCGAAGGAGAGCCCTCACATGGCTGACGAAGAGCTGTTGACGGTCCCGGACGTCATGGCCCGCCTCAAGCTCGGCCGCTCCACGGTCTACGACCTGATCCGCTCCCGGCGCCTGCCCTCGCTCACCATCGGCCGGTGCCACCGCATCCCGGCGCGAGCCGTTCGCGACTACATCACCAACGAACTGGAGGCGGCCGCCTGATGGCCCAGCAGCGCAAGCGCAACCCGAACGGCGCCGGCACCATCACCAAGCGCAAGGACGGCCGTTTCCAGTGCGCGGTGTACGTGCTCCAGCCGGACGGTACCCGCGCCCGCAAGTTCGCCTATGGCAAGACGTGGGCCGAGTGCGACGCCAAGCGCCGCGAGCTGCTCGACAAGGTGGACCAGGGCGTTCCCGTGCCCACCAAGTCCGCCAAGCTCTCAGAGTGGCTGCCGTACTGGTTGGACAACGTCATCAAGCCCCGACGGAAGCTCAGCACCTTCGACAAGTACGAGACGCACGTCCGCCTCTACCTGGTGCCCCTCCTCGGTGCCAAGCGCCTCGAATCCCTCGGCGTCGCCGACGTCCGCCGCTTCCTCGTCCGCCTGGAGAAGGAGACGACCGCCGCAACCGCTAAGGAATCGCACCGAGTTCTGCGCTCGGCTTTGTCCTCCGCCTGCCGCGAGGAACTCATCACACGCAACGTCGCCAAGCTCGTTGAGCCGCCCCGTACGGACACGCCCGAACTGCACCCCTGGACCCTGGACGAGACGCTCGACTTCCTCGCAGCCTCCCGCAAGGACCCGCTCTACGCGGCCTTCGTCCTTGCGATCGCCATGGGCCTCCGCCGGGGAGAGATTGTCGGTCTCCGGTGGTCTGACCTCGACCTCGACAACCGCGTCCTCTACGTCCGCCACCAGGTCCAGCGCCGCCGCGGCGTCCTCTACGACGACGATCCCAAGAGCCGCCGTCGCCGAGCCGTCCCGCTGCCCGCCCTCTGCATCGCACCCCTGCGCTGGCACCGCATGCGGCAGTCAGATGCTCGTGCCAAGGCAGGGGAGAAGTGGCACCACTCCGACTACGTCTTCGCTACCCGCACCGGCCGCCCCGTCGAGCCGCGCAACCTCTATCGCTCCTTCACGCGCGTCGCCGAGTCCGCCAGCCTCCGCGTGATCCGCCTGCACGACGCACGCCACGGCACCGCCACTCTCCTCACGGCGGCCGGCGTCGCGCCCCGCGTCGTGATGGAGATCCTCGGGCACTCCCAGATCAGCATCACCATGGATGCGTACACGCACGTCGTGCAGGACACCCAGCGCGAGGCCATGAGCCACATGGACAAGCTGTTGAAGCGGCGCCCCGGCCCAGGCTGACCAACGCCGTTCCCCTCTATCCAAGAGGCGGAGCCCCAGGCCGTAACAGTCCTGGGGCTCCGTGGTCCTCAGAGAGCGGACTCGGGTCCTCCACGTTCAATGAGCAGTCGGGCGGCGACGAGGACTTCTTCCTTGAGCTGCTCTAGCGGAGTGCTCCAATTGGCGTTCCAGTCGTCCAGCTGAACGGCACATTCGACGATGGGTTGCAGGCGGTCGGGATAGCCGAGTTCTGACGCTGCTTCGACCCAGATGCGGTCGGCACCGGTCGCCGGGTCCAAGGAGCCGTCGACGATCTGAGAGGCCAACCAGTAAGCCAGGGCCCACCTGGCAGCGATCGGGTCGGCCGGCACCTCGAATGCCAACCCCAGCTCGTCCACGACGTGATCGAAGAGCTCCCGTGCCTCATGCTCCTCACGACGGGCCAGGCCGGCGAGGAGGGCAAGCGACGGGGCATCGACGTCGGCCAGAAGCGCGTCGAGGCCGGCCTGGATGAGACGGTCCGAGCCGACGTGATGTCCGAATGCCTGAGCTCGTGCCAGTTGCCTCAATCGGTCGAGAGCCTCATCTCGTGTCACGCCGGATGCGCTCCGTTCCGTCCCCGTTGATGTCAAAAGTAGATGTCAAAGGCCCCGGACCATGATCGGTCCGGGGCCTTTGCCTTGTGCCCCCGGCAGGATTCGAACCTGCGACACCCGCTTTAGGAGAGCGGTGCTCTATCCCCTGAGCTACGAAGGCGAGGCGGGGCCTTGCGTGAAGCGTGGCTGAATACTCTGAGTGCGTACTCGCCTGCGCTCCGGCAAGGATGCGGACCGCCGCTGAGAGCGGTCCCTGACAGGTTAGCGGATCAGACCGGGGTGGTGGGGCCGAGGCTGATGCCTTGGTCCGGTTTCATGATCGTCGGGTCTCTCCGTCGACCTTGCTGAGGTCTGTGGCTTCCGGTGTCGAAGGCGATCGCGCGGCGGTGCCACAGGGAGTGGCCGAACCGGCACTCGTCGGCCGCGATCGCGCCCGAGGCATCGGAAGCGTCCAAGGCTCCCGAAGCACCCAAGGCTCCCGAAGCGCCCGAGACCCCCGAAGCGCCGGAAGTGCCGGAAGCGCCGGAAGCGCTGGAAGCGCCGGAAGCGCCGGAAGCCCGTGTCGCAGTCACCTCGTGCCCGCGCCCTCGGTCGCGCCCGGCGGAGCCTCCAGGGGGTGGCCCGGCAACCGTCGTCGCGTGCAGGTGTGTGGCCGGTGCACCTCCCGTCGGCCACGACCTCGTCGTCGACGGCGGCGTCACCAGCTGATCCCCCTCACCTGATCGACGGAGTCCCGGCCGCGCGGCCACGCGGCCGGGACTCCGTGCTTTCCGGAACTCCCCGCGCCGGTGTCCGGCCGTATGAATGAATTCGCCCCGACCTGCGGACGAAGTGACGCTGCCCCGCCGGAACCTGACGAAGTAACGATTCCCCCTTCGCGGTGATTCCGTAATTCTGGATAATCGGTGAAAGCGGCTCACGGGTTCAGCCGAAGAAATCCTTCTTCGTCTCCATGAGAGAAACCGAGGTGGACAGCGAGCTCGCTCACATCGAATCGCTCCCCGCTCTCCGGCACCCGATTGGCGGGATCATCCCGAGACGGAGCGGGCGGGGCGGGAACTGAGCGCGCTGCCGCCGCTCGTCGGGGCCGCGGAGGTGACCCGGCTGCACGACCACCTCGGACCACCTCGGGGTGGTCGCAGGGGCACACCCAGGTCATCCAGGCCGGTGACTGCGCCGAGGCTGGGCGGAGAACGGCCGCGTGGACATCGCCCGCAAGGCGGCGGTGCTCGACCTCCTGGCGGGTGTCATGCGCGTCAACGCGGGCCCGCCGGTGGTGCGCGTAGGCGCCGGCTCGCCGGCCAGTACGCCAAGCCGCGCTCCCGGCCCACCGAAACGGTCCAGGGTGTCGAACCGCCCATGCCGCGTCGGCAGACGACGGCGGCCTGCTGCTCACCTCGACGCACTGGCCGTGGATCGGCGAGCGCACCCGGCAGGTGGACGGCGCCCACGTGGCGCTCCTGGCGGCCGTGCGCGACCCGGTGGCCTGCAAGGTGGGGCCGAGCATGACGCCGGAGGAACTGCTGCGCCTGTGCGAGCGGCTGGACCCCGACCGGGTCCCCGGGAGGCTGACGCTCATCGCCCGGATGGGCGCCGGCACGGCACCCCGCAAGCTCCCCGCCCTGGTCGCCGCCGTACGCGGCGCCGGGCACCCGGTGAGCCGGCTGTCCGACCCGGTGCACGGCGACACCGAGTCCGGCCCCGACGGTCTGAAGACACGTTTCGTGAAGACCGTCATACGCGAGGTCGAGGAATTCCAGGAGTCCGTGACGGCGTCCGGTGGAATTGCTGGCGGCCTGCACCTGGAAACCACTCCCGGCCATGTCACGGAACGCGTTGCCGATCGCACTTTTCTGGATTCGGTCGGAGACAGGTACACGAGCTTCTGCGACCCGCGCCTCAACCCCCGCCAGGCCGTTGAGGTCGCCTCGGCCTGGCGCCGCTGAGAAGCTTCTGAGAAGTCGTCGAAAAGTCGCTGAGTGAGGAGACCTGTTCGCTATGCCAGAAAAGATAGCCCTGGTCACGGGAGCCGCGGGCGGAATAGGCGAGGCCGTCGTCCGCACCTTGGGGGAACGCGGGGCCTCGGTGGCCGCCGTGGACAAGGACGCCGACCGGCTGAGCGAGGTGACCGGGAAACTGGCCGCCGACGGACTGCGGGTACGGGCGTTCCCCGCCGACGTCACCACGAGCGCCGCGGCCGACCGCCTGGTCGCGGACGTCGAGGGCACCCTGGGACCGCTGGACCACCTGGTCAACGGGGCGGGCGTACTGCGCCTGGCGAAGGCCCGGGACCTCACCGACGCGGACTGGGCGGCGACGTTCGCCGTCAACACCACCGGCGTGTTCTACATGTCGCGCGCGGCGGTCGGCCGCATGGTCCGGCGGCGCTCCGGCGCCGTCGTCACCATCGCCTCCAACGCGGCGGGAACGGCACGCGTGGACATGGCCGCGTACGCGGCGTCCAAGGCCGCGGCGACCATGTTCACCAAGTGCCTCGGCCTGGAGGTCGCCCAGTACGGCATCCGGTGCAACGTGGTCGTCCCCGGCTCCACCGAGACCCCGATGCTCACGTCCATGTGGCAGGACGGCCACGGGCGCACCGCCACCCTCGAAGGGTCGCCCGACGCCTACCGGGTCGGCATACCGCTCGGCAAGCTGGCCCGCCCCTCGGACGTGGCCGAAGCGGTGGTGTTCCTCCTCTCGGACCAGGCCTCGCACATCACGATGCACGACCTCACCGTCGACGGCGGCGCGAGTCTCGGCGTCTGACGACCCAAGCGATACGAGGAAGACCATGCCAGGGACACCGTCCACGAAGACCGTGCCGGGGATACCCCCCATCCAGCCGTACCCGATGCCCCGGGCCGGCGACCTGCCCGCCAACACCGCCGCGTGGCAGGCCGATCCGGACCGCGCGGTCCTGCTCGTCCACGACATGCAGCGGTACTTCCTGCGGCAGTTCAGCGGGGACGAGGCGCCCGCTGCCGACCTCGTGCGGAACGCGACCCGGCTCCGCGCACAGGCGGTCGCCTCCGGCATGCCCGTCGCGTACACCGCGCAGCCGGGCGGCATGACCGACGAACAGCGCGGACTGCTCAAGGACTTCTGGGGACCGGGCATGCGCGTCGACCCCGCCGACCGGGAGGTCGTCGAGCCGCTCGCCCCCGGCCCCGACGACTGGCTGCTCGCCAAATGGCGCTACAGCGCGTTCTTCCGGTCCGACCTGCTGGACCGGATGCGTGCCCACGGCCGCGACCAGCTGATCCTCTGCGGTGTGTACGCGCACATCGGGGTGCTGTCCACCGCGGTGGAGGCCTTCACCAACGACATCCAGACGTTCCTGGTGGCCGACGCCGTCGCCGACTTCACCGAGGCGTACCACCGGCTGGCCCTCGACTACGCCGCCGAGCGCTGCGCCCTGGTCACCACCACCACGTCCGTGATCCAGGAGCTCGGCCGATGAACGAGGAGAACCCCGGTATGGCACCCGACCCGCTCGACCGGATCCTCGGGCCGCGGCCGCCCGCCTTCGCGCTGCTGCACCGCCCCGAAGCATGTGGCCCGGACACCCTGGAGATCCTCACTGGTACGGCGTCGACGGTGGACGCCGTGGCCCGGATCCCCCTCGAGGCACCCGATCCCGACGCCGGGGCGCGCCAGGAGGTCATGGCGCTGATCCCCTACCGCCAGGTCGCCGAGCGCGGCTACGTCTGCGCCGACGACGGCGAACCGCTGATCACGATCACCGTGGAGGAGCAGACCTCCGTCACGGTGGGCGACGCCGTGCGGCGGCTGCCGGGTGAGCCGGTCGTGCTCGAGGGCGGCGCCTTCGACCTGGACGACGACGAATACGCCGGCATCGTCCGCAAGGTGATCGCGGAAGAGATCGGCACGGGCGAGGGAGCGAACTTCGTCATCAAGCGGTCGTTCGTCGCCGACATCACCGGCTACACGGTGCGCAGCGCCCTGGCGTTCTTCCGGCGGCTGCTGGAGCGGGAGCAGGGGGCGTACTGGACGTTCGTCGTGCACACCGGCGACCGCACCTTCGTCGGCGCCTCCCCCGAGCGGCACGTGAGCCTGCGGGCCGGCCGGGCCGTGATGAACCCGATCAGCGGCACCTACCGCTATCCGCCGTCCGGCCCCACCCTGCGCGGGGTGATGGACTTCCTCGCCGACCGCAAGGAGGCCGACGAGCTGTACATGGTCGTCGACGAGGAACTCAAGATGATGGCGCGGATCTGCGACCCCGCTCCCCGGATCGTGGGGCCGTATCTGAAGGAGATGGCGCGGCTCGCGCACACCGAGTACCTCATCGAGGGCGCCAGCGACCACGATCCCCGCACGATCCTGCGGGAGACCCTGTTCGCGCCGACGGTGACGGGCAGTCCGCTGGAGAGCGCCTGCCGGGTGATCAACCGGTACGAGCCCCGCGGGCGCGGCTACTACAGCGGCGTGGCCGCCCTGATCGGGCAGGACGAGCGGGGACGGCGCACGCTCGACTCCTCGATCCTCATCCGCACCGCCGACATCGACGGCGCGGGCCGGCTGAGCATCGGCGTCGGCGCCACCCTGGTACGGCACTCCGACCCGGACTCGGAGGTCGACGAGACCCGGGCCAAGGCGGCCGGTCTCCTCACCGCGCTGGGCGCCGAAGGCACCGGGCGCCTTGCCGAACACCCGCGCGTACGCCAGGCCCTCGCGCAGCGCAACGACTCGATCGCCGGGTTCTGGACCGGCGAACACGCCCAGCTGACCGGCCAAAGGTCCGAACTGGCCGACCGCCGGGTCCTCGTGGTGGACGCGGAGGACACCTTCACGTCCATGATCGGCCACCAGCTGCGGGCCATGGGGCTGCGGCCGACGGTCCGGCGCTTCGACGAGCCGTACTCCTTCGACGACCACGAACTCGTCGTCATGGGTCCGGGCCCCGGTGATCCGCGCGCCACCCGGCACCCCAAGATCGCACAACTGCGGTCCGCGATCCGTACGCTGCTGGACCAGCGCCGGCCCTTCGTCGCCGTATGCCTGAGCCATCAGGTGCTCAGCACCCTGCTCGGCCTGGAACTGGTGCGCCGGCCGGTACCCAACCAGGGGGTCCAGCGGGAGATCGACCTGTTCGGAGCACGGGAACGGGTCGGCTTCTACAACACGTTCGCCGCCCGTGGCACGCAGGACGAGTTCGACGTCCCCGGCGTGGGGACCGTCGAGGCGAGCCGGGACGAGGACACCGGAGAGGTGCACGCGCTGCGCGGGCCGGGCTTCGCCTCCATGCAGTTCCACGCCGAGTCCGTGCTCACACAGGACGGCGTCCGCATCGTCGGTGACGCGCTGGAAGGGGCACTGCGCCTGTGCGCGTCGTGATCGCCTGGTGGGACCTCGACTGGTCCGGGCGGACCATCGGCCGGAAGGACCTTTCCCGGGTTCCACGAGGAAGTGCGGCGGCTCTTTCCCCGGCCTTTCGACCGGCCTCCCCACAGCGACGAGGATCACGATGAGGGTACTCATCGCCGGGGGCGGTATCGGCGGCCTCGCGGCGGCACTGAGCGTCGCGCGCCACGGCCACCGGGCCGTCGTGCTGGAACGAAGGGCCACCTTCGGCGAACTGGGTGCGGGCATCCAGCTGGGCCCGAACGCCTTCCACGCCCTGGACTGCTTGGGCGTCGGCGCGGAGGTCCGCCAGCACGCGGTGCACATCGACGAGTTGAGGTTCATGGACGGAACCACCGGAGAGCGGGTCGCGAGCATGCCGCTCACCGGCGCGTACCGCACCCGCTTCGGCAATCCGTACGCCGTCGTGCACCGCGGCGACCTCTACCAGACGCTCCTCGACGGCTGCGTCGCGCAGCGGAACATCACCCTGCACACCAACTCCTCCGTGACCTCGTACGAACAGGACCCGGAGAGCGTCACGGCGATCACGGACAGCGGGCGCCGCTTCACCGGCGAGGCGCTCATCGGCGCCGACGGCATCCGGTCCGCCGTGCGCGGCCGGCTTGTCGGCGACGGCGCACCACGCGTGTCCGGCCACACGATCCACCGGTCCGTCATCCCCATGGAGCGGGTCCCGCGGGAACTGCGCTGGAACACCGTCACCTTGTGGGCGGGGCCCAAGTGGCACTTCGTCCACTACCCCATCGGCGGCGGGAAGTTCCTCAACCTGGCGGCCACCCGCGACGACGGCGCACAGGACGTCGTGGCCGGCAGGCCCGCCGAGCGGACGCACGTCCTGTCCGAGTTCCCCGACCTCAGCGACACCGCCCGGAAACTGCTGGAACTGGGGACCGACTGGAAGCAATGGGTGTTGTGCGACCGCGACCCGGTCGAGCGCTGGACGGACGGCCGCGTCGCCCTCCTGGGCGATGCCGCGCACCCCATGCTCCAGTACGCGGCCCAGGGCGCCTGCATGGCACTCGAGGACGCCGTCGTCATCGGCGAACTGCTCGCGGGGGCCGCCGGAGACGTCCCACAGCGCCTGGAGAAGTACAACGCCGAGCGGTACGAGCGCACCGCCCGGGTGCAGCAGGTGGCCCGTGCCATGGGCGAGCAGCTCTACCACCCGGCCAAGGACGCCGCGGCCGCCCGCAACACGATGCTCGCCTCCTTCACGCCTCGCGAACTGTACGACCAGGTCGAGTGGCTGCACGGGGCTCGCGTCGGCGGGACGGGAGGACACCGTCGAACAGGCTGCGCCGGCTGACCGCGGGGGAGTCCCACGGTCCCGCACTTGTCGCGACGCGGGACGCGGATCCGCTGCGCTGCCTGGACGCGGACGCGGTCGGCGAGAAGTTCGGCGGTGACTCGGTGCCGACCTGGCCGGGCAGGGCTGCGAGGCCGTCGCCCGATGCCGGAAGGCGCTCGGCCGGGGCCCCCGGGGCGCGGGGGCTTTCGCGATGCGGCCGCGTTCCTGGTTCAGGACAGCGGGACGAGGGTGAAGCGGGAGGCGATGCGCAGGTCGGTCTGGATGTGGTCCGCCGTGGTCCGCAGGTGCGGCAGGACGTCCGTCACGCACTCCTCCAGTGAGCGGCGGGCCGCGTGCGTGGCCACGTTCAGGGCGGCGACCGGGCGGCCGGTCCGGTCCCGTACCGGCACCGCGATCGAGCGCAGGCCCGACTCCAGTTCCTCGTCGGCGAGGGCGTACCCGGGTGGCCCGTCGGGGTCGAGGAGGGCCCGGCCGAGGGAGGTGCGGGCCGCCGGGAGGCGGGTGCCGACCGTGATGTCCACGGTCAGGACGCGGCTCGCGGTCGCCACCGCGATGTACTGGATCTCCGCCGGGTCCGCCCCCGGTACCGGTACGGCCAGGGCCGTCGGCTCCTGCAGCCGGTCCGTGAGGGCGCGGAGGTGGGGAGCCGCCAGGCGGGCGAGGGTGGTGCGGGACAGCGGCGGGTAACCGAGCGACAGCACCCGGGGGGTGAGGGTGAAAAAGCGGTCCCGCGCGGTCACCAGGCCCAGGTGCTCGTAGGTGATCAGGGCCCGGCGGGCCGTGGCCCGGGCCAGGCCCGTCGCCTTCGCCGCATCCGTCAGGGTCAGGGCCGAGCGGCCCTCGCCGAACGCCGTGAGGATCGTCAGGCCGCGAGCCAGGGACTCCACGAAGTCGCGGCCCAGCTCGTGCTTGGACGCCGTGGTCCAGCCGGCCAGGCCGGAGGGCGGCGGGCCCGGCTGTGGCGGCGCGGCCTCGCGCAGTTCCCGCTCCATCGCGGTCACCGCCGTAAGCAGGCGGGGCAGGAGCGCGGTGCGCAGCTCCGCCGCCGTGTGGCGGCTGGTGTGGCTGACGACGCTCGCCACGCAGGCCACCCTCCCGGTGGCCGGGTGGCGCACCGGGACGGACACCGCGACCAGGCCCGGTTCGATCAGCTGGTCGTCCAGGGCCCAGCCGTCCCGGCGGGCCCGGTCCGCCCGCGCCGCGAAGTCGTCGGCGGTGGTGCCGCGGGGCGGTACGGCCGGGAAACCCGCGTCGGCCGGGTCCGCCGCGCGCCGGGCCCGCCAGGCCGTCCACTCCGGCTCCGTCCACTGCGCCGCGAACAGCGGGCCGGGGCCGGTGCGTTCGGCCGGCAGCAGGTCGCCGATGCGGAAGCTGACGGACATCGCGCGGCGGCGGGTCGCCTGGTGGATGAAGCGGATGCCGTCCCCGTCGGCGACCGCGAGCGAGACGGACTCGTCCAGCTCGTCGGCGAGGGCGTCGGCGTGCCCGTCGAGGAGGGCGGGCAGGCGGAGGGCGGCCAGGTAGGCGTTCCCGAGTTCCATCACGCGCGGGGTGAGTACCGCGTCCCGGCCGTCCTGACGGACGTATCCGGTGCGGGCGAGGGTCGCGGTGATCCGGTCGACCGTGGAACGGGCGAGGCCCGTACGCCGTTCCAGCGCGCTCGCGCTCAGCGTCCCGCCCGCCTCGGTCAGTGCCGCCAGCACGGCCACCCCCCGGACGAGCGGGGCGACCGCCTCGGCCGGCGGATCGTGCGGTGGCACGGCGGGGGACAGGGGGGTGGTCATCGACTCTCCGGTACGGCGGCTTCCGCGATCTCCGGCACGGTGATCAGGGCACACCCACGATCTCCGGCACGGCGATCAGGACACGTCGGCGATCTCCGGCACGGTGATCAGGGCACGCCCACCGTAAACCCCGGCCGGGCCGGCTAGCGCCGCGTCACCTGTACGCGGTAGTTCCCTTCCGCGTCCACGTCCGCCACCCGCACCTCGATCCCGTGCTTCGGGTCCTTGAAGGTCTCGCCCGGGCCGAACGGGGCGTCGGAGAGTTCCGCCTGCACGTTGGGGCTGCGGGTGCAGCCGCCGGTGTCGCCGTGGGCGTCGTACACCTTGATCGGTCCGCGGCCGGTGTCGACGTTCGCGTCGACCTTGTAGATGAGGACGCCGGGGCGGCAGACCTCCTCGTCGTTGCCGCCCTTGGTGCGGACCTCAAGCGCGTAGCCGGTGCGGGCGTCGACGGGGACGAAGACCAGTTTGTGGCCACCGGCCCGGGAGAGCGGGGCCAGTGTGTACTCGGTGCTGCCGCGGGCGGCCGCGCAGCTGACCTGGTCGGCGTCGAGCCAGCCGAGCTTCCACTTGTGCCAGGCGAGGAGGTCGTTGTCGGCGCCCCAGTCCTCGCTCATGATGTCCCAGTGGCCGACCGCGCCCCCGCCCTCCTGGGTGTAGAGGTCGGGCAGGCCGAAGACATGGCCGTTCTCGTGGGGGAGGACCCGGTAGCCGGTCTGCGTGTAGGAGCCGGAGCCGTCGTCCTGGCGGGAGTAGACGAAGGAGGCGTTGGCGACCGGGACGCCGTCGGCGACCGGGGCGTCGGAGTTGCCGGCGAAGGTCACCGACAGCACGGTGTCCAGGGCGGAGGGGCCGGCGTTCGGGGTGACCAGCACGTTCAGGAGGTCGTACGACCGGAAGTCCACCTCCGGGTCGGCGGCGGCCACGATGTCCTGGACCAGCTGCCGGTAGCCGGGGTCGAAGGGGGCGCCGCGCTCTATGCCGTACGCCGCGAACGGCTTGGGCATGCGCAGCCAGTGGTCGACGGGGGCCGCCGGCTGGTAGTCGAGCTTGCCGTAGGAGGCGGTGCGGAACCAGTCCTGGGTCTGCGGGAAGAACTCGCGGTAGCGGTCGAGCGCGTCGCCCTGGCCGGGCGCGTCGGAGAAGTCGACCATCAGCGTCAGGGCGTGCACGGTGCCGGTGGAGCGGGAGTAGCCGCCCGGGGTGGGGATGCCCTCGGTCATCTGGACCTCGTGGGCCCCGCTGATCAGGCAGGGGCCGTAGACCGAGGAGCGGGCCAGCGCGATCGGGCCGGCGCCGGCCGGCGTGGGCGCCGCCGTGAGGTGTCCGGTGCCCGCCGAGGTGCCGACCGCGAGGATCAGCACGGTCACGGCGGCGAGGGAGACCGCACGGCGGTGGCGTATCGCGCGGCTCGGGGGCGTGCGCGCGGAGCGTGAAGTGCGCGCGGAGCGCGGGGGGTGTGCGCTGTGCGCGGCGGGCGCGGCGGGCGCGGCGGGCGCGGCGGGCGCGGCGTGCGCGGTGTGCGCGGCGTGCGCGGCGTGTGGCGTGTGCGTGGTGTGTGGCGTGCGCGGGGCGCGTGGGGTGTCGGGGTGCGCGGGTATCGGGCGGCTGGGCTGCGGCTGCATGCATGGACCTTTCGCGCCACGGCAGCCGCCGGTTTCCGGCTGCACCCTCTCGATCACCCTGTGTCGGCGGGGCGGCGGGCGCGCGCTGGAGAGGCCGATCGTGCGATTCCCCGTCCCAGAAGGTGTGACTCAGGTCACATGAAATGAGGAGAGGGTGTGGAAATAACCGGGGACCCTCTCCCCGTTTAGACCTGTGTCCGAGCGAAACGGGGAACGGATCCCCGGATCGTGGAAGCCCAGAGCATCACCCAGACCACCAGACAAGGAGTGCGCCGTGCAGACCGCGACCGCCACCCCCACCGTGCGCAAGGCGCCCCGGCCCCGCGCCGACGCCCTGCGCAACCGGGAGCGGATCGTCATCGCCGCCCGCGAGATGTTCACCGAGTTCGGCCCAGACGTGCCGCTCGACGAGATCGCCCGCCGGGCCGGCGTCGGCAACGCCACGGTGTACCGCAACTTCCCCGACCGCGACGCGCTCGTCCGTGAGGTCGTCTGCTCCGTGATGGACCGGACGTCGGAGGCGGCCGAGCTCGCGCTCGCGGAGACCGGGGACGCCTTCGGGGCGCTGGAGAGGTTCGTGCACGCCTCCGCCGACGAGCGGGTCAGCGCGCTGTGCCCGATGGTCTCCAGCACCTTCGACAAGAACCATCCCGACCTGGAAGCGGCGCGCCAGCGCTGTGAGCAGCTCATCGAGCAGCTCATGGACCGCGCCAAGGCGGCCGGGCAGCTCCGCCCGGACGTGGGTGTCGGCGACGTGATGATCGCCGTGGCTCAGCTCAGCCGGCCCCCGTTCGGTACCGACTGCCTGGTCGGCGACCGCTTCGTCCACCGTCATCTGCAGCTGTTCCTGGACGGACTGCGGGCCCCGGCCCGTTCCGCCCTGCCGGGCACGGCCGTGACCATGGAGGACCTCCGCCAGGCCTGAACGACCGAGAGCGACCGCACCGTCCCACGGGGGGGCCGATCAGTTTCGGACCGAGCGCCGGTCCTTCATGGCGCGCACCCCTTGTTCCGCACCGACCACCGTCTGCGCTCCACCGATCCCTTTTTTCCGTCACGAACGCCGGCCATCCGGCCTGTGTCGCCGACCGTCCGTAACGAAGCACCGACTTTCCGTCACGCATTCACGAAGTCAAGAAGTGGGTACCCCCATGTCCGAAACAGCCGCCAAGGCTCCCGGCGCACCGGCGCAGTCCGGTGACGCCAACCGCTGGAAAGCGCTGGTCTTCATCGCGCTCGCCCAGCTGATGGTCGTCCTCGACGCCACCATCGTGAACATCGCGCTGCCCTCCGCCCAGACCGACCTGGGCATCTCCGACGGCAACCGGCAGTGGGTCGTCACGGCCTACGCCCTCGCCTTCGGTGGTCTGCTGCTCTTCGGCGGCCGGATCGCCGACCTGTGGGGCCGTAAGCGGGCCTTCGTCATAGGCCTGACCGGCTTCGCCGCCGCCTCCGCGCTCGGCGGCGCGGCGACCAGCGGCGCGATGATGTTCGGCGCCCGCGCCCTCCAGGGCGTCTTCGGCGCCATGCTCGCGCCGGCCGCGCTCTCCCTGCTCGCCGTGATGTTCACGGACGCCAAGGAGCGTGCCAAGGCGTTCGGCATCTACGGCGCGATCGCCGGTGGCGGCGGCGCCGTCGGCTTCATCCTCGGCGGTGTGCTCACCGAGTACCTCGACTGGCGCTGGACGTTCTTCGTCAACATCCCGTTCGCCATCGTCGCCGCGCTCGGCGCGTACTTCGTCATCCGCGAGCCGGAGGGCGGCCGCAACCGCAACCCGCTCGACATCCCCGGCGTGCTCCTGTCCACCCTCGGCCTGGTCTCCCTGGTCTACGGCTTCACCCGCGCCGAGTCCGACGGCTGGGGCGACGCCACCACCATCGGCCTGTTCGTCGCCTCCGCGGTCCTGCTGATCGCGTTCGTGGTCACCGAGACTCGGGTCAAGGCCCCGCTGCTGCCGCTGCGCGTGGTCCTCGACCGCAACCGCGGCGGTATCTACCTCTCCCTCGGTATCGCGATCATCGCGATGTTCGGCACGTTCCTCTTCCTGACCTACTACCTGCAGGTCATCAAGGGCTTCTCGCCGATCAAGACCGGCTTCGCGTTCCTGCCGATGATCGCGGGCATGATGGTCGGCTCCACCCAGATCGGCACCCGTCTGATGACCCGGGTCCCGGCCCGGGCGCTGATGGGCCCCGGCTTCCTGGTCGCCGCGGCCGGCATGCTGGTGATGACCCAGATGGAGATCGGCTCGTCGTACGCCTCGACGATCCTGCCGGCGATGCTGCTGCTCGGTCTCGGCATGGGTACGGCGTTCATGCCGGCCATGTCCCTGGCCACGCTCGGCGTCGAGCCCCGGGACGCCGGTGTCGCCTCCGCGATGGTCAACACCTCGCAGCAGGTGGGCGGCGCGATCGGCACCGCCCTGCTGAACACGATCGCCGCGTCCGCGACGACGTCGTACATCAAGGACCACATCGCCACCGCGACCTCCAAGTCGCAGCAGCAGCTGGTCCTGATGGAGGGCGCGGTGCACGGCTACGCCAACGCGATCTGGGTCGCCGTCGGCATGCTGGTGCTGGCCGCGGTGGTCGTGGTGACCTTCGTCAACGCCGGCAAGCCGGACACCACGACGGTGGCCACGGGCGAGGGCGCGGAGGACGAGGTGGCGATCCCGGTGGTCGCCCACTGAGCCTCTGAGCCACCACCGGCCGACCGGGTACCCGCACGCGGGCCTGTCCTGATCTCCTCAGCGGAGCCAGGGCAGGTCCGCGCCCGCTTCGTTGGGCTGCAGGCCCTCGGCGACGATCTGCATGATCTCGCCGAGGGTCTGCTGCTGTTCGGGGGTCAGCCGCTCGAACAGCGCCTGCCGTACGGCGGCCACATGGCCCGGCGCGGTACGGCGCAGCACCTCGGAGCCCTCGTCGGTCAGGACGGCGAACTGGCCCCGCTTGTCGGAGGGGCAGTCCTCCCGGCGCACCCAGCCGTTCTTCTCCAGGCGCGCGACGGCGTGCGAGAGCCGGGACCGGGTGATCTTCGCCCCCATGGCCAGCTCGGTCATCCGCAGCCGACGCCCGGGCGCCTCGGCGAGCCCGACCAGCAGGCCGTAGTAGATGTGCGGCATCCCCGCGTCCCGCTGGAGCTGACGGTCCAGATGGTCCTCCAGCAGGGTCGTGGCGTGCAGGTACGAGCGCCAGACGCGCTGTTCTTCGTCGCTGAGCCAGCGGTCCCCGGCAACGGTCGCGGATGTGGGTGCCGTATTCATGTATCCCACTGTACGAGCCTCTCCTTGAAGGTTAAACAAGTGGGGCGTATGGTGTTTCACGGAAAGCTTGAGAGTTAAAACATGGGGCCCTGGGGGTTCCCGTCCGTGGAGGGAGCCGCCGTCATGACCGCCGCCGCACAGGAGCGACCCGCCGCTTCCGAGGGGCGCATGCCCGCCCTCTACCTGAGCCACGGCGCGCCGCCGCTCGCCGACGACCCGGTCTGGCCCGGCGAACTGGCCGCCTGGAGCGCCGGTCTGCCCCGCCCCAAGGCGATCCTGATGGTCTCCGCCCACTGGGAGGAGGCCCCCCTCGCCCTCGGTGCCGTCCAGACCGTCCCCCTCGTCTACGACTTCTGGGGCTTCCCCGAGCACTACTACCAGGTGCGGTACGCGGCCCCCGGCGCACCAGCGCTCGCCGAGTCCGTACGCAAGCTGCTGCGCGCCCCCGGCACCCCCGTGCAGGACATCCCGGACCGCGGGCTCGACCACGGCGCCTACGTGCCCCTGGTGGAGATGTTCCCGGCCGCGGACATCCCCGTCCTGCAGATTTCCATGCCCACCCTCGACCCGGTACGGCTGATGGAGATCGGCCGGCGGCTCGCCCCGCTGCGCGACGAGGGCGTGCTGATCGTCGGCTCCGGCTTCTTCACCCACAACCTGGCCGCCCTGCGCCACACCGGGGCCGGGGTGCCGTCCTGGTCCTCGGAGTTCGACGAGTGGGGACACCGGGCCCTGGAGCACCGCGACTGGGACGCCCTGCTGGACTTCCTCGACAAGGCACCGGCCGGCCGTTACGCCCACCCGCGCACCGAGCACTTCGCCCCGCTCTTCGTCACCATGGGCGCGGCGGAGGCCGGCGGCGAGCTGGACGCGCAGAAGTCGGTGATCGACGGGTTCTGGATGGGGATGGCCAAGCGGTCGGTGCAGTTCGGCTGAGCGGCGGCAGGGCAGTCGGCTGAAACTGGCCCTTGGCTGGGGCGGGCGCTCGGCGGGAGCGGGCCCTCGATTGGGGCGGCGCTCGGCTGGAGTGGGCGCTCGATTGGGGCGGCTGCTCGGCTGGAGTGGGCGCTCGATTGGGGCGGCTGCTCGGCTGGAGTGGGCCCTTGGTCGGGGCGGGCGCTCGGCGCGGGCCGACCCTAGGCGCGGGCCGGCCCTCGGCTAGAGCGGGCGTTCGTACCAGGCCACGTCCCAGTAGCGGCCGAACTTGCGGCCCACCTCGCGGTACGTGCCGACGTACCGGAAGCCGAAGCGCTCGTGCAGCCGGGTGGACGCCTCGTTCGGCTGCGCGATGCCCGCGTAGGCGCGGTGCAGGTCCTCGCCGGCGAGCGCCTCGAAGAGGGTCTTGTAGAGGAGCGTGCCGATGCCGCGTCCGCCGGCGTCCGGGGCGACGTAGACCGTGGTCTCCACCGAGGTCCCGTAGGCGGGTTTCGCGCGGTAAGGGCTGGATGTGGCGTACCCGAGAATCTCCTGTGAGTCCGCCGACGTGGCAACCATCAGGCGGTACGGGCCGTCTTCCGGGTGGGAGAGCAGCCATGCACGACGCTCTTCCGGCGTGAAGACCACCGTGTCGAATGTGATGGACGTCTCACGTACGTAGTGGTTGTAGAGGTTCGTGAGAGCTTCGAGGTCTCCCTCGACTCCCGGCCTGACCTGCACCTCTGTACGTTCCGGCGACATCACGCCCCCTCGGTCGGTCCGACAGGGTACTGCATGATCAGAAAAATCGGGGGGCGGCATGGGAATTCTGTCCGGATTCCAGTCGTTGTTTCCTTCGGATGCCGGGCACCCGACCAGAACGCCGGGAGTTCCAGAAGCGGACTCCGCAGCGCCGCCGGCCGAGCGCCGAGCATCCACCGGAAGACCGAGAAGAACCGGATAGGACCACCCCGCCCGCCCACCATCGCAAGGGAGCACCGCATGGCAACCCGTGCCGTCGCCCGTCGTCAGTCCGCCACCGGCGAGACGGCCGACTCGGCAAGCAGTGTTCGCCGCGTCCATGGCGGCGAGATCGCCGACCGCGATCTGGTCGGCATGTATCTCGACGAGATCGCGCGCACACCGCTCCTCGACGCCGCCAAGGAAGTCGAGCTGTCCCAGACCATTGAGGCGGGTGTGTTCGCGCGGCAGGTCCTCGACGGCGAGGAGGAGTCCGGGTCGGACGCCACCCGCGAAGAGCTGGAGGCGCTCGTCGCCGCCGGCGAGCGGGCGAAGGACGTCTTCATCCGCTCCAACCTCCGCCTGGTCGTGGCCGTCGCCCGACGCTACCCGCGCAGTGGCCTGCCCCTGCTGGACCTGGTCCAGGAGGGCAACGCCGGCCTGGTGCGTGCCGTCGAGAAGTTCGACTACCGCAAGGGCTTCAAGTTCTCCACGTACGCCACCTGGTGGATCCGCCAGGCGATCACCCGTTCCATCGCCGACCAGTCCCGGACCATCCGGCTCCCCGTCCACCTGGTGGAGGAGCTGGGCCGGATCCGCCGCGTCCAGCGCGAGTTCAACCGCGAGCACGGACGCGACCCGGAGCCCGCCGAGATCGCCGCCGAACTCGGCTCCAACGCCGAGCGCGTCATCGACGTCCTCGACTGGGCCCGTGACCCGGTGTCCCTGAACATGTCGGTGGACGACGAGGGTGAGACGCAGTTCGGCGACCTCCTTGAGGACACGTCGGCGGTCAGCCCCGAGCAGTCGGTCCTGACCCTGCTGCGCAGCGAGGAACTGGACGACCTGATCGGCCGTCTGGACCAGCGCACGGCCTCCATCATCAAGATGCGGTACGGCATCGACGACGGCCGCGAGCGCACGCTGACCGAGGTCGGCAAGGAGCACGGACTGACCCGTGAGCGCATCCGCCAGATCGAGAAGCACGCACTGCTGGAGCTGAAGAAGCTCGCCCGCAGCACGGGGTTCGAGCCGGCGGCGTAAGAGAGTTGTGTCCGCGGGCGCATGGGGCTCCCGTGTCTTCGGGAGCCCCCCGAGGTTCACGGGGCCCGCGGGCGCTCCCGGGTGTGTGCGGGCTCGCGAGCCTGGGGGCGCGCGTGGAGCGGTTCACGCCGAGCGCGTGCGCCGGGTGGCGAAAGACGGCGCAAACATGGCGCGGTACCGCCGCTTCAAGGCTCCGCGTGTAGGGAACAACCAATCCGGGCCGAGGAGTTGAGGGCCCCGGCCGGGCGGCCGGCTCAGGAGGGCGGTCGGCTCATGAGAACAAAGGGCTTCTCGCGGGACGGCCCGCGACGATCTCTGACAACGGCCTGCGACGACGGCCTGTGACGACGACTTCTGACGACGACGTATGACGATCCCTCAGTGAGCCACGTCCCGACGCACCATCCCCCCGGCGCCGGGACTTCCCCAGAGCCGGGCTTCGGCGCCCACCCCCCCCCGGCGCCGGAGCCCGGCTCCATTGTTCGGCGAGCACCCGGCGAGCACCTGTCGGCTGTTCCGAGCACTTGTCGGCTGTTCCGCGGCCCTCCGGCTCTGCGGCTCTGCGGTTCTGGGCCCCGCCACCGGCGCCGCGCGTTTGCCGGGTTCTGTCCCTTCCCCGCATGCTGGAACGGTGGTTCACCCCGTACCTGAACCACGGGGTGAACCACCGGATGGCAGATTCTGCCACAGCGGCATAGCCTGCCGAGGTGAGCACCCCCAGCACCACCGGCAACACCTCCCGACAGGACCCTCCCGGTGTCTCCCTGACGGAGCGGCGCAAGGCGGAGACCCGGATGGAGATCGCCCGGGCGGCCGCGGGCCTCTTCGTACGGCAGGGCCTGCGAGCCACCCGCGCCGAGGACATCGCACACGCCGCCGGCATCGCGCCCCGCACGTTCTACCGCTACTTCGCCACGAAGGAGGAGGCGGTCGCCCCGCTTTACGCGGCGGGCGCCCAGCGCTGGGCGGAGGCCGTACGGTCGGCTCCGGCGGCCCTCTCGGTCCCCGAGGCGCTCGAACACGCCGTCCACCACACCCTGACCCCCGGCGCCGGCGTCTCCGCGGCGTCCTGGGAATGGGTGCGCACCCTGATCCACCTCGCCGACACCAGTCCGGCCCTGCGCAAGGTGTGGGCGGAGGTCTGCCAGTCGTCGGAAGACCTCCTGGCGACGATCCTGGCGGAGCGCACCGCACCTGACACCGCATCCGACACCGCACCCGACAACGTTGCCCCCACGCCGCACCTCCGTTTCGCCTCGGCGGTGGCCGGTGCGGCGGTCCGAGTGGCGGTGGAGTCCTGGGCGGCGGGCACGGCGTCCCCGTCGGACGCGGAGGGACCAGCGGCACTCGCGCTGCGGAACCTGGCGGATCTGCGCGGGTTCGCCTGGGGAGAGCAGACGTAGCGGATGCGCCGGCGCCTGTGTACGTGCTCCGGCGCCTGTAGGGCTTCGGGTGTCCAAAGGGCCTGGGAGGCGCCGGGCCGCGCGCTCACGCGCCCCCACCGGCTCGCGCCAATCGGCCCCCCAGCTCCCTCGCACACTCCACGAGTTCCCGTGGCTCCCGCACCACGAACTCGCACCCCGCCATCACCAGCCGCACCGCCAGCCACTCCTTCGGATCCCCGGTGGTCCCTCGCACCACACACCATCCACCCCCTTCGTCCACCGGCGTCCCCAGCCATCCCGGCACCCGGGCCCCCACCTCCGCCGCCGTCCCGGCGAACGCGACCACGAACTCGTACGTCTCCTGCTGCCGTTGGATCGACCGCCGCAGATACTCCGCCGCACTCCCCGTCGGCAACTCCCGCGGAGCGAACCGCGCCCCGGTCGCGAACGGCTCGCTCACCCGGTCGACCCGGAACGTCCGCCAGTCGTCACGATCGACGTCGTACGCCACGAGGTACCACCGCCGCCCGGTCGACACCAGCCGGTACGGCTCGGCCTGCCGCCGCGTCTCGCTTCCGTCCGCCGCCCGGTAGGCGAACCGCAACCGCTCCCGCCCCGCAACCGCCGACGCCATCACGGTCAGCGTCTCCGGCGCGATACTCGCCCCGTCCCCACTGGTCAGCGGCGTGGTCGCGGCCTGAAGCGTGGCCACCCGGTGCCGCAGGCGGGCCGGCAGCACCTGCTCCAGCTTCGCCAGCGCCCGTACGGACGCCTCGTCCACCCCCTCCAGGGCATGCCCCGCTCCGGCGCGCAGCCCGACCGCGATGGCCACCGCCTCCTCGTCGTCGAGGAGCAGCGGCGGCATCGCCTTCCCGGCGACCAGCCGGTACCCGCCGTCTGC
The DNA here is from genome assembly GCF_053597895.1 of Streptomyces sp. NPDC001220. Taxonomy (NCBI): domain Bacteria; kingdom Bacillati; phylum Actinomycetota; class Actinomycetes; order Kitasatosporales; family Streptomycetaceae; genus Streptomyces; species Streptomyces sp. NPDC001220. The sequence continues at coordinate 27,971 of NZ_JBSFJE010000016.1, forward strand.
CCCCTTGCTGGCCTCGACCGGATACCCCAGCTCCCGCAGCCGGTCGATGTCGCGCCGCACGGTGCGCCGGGACACCCGGAGCCGTTCGGCGAGTTCACCGCCGGGCCACTCGCGGGGCGTCTGGAGCAGAGACAGCAGCTGGAGCAGTCGAGCCGGAGTGTCTGTCGTCATGCACCAGAGGATGCCTTACGACTAGGACAGGATCTGACCTACTCGCGCCCTACGTTCTCGACATGACTTCCGTTGACGACAACGCCGCAAAGGGGCGCGGGGAACTGCGCACACCACCACGACGAACCCACAGGCAACCCGCCACAGCGACCCCGACGGCGCTCGAAACGTCGGCAGCCCCCGGCGCACCGCACCGCTGGCTGGCCCTGGCCATCGTCATGACCGCCGCCTTCATGGACCTGGTCGACGTCACGATCGTCAACATCGCCATCCCCTCCATCCAGCGGACCGCCCACGCCTCCTTCAGTCAGATCCAGTGGATAACCGCCGGCTACGCCCTCGCCTTCGCGGCCGGCCTGATCACCGGAGGCCGCCTCGGGGACATTCACGGCCGCAAACGGATCTTCCTCCTCGGGGTCGGCGGCTTCACCCTCGCCTCGGCCCTGTGCGGCTTCGCCGCCAACCCGGAGATGCTGGTCGCCGCCCGCATCCTGCAGGGCGGCATGGCCGCGATGATGGTCCCGCAGGTCCTCTCCATCGTGCACGCCACCTTCCCGGCGCACGAGCGCGGCAAGGTGTTCGGCATGTTCGGCGCGATCGTCGGGCTGGGCGCGGTCTCCGGCCCGCTGCTCGGCGCCCTTCTGACGGAGTGGAACGTCCTCGGCCTCGAATGGCGCCCGATCTTCCTCATCAACCTCCCGGTCGGCATCGCGGCCTTGCTCCTCGGTCGCCGTTACATCAGCGAATCCAGGGCGCCACACGCCCTGAAGCTCGACCTCGTCGGCGTCGCCCTGGTCACCCTCGGCCTGCTGATGCTGCTCTACCCGCTGACCCGCGGCCGCGAGCTGGGCTGGCCGCTGTGGGGGTACGCGTCGATGGCGGGGGCGCTCGTCGTCTTCGGTGCGCTGGTGGCGTACGAACGCCGCAAGGCGGCCCGCGACGGTTCCCCGCTCATCGAACCGTCCCTGTTCAAGGTGAAGAGCTTCGCCGCCGGCATCGCCGTGCAGACCGTCTTCGGTGTCGCGCTCGGCATCTTCTTCCTGGTCTGGACGCTGTACATGCAGGACGGCCTCGGCTGGAGCCCGCTGCACGCGGGCCTGACCGGGGTGCCCTTCTCGATCGCCGTCTCCGTGGCGGCCGGCCTGTCCGTGCAGAAACTGGTCCCGCGCTTCGGCCGCAAGGTGCTGCAGGCCGGTGCCCTGGTGATGGGCCTGGGCGTCCTGCTCTACATCTGGGAGTCCGATCGCTACGGCCTCGCCATCGCCTCCTGGCAGATGGCCCTGCCGCTGGTCGTGATGGGTGTGGGCATGGGCCTGATCGTCGCCCCGCTGACCGACGCGGTGCTGTCGGAGGTGCCGCGCGAGCACGCCGGTTCCGCCTCCGGCCTGATCAACACCGTCCAGCAGATGGGCAACGCGCTCGGCCTCGGCCTGGTCTCGGTCGTCTTCTTCGGCGTCATCGACGACCGCCTGACCGCGGACCGGGTCGGCCCGGCCTTCGTGAACGCCTTCCAGCACGCGCTGCTCTGGGTGGCCGCCGTCATGGCCGTGATGTTCCTGCTGATGTCCGCCCTGCCGAAGCGCCCGGCGCAGCACGTGGAGGGCGGCGGCGCGGAGGAGGCCCTCCCGGCGCAACCGGAGGACGAGCCCGTGCTCGTCCCCTGAACACGCCTCCCGAGCGCGCCCTGAGCGCCCCCCCGACGAAGGGCTCGGCACCTCTTGGTGCCGGGCCCTTCCACATACGCGTCTCCCGCGGGCCTCACCCGCCCCTCCGGACGGCGCGGAAGTCCGACCGTGCCCGGTTGAAGCCCGAACCTGTTTACTTTCCGGAAATCCGGGCGTAGCCTCCAGCGAAACCACAAGTTCGGGCACGAGTCAGACGCAGTCGGACATGGACCGGACACCAGTCGGACGTATCTTGGAGCGGAGGCGCAGGGCATGTACGCACCGGAGCGACAGCAGGAGATCCTCCGGCTCGCCCGTGACGGCGGCCGGGTGGACGTCGTGTCGCTCGCCGAGGAGTTCCAGGTCACCGCGGAAACGATCCGCCGCGACCTGAAAGCCCTCGACCGCGCCGGCCTGGTCCGCCGGGTGCACGGCGGTGCCATCCCGGCCGGCCGCCTCGACTTCGAGCCGGACCTCGCCGAACGCGAATCCACCTCGGCCGACGAGAAGGACCGCATCGCCAAGGCCGCCGTCTCGGAACTGCCGACCGAGGGCACCCTGATCCTCGACGCCGGCACGACGGTCGCCCGCCTCGCAGGGGCCATCCCGCTGGAGGCGTCCCTCACCGTCGTCACGCACAGCCTGCCGATCGCGGCCCGCCTCGCCGACCACCCGGGCATCCAGCTCCACCTGGTCGGGGGGCGCGTACGGCACCGCACGCGCGCCGCCGTGGACGCCTGGGCGCTCCGCGCGTACAGCGAGATCCGGGCGGACGTCCTCTTCGTCGCGGCCAACGGCTTCTCCGCCGACCAGGGCCTGACCACTCCCGACCTCGCCGAGGCCGCGGTCAAGCGGGCGGCCGTCGCCGCGGCCCGCCGGGTGGTCCTGCTCGCCGACTCCGCCAAGCACGGCCAGGAGCACTTCGCCCGCTTCGGCGACCTGAGCGACGTGGACCTGCTGATCACCGACAGCGGGCTGAGCCCCGAGGACGCCGCCGCCATCGAGCGCGGCGGCACGGAAGTAGTACGAGCATGAGCACCACGGACAGCGTGAACGCGACGAACGGCACGACCGGTACGGCCATGATCCTCACCGTCACCCCCAACCCCTCCCTCGACCGCACCTACGAGGTGCCCTCCCTGGAGCGCGGCGAGGTCATCCGCGCCACCGGCGAACGCATGGACCCCGGCGGCAAGGGCGTGAACGTCTCCCGCGCCGTCGCGGCCGCCGGCCGGCGCACGGTCGCCGTGCTGCCCCTGGGTGGTGCGCCCGGCGCGCTCGTCGCCGACCTGCTCGACGCGCAGGGCATCGAGGTCGCGCCGGTCCCGGTCGCCGGAGCCACCCGCTCGAACATCGCTCTCGCGGAGTCCGACGGGGTGCTCACCAAGATCAACGCGCCGGGTCCGGAACTCTCGCGGGCCGAGCAGGAACTACTCCTGGAGACGGTGCGCGAGCAGTCCCGTGACGCGGACTGGATCGCGTGCTGCGGGAGCCTGCCGCGGGGGCTCGCGCCGTCCTGGTACGCCGATGTGGTCGCCCGGGCGCACGCCGGGGGCGCCCGCATCGCGCTGGACACCTCGGGGCGTGCGCTGCTGGAAGCGCTGCGCGAGCACCCGGACGTGGTGAAGCCGAACGCGGAGGAGCTCGCGGAGGCCGTCGGGCGCCCCCTGGCGACGGTGGGCGACGCACTGAAGGCGGCCGAGGAGTTGCGCGGCATGGGCGCGCGCGCCGTACTCGCGAGCCTGGGCGCCGACGGCCAGCTCCTCGTGGAGGACGCCGGCGCCTGGTTCGCGAGCGCCCGCGTGGACACCGTCCGCAGCAACGTCGGCGCCGGCGACTCCTCCCTCGCCGGATTCCTCATCGCCGGCGGCAGCGGCCCCAAGGCCCTCGCCTCCGCCGTCGCCCACGGCGCCGCCGCCGTCCAGTTGCCCGGCAGCGTGATGCCCACCCCCGCCGACCTGGACCCCACGGCGGTGACCGTCACCGACCGCGTCCCCGTCGACCGCGAACTTACGGAGCCGGTGTCATGAACGCTCGTACGACCCTGCACGCGGCCGCGCTCCTCCCCGGCGCCGCCCGCCGACAACCGGCCCGCGAGCGGCGAGGTTCCTCCTCTTTACTCGCCGCGCCGACGGGTCGACGGGGCACCCTGAGCCGCCCCGGCGTCCCCGGGAGGCGGGGCTTCCCCGGCCCCTCCTCCCACCCCGCCCCCCACGGCACCCCCGTCCCCGAAACCGCCCACCCCACACCCCGGGCGATACGCGTGCATAGGAGCCCGCGATGAGCGACATGATCACCGCGGACCTGGTCGATCTCGACCTGTCCGCCGACACCAAAGAAGCGGCGGCGCGCGCCCTCGCCGAGCGCATGGTGGCCCTGGGCCGGGTGACCGACCTGGAGGGCTTCCTCGCCGACGTCGCCGCCCGCGAGGCCCAGATGCCGACCGGCCTCGACGGCGGCATCGGCATCCCGCACTGCCGCAGCGCCCACGTCACCGAGCCGACGCTCGCCTTCGGGCGCAGCGCCGCCGGCATCGACTTCGGCGCGGCGGACGGCCCCGCCGACCTCGTCTTCCTGATCGCGGCCCCCGCCGGCGCCGACGACGCCCACCTCACGATCCTCTCCTCACTGGCCCGCCAGCTGATGAACAGCGAGTTCACCGACGCGCTGCGGTCGGCGGGCGACGCGGAGACGGCTGCGGCGCTGATCCGGGGGGACAAGGCGCCCACGAAGGGCGCGGAGGCCGCGGGCGCCGGCGACGCGGGCGCCGACGCGGGCGCGAAGGGCACCGCGAGCGCTGCTGAGGGCGCCGTGAGCGCCTCCCAGAGCACCGCTGCGACGCCGGCGGCGGCCTCCGCCGGCGCCGCAGCGGCAAACACGGCGCAAGCGCCCACCCCGGGCTCCGGCGCGGATGCGACCGCCGAGCGCCCCTTCCGTATCGTCGCCGTCACCTCGTGCCCCACCGGTATCGCCCACACCTACATGGCGGCCGAGTCCCTGGAGAACGCGGGCCGCGAGGCGGGCGTCGAACTCGTCGTCGAGACCCAGGGCTCGGCCGGCTTCACCCGGCTCGACCCCGAGGTCATCGCGGCGGCCGACGGCGTGATCTTCGCGCACGACGTGCCGGTGCGTGACAAGGACCGCTTCGCCGGCAAGCCGACCGTCGACGTCGGCGTGAAGGCGGGCATCAACCGCCCCGCCGAGCTGATCGGCGAGGTGCGCGCCAGGGCCGAACGCGGAGAGGTCACTTCCGGATCGGCGCCCACCCCGGTCGAGCGGGCCGGAGACGAGTCCGAGGGCTACGGCACCAAGCTGCGCAAGTGGCTGATGTCCGGCGTGAGTTACATGGTTCCGTTCGTCGCGGCCGGCGGTCTCCTGATCGCCCTCGGCTTCGCGATCGGCGGCTACGAGATCAAGTCCGCGCCCTCGGTCATGACCCACTTCGTGTGGACCCAGAGCGACAGCTGGGCCGCCCTGCTCTTCCAGATCGGCGCCGTGGCCTTCGGCTTCCTGGTCCCGGTACTGGCCGGCTACATCGCCTACGGCATGGCCGACCGACCGGGTCTGGTGCCCGGCTTCGTCGGCGGCATGATCGCGTCCACCATCAACGCGGGCTTCCTCGGCGGGCTCGTCGCCGGTCTGCTCGCCGGTGGTGTGGTGCTGGCGATCCAGAAGGTGAAGATCCCGGCGGCGGTCCGCGGGATCATGCCGGTGGTGGTGATCCCGCTGATCTCCTCCGCGATCGTCGGGTTCCTGATGTTCGTCGTCATCGGCAAGCCCATCGCCTCCGCCCAGAAGGGCATGACCGACTGGCTGAACGGCCTCAGCGGCTCCAACGCCGTCCTGCTGGGCGCCCTGCTCGGCCTGATGATGTGCTTCGACCTCGGCGGCCCGGTCAACAAGGTCGCGTACACCTTCGCCACGGCGGGTATCGCGGTCTCCAACCCCAGCGACTCCGCGATGAAGATCATGGCGGCGGTCATGGCGGCCGGCATGGTCCCGCCGCTGGCGATGGCACTGGCCACCACCGTGCGCGGCAAGCTCTTCACCGAGACCGAACGCGAGAACGGCAAGGCGGCCTGGGTCCTGGGCGCGTCCTTCATCTCCGAGGGCGCGATCCCCTTCGCTGCCGCCGACCCGCTGCGCGTCATCCCCTCCTCGATGGTCGGCGGAGCGATCACCGGCGCCCTGTCGATGGCCTTCGGCGCCACCCTGCGGGCCCCGCACGGCGGCATCTTCGTGGTCCCGCTGATCGGCAACCCGTTCCTCTACCTGATCGCCATCGCCGCCGGTGTCTGCGTCACCACGGCCCTGGTCGTCGTTCTCAAGGGTCTGCGCAAGCCGGCCCCGCAGACCCCGGCGGGCGGCTCCGCGGCCGGCCCGGCCGCCACCACGAAGGAGACCAAGCAGCCCGTCGCGGCCTGATCACCCGCACCCTCTTGTCCCTTTGATTCGCTGTGAGTTGTTCACGGCACCTGCGAGATACGTCACGGTCCGGGGCCAAAGTCCCGGACCGTGGTGTGTACTGGGGTGCATGTCTGAGCACGTCGCGCCCCTCCAGCTGATCGGAGTGACCGCCCTCGCTCTGGCGACCGTCGCCTGGGTGGTCGTCCTGATGCGCGTGCTGCGTCACACCCGCCGCGAGGCCACCTCCTGGCACCCGGGCCGCTTCCTCCCCGGCCATCCGCACCAGCTGCAGGCCGGCCCGCCACGCGAGTCCGTGGAACTCACCCCGGCCGAACAGGACGCCTTCGCCGGCCTGGTACGCCGGCTCGGCGGCCGCTGAGAACGCCTGGCGGGTGCGCCCGGCTCAGGGCCGCCGCGCGGCCCGTCGCTCCATGGCCTCCCGGGCCGCGTTCTCCGACGGGTACACCTCGCACATGTGCCGGCCGTCCGGCGTCGCCGTGTGCTCGACCTCCCACAGGGACAGCTCCCGGCCGTCGCTCAGCAGGAACGCGTGCTCGTAGAGCGAGAAACTCAGTCCGGTCCGGCCCGCCCGCCCCGGTCGTCCGAACGCCTGGGTGATCTGGTGCGCGAACGCCGTCGCCAGCACCTCAGCCGTCTCCGTATCCGGCCGGTCGGCGTTCTCCGCACGGCGCAGAAGCCGGCGCGCGTGGTCCGCGGAGTCGTCCGGTACATACACGTGCCGGGGTTCGGGGACCGCCGCCAGCGTCATCAGCACCGGCAGTTCGAAGTCCGGCGCGTCCTGCGGCAGTGGCAGCCGCGCCGTCGCGGCCCGCAACTCCTCCTCGTCGACGTACACCTCGGCCTGCGGGGCGCTGCCGGGCGCGGTGTTGTGTACGAGCTCCCACAGAGTGACCGCCGAGCCGTCGGCGAGCAGCCAGGTGTGCCGGTAGGTCTCCCGGTGCAGCCCCGCGCTGTGGTGTGCGGAGTGCAGCGAACTGTCGTGCGCCAGCGCGCAGTCCAGCTGCCTTATCGCCTCGTCGGGCAGTTCGAAGGAGTTCAGGGCACGGCCGAGGAGCCGCGCGAGATGCTCCTCCGGAGACTCGGGCGACTCGGCTGGTTCGTACGCTGCCGTCTCGTACGGAACGCTCAAGGTTTCTCCCGGCGTTGCTGCATGTCACCTTGTGGGTGCATACCGTAGCCCCTCGATCGGACATCATGTCCGGGAACCGAGAAAACGTACGCCGGGAAAACAAGCGGGCCGCGCGAAAAGTTCCCGCGCGGCCCGGTGATCTGTCAAAACCAGCCGGTCAGACGGCGCTTCCGGCAGTCCACTCGTTCCACGACAGGTTCCACCCGTTGAGCCCGTTGTCCGGCTGCACGGTCTTGTCGGGGGAGTTCTTCATGATCACGACGTCCCCGATGAGGGAGTTGTCGTAGAACCACTTGGCCGTCGTGTCACCCTGCGCGCCCTGCACGTCCGCGAGCCCCACACAGCCGTGGCTGGTGCCCTCGCGCCCGAACGGCGGGTTGCCCTTGTTGTACCAGTAGTTGCCGTGGATGAACGTGCCCGACTGCGTCAGCCGCATCGCGTGCGGCACGTCCGGGATGTCGTACTCCCCGCCCAGGCCGACCGTCTGGCTGTTCATCCGGGTCTGGGTGAACTTCTCGGAGATCACCATCTGCCCGTTGTACGTCGTGTGCTCCGGGCTGCCCGTCGACACCGGCACCGACTTGAACGTCCTGCCGTCCCGGACCACCGTCATGGTCTGCGTGTTCGCGTCGACCGTGGAGACCTGCGAACGCCCGACGGTGAAGGTCACCGTCTTCTTCTGCACCCCGTAGACGCCGTTCGCGCCCTCGACCCCGTCCAGGTCGATCTTCATCGTGACCTTGGAGCCGGCCTTCCAGTAGTCCTGCGGCCGGAAGTCCAGCCGCTGCGAGCCGAACCAGTGCCCCACCACCTGCTGGCCGCTGCTGGACGTGACCGTGATGTGCGACTGCACGGCCTTCTTGTCGCTGATGACCTTGTCGAAGTTGAACGAGACCGGCATCCCCACGCCGACCGTCGTCCCGTTGTCCGGCGTGTACGTCCCGATGTAGCTGTTCGTCGAATTGACGGTGGTGAAGATGGAGTTGGCCGCCGCCGTGAGCCCCTTGGGGTCCTTCGCGGTCGCCGATATCTCGTACTTCGTGCCGCGCTCCAACTGCTCCTTCGGCTTCCAGGTGCTGCCGTCCGCCGAGAGGGTGCCGTCCACGGCCTGCCCCGACCCTGCCACGGTCATCTTCACGACGGTCAGCTTGCCGTCGCTGACCTGCACGCCGGTCGTGTTGATGGACGCGCCGGTCGAACCGTCCTTCGCCGAGATGACGATCTTCGCGGTCGACGTCTTGGCGGCGCTGTCCTGCCCGCCCCTGCTGTCGTCGCTCTTGGCGCTGGCGTTGCCGCCGCAGGCGGTCAGGGTGAGGGCGCCGACCATCAGGGCGGCACAGGCCCCCAGTGCGCGCCGCGCTGCAATGTCCGGCGTTGTCACGGGCTGCTCCAAGTTCTTGTGATGTGCGTGATCCGCTCCAGTGCGTGGAGAGAGAGGGCGCCGACGCGGGTTCGGGTTCCCCCGGGCGGCCGCGAACGCCATCACGTGACAGAACCGGGACAATCGGCGAGAACGCGCGACAGGGGCGCGCCCCCGCCGCCGTCATCGCGACCCGTACAACTCCCCGTACGACGGCCACACTCCGCCCGGCCCGGCCACGGACTCGGCGGCGCGCACGGCGTGCACGACGGCGCGCGTCACCAGGTCCGCGCCGGCCGCGAGGATCTCGTTGAGCGCGAGCGGGCTCGCGTCGAGCGGACGCGCACCCGTCGCCAGCGCGAACACCGTGTCCCCGTCGTGCAGCAGGTGCACCGGCCGCACGGCGCGCGCGATCCCGTCGTGCGCCGTCCCGGCCAGCTTCTGCGCCTGCGCCTTGGAGAGGTCGGCGTCGGTCGCCACCACCGCGAGCGTGGTGTTGAGCGGCGGGAGCCCGTTGCCGGCAGCCGCCTCGGCGAGCCGCCGGCGCGCGGCCTCGTGCACCCGCTCCTCGGGGTACGCCACGCGCCCCTGGAACAACTCCCCGTACAGCACGCCCGTTTCGGGATCCGTCACCGCGCCGGCGGCATTGGCCACCACCAGCGCGGCCACCGTGATCCCCGACTCCAGCACCGCGCTCGCGCTGCCCACCCCGCCCTTCAGCGCCCCGGCCACGGCGCCCGTACCGGCGCCCACGCACCCCTCCCGTACCGGCGCCCCGGGCGCGCTCGCCGCGGCCTTCTCGACCGCCGCGCGCCCCATGGCCGCGTCCGGGCGGGCCCGGAAGTCCCCGCCCCGCCCCAGGTCGAAGACGCAGGCGGCGGGCACGACCGGCACCACGTGCGCCGGATCCGGCCCCACCCGCACCCCGCGCCCGCGCTCCTCCAGCCAGGCCATCACCCCGGACGCCGCGTCGAGCCCGTAGGCGCTGCCGCCCGTGAGCACGATGGCCTCCACCCGCTGCACCAGGTTGCGCGGGTCGAGCGCGTCCGTCTCCTTGGTGCCCGGACCGCCGCCGCGCACGTCCACCGCGGCGACCGCGCCGCCCTCGGGAGCGAGGACCACCGTGGTGCCGGTGAGCCAGCCGTCGCCGCTGCGCGACGCGTGTCCCACCCGCAGCCCGGCCACGTCCGTCAATGCGTCAACTGTCATGACGGCCAGTCTGGCCCAGACCGCCCTGGACCCGGAGCGTCAGGAGGCGCCCGCGGTGGCGTCCGCCGGGCGCTCACGACCGGCCGTGCGCGCCGTCAGGGCCGTCCCGGTCGCCACCGCCAGCGCGGACACCAGGCCCGCCGCCGGCACCGCCCGGTCGCCCAGGAAGGTGCAGCAGATCACCAGCAGCGCCGTCACGGGCAGCACCAGCTGCTGGGCGATGCCGACCTTGAAGTACCGCGAGTGCAGCGCCCACACGGTCAGCAGGTACAGCGCCGTCGGCAGGGTCACGGCCGCCGAGGCGGCCGGCGTCGAGATGTGCGCCGTGCCGACCGCCTGCTCCACGGCCACCTCCAGGCCCGCGCCGATCGAGGCCGCCGACGCGAAGATCAGGTAGTGGCCGTAACCCCACAGGAACGACTGCCTGTTGGAGCGCAGATGGCCGTGGATCGGCACCACGAAGTAGATCCACCACGCGGAGAAGACGATCAGCAGACCGCCCGCGGCGATCGGCAGCAGCTCGCCCAGCGCGTCATGCTCGGCCACGGCCGACTTCACGGCGGCGGTCGCCGCCGCGATCGTCTCCCCGAGCACGATGATCGTGAACAGCCCGTACCGTTCGGCGATGTGGTGCGGATGCCACGAGGTCGCATGATCCTTCTCCGCGTACAGCGGCACACACATCTCGACGACCGCCATCACCAGGAACACCCAGGCGCGCGCCTGCTCCGGCAGCAGCACCAGGCCCGTCCAGCCGACCTGGCACAGCAGCACGCCGCCCGCGTACCGGAGGGCCATTGTTCTCTCCGCGCCCTCGGCCGACCGTGCGGCTCTCAGCCACTGCGCGGCCATCGCCAGCCGCATGATCACGTAGCCCAGCCAGACCGCCATGTACTCGTGGTCCGCGAAGCCCCGCGAGATGCCGGCCGCCAGCACCAGCACGCCGGCGATCTGGATCAGGGTGACGACCCGGTAGAGCGCGTCGTCGTTGTCGTACGCCGAGGAGAACCAGGTGAAGTTCATCCAGGCCCACCAGATGGCGAAGAACAGCATCCCGTAGTTCAGGATGCCCAGGCCGGGACGGCCCTCCGCGACGGCGTGCACCAGCTCCCCACCCGCCTGTGCGATGGCCACCACGAAACACAGGTCGAAGAAGAGCTCGAGCGGGGAGGCGACGCGGTGGGCTTCGTCGCGCCCGCGCGCGGTGAGCCGGCGCAGCGGCCGGAGGTGCTGGGGCGCGCCCTGGGAAGCGGGCGCCGGAGCGGAACTCGACGTCATGCGTCCAGCACAGCAGAAAAGGACACCGAAAGCTTGTGAGCGTGTTCACGAGCGGGGATGGGGGAGGGCGATGGGCAGGGCGAGAAGGGCGCAGGCGCGGTCCCAGCCGGACCGCCGGACGAACGGTGTGGACGGTGTGGACGCAGCCATGGGCGACGCTGGCGCCCGGGCGCGCGGCGCGGGCGAGCGCCGGGACGGTCTCCGCGGTGGTCTCGCGGTACGGCTCGTGGACCGTCGTCGTGCCGGCGGCCGGGGCCTGCTCGTCGCGAGCGAACGGCCGGCTGAACTGCTCGTCCAGGAACGCACGGAATCCGGTGAGCAGATCAGGGCCCGCGAAGAACTCGGAGTCATCGGGCTCGCCCACGGCCGCGGAATCCGCGGTGGCGGCATCCGTGGCCTCGTGTGCGGCCGCGTACCGGTCGGGCCGGGTGGCAGGTCCAGGGCCGCCGGGCGCCTCGGCCGGGCCGGGACCGTACGGACCGTACTCTTGAGGCATGAGCACCGCCGCCCCCGAGCCCGAGCCGCGCGACCCGAAGGCCGCGCTGATCTTCGACGACCCGCTGGACCGGCAGTCCTCGGACGACACGGACGGCGGCTGGGGCGAGCGGCCGGACGGGGACTCCGCGGCCGACCTCAAGCGCTTCCTCGACGAGAAGCCGCCCCACCACCTCTGAACCGTCCGCGCCGTCGCCCGGACCCACCACCGCCGGGCGGCCCGCGCCGTCGTCAGGGCCGCCCGCGGCAGTGTCGCTAGCGCTCGTTGTGCCCGGACCCGCGCTGCGCGACCAGGGCGTCGCGGATCTGCTGCAGCACCTCCAGCTCGGTCACCTCGACGACCTCGCGCGTGCCCTCCTTCGCCCTCCTGCGAGCCTCTATTCGGGCCAGGTACTTCGCCATCGGCAGGACCATCAGGAAGTACACGACCGCCGCGGTGATCACGAAGCTCAGCGTGGCTCCCAGGACGGAGCCCCACATGATCGGAATGCCGCTCTTCACCGAGCCGTCCGGGTTCAACGCGCACGGGTCCTTCAGGCACGAGCTGTAGCTGTCGAGGTTCTTCGTGCCGATCGAGCCGACCAGCGGGTTGATGATCCCCTTCACCACCGAGTTGACAATGTTCGTGAAGGCGGCGCCGATGACGACCGCGACTGCCAGATCGACGACGTTTCCACGCATTAGGAAGGCCTTGAAGCCCTGCCAGATGCCCGGTTCCTTCTTCTCGCTCACCTCGGGGACTCTCCTCGCATGCACAGGGTGTGGAACAAAACGCTCCGCAACCTACGCCACCATGCGGCCATCTGGTCCAATCCGGCAGCTCGAACGAGCGACTTGACAGGATTCGGCCAAGAAATTTCCCCAGGCTGTTCAGCACAACGTCACCGCCAGCCGTGCCGTGGCGCTCGCGCCGACCAGCCGTGCCGCGGCGGTGCGCGGAACCGAGAGCACCACCAGCGCCCCGCTCTCCGAGGTCCCCTCGACCGGTTCCGGCAGCTCCTTCACACGCACCCCACGCGCGATCACCCGGGCCTCCCCGCCCGTCGCGGGATCGCCGGCGGCGATGACGTCCACCCGGTCGCCGGGGCGCAGCAGGCGGACCGTGGCGGCGTCGGCGATCCGCACCGGCGCCGTCACCATGTCCACGGGCGGGGCGTGCCGCCGTACCGGCTGGGTGGCCGGATGCTTCCGGGTCCGCTCGGCGCGCAGGGGATCCGTGGCGGCGCGGGGCCCGGCCGCCACGAGCGCCGCCGCCGTGATTGCCAGGCCGGCCGCGAGGGCCCGCCTGCGGTGCCGCAGCAGCCGCCCCAGCAGGTGGCTCCCGCCGCGTACCCGCACCGGGTCGAAGTGCGGGACCTCGCAGGTGGCGGGGGCGTCCGTGCCCAGCGGGCGCGGGACGCGAAGGGGAGGGGGGAAAACGGGGGAGGAGGGTGGGGGAACGGACATGTGGATCACCACCTGCGACGAGGAATCGGCTTGCGAGGCCACGATGAGGCCTCGTGCCGAAACGCGTCGGAGCCCGTGGGCTACCCACGGGTTGTGGACAACTCCGCCACCCGAACGAGGAATTCCGCACGTTTTCCACAGCGGCACGGCCGCTCGATGAACCGCCCTGGCGCCCGTGCTACGGCAGCGGGAATCCCGGGTCCATCCCGCCGAGCGCGTTCGTGCACAGGCAGTCCCGTGCCGTGTTCTCCGGCAGGGCCGCCACCGCGTCGAACAGCACGCCCCGCAGCCGGTCCACGTTCGCCGCGAACACCCGCAGCACCTCGTCGTGCGAGACGCCCTCACCGGTCTCGGCGCCCGCGTCCAGGTCGGTGACCAGCGTCAACGACGTGTAGCAGAGCTCCAGTTCGCGGGCGAGCGCCGCCTCCGGATGACCGGTCATGCCCACCACGGACCAACCCTGAGCCTGGTGCCACAGCGACTCGGCGCGCGTCGAGAAGCGCGGTCCCTCGATCACGACCAGCGTGCCCCGGTCCACCGGCTCCCAGTCCCGGCCGTGAGCCGCCTTGAGCGCCGCGGCCCGCCCGGTGGGGCAGTAGGGGTCGGCCAGGGACACGTGCACCACGTTCGGCACGGTGCCGTCGGGCAGCGGCAGCCCGTCGAAGTACGACTGCGCCCGGGACTTCGTACGGTCCACCAGCTGGTCCGGTACGAGGAGCGTGCCCGGCCCGTACTCGGGGCGCAGACCGCCCACCGCGCACGGGCCCAGTACCTGGCGCACGCCGACGGAGCGCAGCGCCCAGAGGTTGGCCCGGTAGTTGATGCGGTGCGGCGGCAGATGGTGGCCGCGTCCGTGACGGGGCAGGAAGGCGACCCGGCGGCCGGCGATCTCGCCGAGGAAAAGGGAGTCGCTGGGCGGCCCGTAGGGCGTGTCGACCTGGACCTCGGTCACGTCCTCGAGGAAGGAGTAGAAGCCGGAGCCGCCGATTACGCCGATCTCTGCGTTCACCATGCCCAGCACACTAGCTGGCCGCCGCGGCACGCCGGACCCGGTGCCCGGGAACACCTCGGACCCCGCCGTCACACGACGGCGGGGTCCGGGAAGAGGAGTCTCAGGCGGCGGAGCTGCTGGCGGAGCCCGAGGAGGACGTCGAGCCCGAGGATGACGTCGAGGACGACGACTTCGAGTCGGACGACGTGCTCGACGAGCCGGAACTCGACGGCTTCGACGCGGGGCTGCTGCTCGACGAGGAGCCGCGGCTGTCGTTGCGGTAGAAACCCGAGCCCTTGAAGACAATGCCGACGGCGGAGAACACCTTCTTCAGGCGGCCACCGCAGTTGGGGCACTCGGTCAGGGCGTCGTCGGTGAACTTCTGCACCGCCTCGAGGCCCTCGCCGCACTCGGTGCACTGGTACTGGTAGGTCGGCACTGTCTTCCTCCTGGCACTCTCACTCGATGAGTGCTAACGACGGTCCATAGTGACGTATTCCCGAGGATCAGTCCACCGTCACCGGCACGCGGTGACCGACGCCACGTGCGACCGTACGGTTCCGGGGCCGGGTGACGAGTCGCGAGCGCAGCGCCAGAAGGGTCACCAGGGCGAGCACCGTGCCCGCCATCGGCACCAGGAATCCGGCGCCGCCCCACAGGCGGTCCTCCAGCTGTCCGGCGACCGTGACCGCGGCCGCCTGGCCGAGCGCCACCGCGCCGGTCAGCCAGGTGAACGCCTCAGTGCGGGCGCCTGCGGGGACCAGGCCCTCGACCAGCGTGTAGCCGGTGATCAGCGCGGGTGCGATGCACATGCCGACCAGCAGGCCGAGGCCCGCCAGGACGAGCGCGGAATGGGACGTCCACAGCGCCGACGCGGTCAGCGCCAGCGCCGCGTAACCGACGACCAGGCGCCGGTGCGGGGCGGCCTTCCAGACGATCGCGCCGCAGACGATGCCCGAGAGCATGTTGCCCGCGGCGAACGTGCCGTACAGGACGCCGTTCAGGCCGGGCTCACCGATCGACTCGGTGAACGCGGCGAGCGAGACCTGCATGCCGCCGAAGACCGATCCGATGCCGAGGAAGGCGACGACCAGCACCCGCACGCCGGGGACGCGGAGCGCGGAGACGTGCTGCACGCGCGCGTGGCCGGTGACGGCCACCCGCGGCTGGGTGCTCTTCTGCGCGGCGAAGAGGAGACCGCCGACCAAGGTCAGCGCGGCCTCCGTGACCAGGCCGGCGGCCGGGGCCACGGCGGTGCACAGGGCGGTCGCGAGCAACGGGCCGAAGACGAAGGTCAGCTCGTCCGTGACGGACTCGAAGGCGGCCGCGGTGGACATGAGGGGTGAGTCCTGGAGCTTCACGCCCCAGCGGGCGCGCACCATGGGGCCGACCTGCGGCACCGAGGCCCCGGTGGGCACGGCCGCCACGAACAGCGCCCACAAGGGCGCGTGCGCCAGCGCGAGCGCCGTGAAGGCGAGCCCCGACAGCGTGTGGACCAGCACTCCGGGGATCAGCACCGCGCGCTGCCCGTAGCGGTCGGCGAGGCGCCCGCTGTAGGGCGCGAACAGCGCCATGGAGACACCGGTGACCGCCGCGGCGGCGCCCGCGGCGCCGTACGAGCCGGTGGTGTGCTGCACGAGCAGCACGATCGAGATGGTGAGCATCGCGAACGGCTGGCGCGCCGCGAAACCGGGAAGCAGGAACGTCCAGGCGCCGCGGGTGCGCAGCAGCTGTCCGTATCCCGGGCGGGGCGGCGTCGCCGAGTTCTCCGACGGCTCGGTGGTGACCGTGGATTCCACGGCCCGTGCCTTTCTGCCGCCTGGTAGCGCGCCCGTGCGGGGGCGCCGAGAGCTGTCCTCTTGCGCGGAACTGCGGTAGATACCGGTGTCCACTGCGAAGAGCGATCCGGCCGCCATACGGTCGCGCCAGCTCTGCGTCAGGCAGAGTTGGTTCGATCAGGGTGCTTTCATCGTACAGGGCTCGACACGCCGCACACCTGTGAAAACGGGCACCATAGGGGGCGTTCACCTGGGATTGGGCGGGGTGTGAACCGCCCGAAACGCACCCTTAACACGCCCCTCGCGCGCCCCGCGGCCGCGGCCGCAGGCGCCGCGCGCGCCAGCGCCCGCGGCCGTCCCGCGCCCCCGGCGCCCCTGACCGTCCCGTGCGCCCGCGCTCACCGCCCGGAGGGCGACCCCGGCCCCGGCCCCGCGCCCGACCCCGCGCTCGCCGTTCCGTTCGTGCCCAGCCAGCTCGCCAGCTTGCCTCCGTGCCCGACCGCGCGCAGCCGGCGCTCAGCGGCGTCGCGTACCGGGTCGGTGGCGACCACGAGGAGTTCATCCCCGCGCCGCAGCACCGTCGTGGGCAGCGGAACAAACGATTTTCCTTCGCGGACGACCAGGGTGACGGCGGCTCCGGCGGGCAGCCGCAGCTCGTTGACCTCCACGCCGTGCATCCGCGAGCCCTCGGGGATTGTGACGGACAGCAGGTGCCCGCGCAGCCGCTCCAGGGGCGCGGACTCGATGCCGAGGTCGGCCGCCTCCGGGTAGTCGCCGAGCCGCAGCTTGCGGGCCAGCCAGGGCAGCGTCGGCCCCTGGACGAGGGTGTAGACGACGACCAGGACGAAGACGATGTTGAAGATCCGGTGGCTGGTGTCGACGCCGTTCACCATGGGGATCGTCGCCAGGATGATGGGGACGGCGCCGCGCAGGCCGGCCCAGGACATCAGGGTCTGCTCCCGCCACGGCACACGGAACGGCGCGAGGCTGACGATCACGCTCAGGGGCCGGGCCACCATGGTGAGCGCGAGCCCGATGATCAGGGCCGGCCAGATGTCGTCACCGAGTTCGTGCGGGGTGACCAGCAGGCCGAGCAGGACGAACATGCCGATCTGGGCGATCCAGCCGAGTCCCTCGGCGAAGCCGCGCGTGGCGGGCCAGTGCGGCAGCCTGGCGTTGCCGAGCACCATGGAGGCGAGGTACACGGCGAGGAAGCCGCTGCCGTGCGCCAGCGCGCCGGCGGCGTACGCCGTGACCGCGATGGCCATCACGGCGATCGGGTAGAGGCCGGAGGCGGGCAGTGCCACATGCCTGAGGCCCCAGGACCCGAGCCAGCCGACCGCGAGGCCCATGGCCGCACCGATGGCCAGTTCCAGGGCTATCTCGCCCAGCAGGACGTACCAGTGCTCGACCGGGCCCGCGGTGGAGAAGGCGACGACCAGGATGACCACCGGGGCGTCGTTGAAGCCGGACTCGGCCTCCAGCGTGCCCGTCACGCGCGCGGGGAGGGGAATGCGCCGGAGCACGGAGAACACCGCCGCCGCGTCCGTCGAGGACACCACCGCTCCGATGATGAGCGCCTGCCGCCACTCCAGCCCGACCAGATAGTGCGCGCCCGCCGCGGTGACCCCGACACTCACCCCGACCCCGACCAGGGCCAGCACGGACGCGGACGCCAGGACCGGTTCGACCACCTTCCACTTCGTTCCGAGACCGCCCTCGGCCAGGATCACGACCAGGGCCGCGTATCCGATGACCTGGGTCAGTTCGGCGTTGTCGAAGTGGATGTCGCCGATGCCGTCCTGGCCCATGAGGACGCCGATCCCCAGGTACACGAGCAGGCTGGGGAGCCCGCTGCGCGAGGAGATCCGGACCGCCGCGACGGCGACGAGCAGGACCAGGGAGCAGACGAGCAGGAGCTGGTTGAGGTGCTGGACAGTCAGTGGCGATTCCCTCCGTCGGCTCGCGCGCGGGCGACGCGAAAGCTCACGTACACAGGACCCGAGGCTGCGGCGCTCCGCACCCAAGTACTTCGTTACCTTACCTAACTCTTGACGCTTTCTTGACGTTGCGCGAGGCAAGATCGAACGGCCGTGCCCGCCGGTTCCCGACTCCGCGTCAAGGCGCGTGAGGCCCTGCGCCTATGGTTGCTCCAGCACTCCAGGACCGCCTGCCGCTCGCGTTAGGACAGCAAGGACAGCGATGCCCCCCAACACCACCGCCACATCGGGTGACAAGCCTGGCAAGTCCGGCAGGAAGAAGGGGCGCAAAGCCCGCCTGATCGTTCTGGTGCTCGTCCTCGCCATCGTCGGGGGCATCGCCTACGGGGCGTACTGGTCGATCAGCACGGTCCGCGCGTCCTTCCCGCAGACCAAGGGTTCGCTCACGCTCAAGGGCCTCTCCGGACCCGTGACCGTGAAGCGGGACGGCTACGGAATCCCGCAGATCTACGCCTCGTCCGACGCGGACCTGTTCATGGCGCAGGGCTACGTCCAGGCGCAGGACCGGTTCTACGAGATGGACGTGCGCCGCCACATGACCTCCGGGCGCCTGTCCGAGATGTTCGGCAAGGGCCAGGTGAAGGACGACGAGTTCCTGCGCACCCTGGGCTGGGACCGGGTCGCGAAGGAGGAGTACGACACCAAGCTGTCGGACTCGACGAAGAAGTACCTCCAGGCCTACTCCAAGGGAGTCAACGCCTACCTCGCCGGCAAGGACGGCAAGGACATCTCCCTGGAGTACGCGGCTCTCGGCTTCATCAACGACTACAAGCCCGAGCAGTGGACGCCCGTCGACTCGGTCTCCTGGCTGAAGGCGATGGCCTGGGACCTGCGCGGCAACATGAAGGACGAGATCGACCGCGCCCTGATGACCAGCCGCCTCGGCCCGCAGCAGATCAAGGACCTCTACCCGGAGTACCCGTACAGCCGCAACAAGCCGATCGTCCAGGAGGGCCAGTACGAGGAGGTCACCAAGACGTTTGAGCAGAGCGGCTCCGCAAGCGGCTCCGGGACCTCGACGGGCACGAGTGGCTACTCCACCTCGTCGGCCACCGGTTCGGCGCTCACAAGCCAGCTGGCGGGCCTCTACAACGTCATGGACGACGTCCCCACGGCCGTCGGTGTGAACGGCCAGGGCATCGGCTCCAACTCCTGGGTCGTCGCGGGCAAGTACACCATCACCGGCAAGCCGCTGCTCGCCAACGACCCGCACCTGTCGGCCTCGCTGCCGTCCGTCTGGTACCAGATGGGCCTGCACTGCACGACGGTCTCCAGCAAGTGCCAGTACGACGTCACCGGATACACCTTCGCCGGCATGCCCGGTGTGATCATCGGACACAACGCCGACATCGCCTGGGGCATGACCAACTCCGGTGTCGACGTCACCGACCTCTACCTGGAGAAGCTCTCCGGCGACGGTTACCTGTACGACCGCAAGACCAAGCCCTTCACCACCCGCGAGGAGACCATCAAGGTCGCCGGCGGCACGTCGAAGAAGATCGTCGTACGCCAGACCGCCGACGGGATGCCCCTGCTGTCCGACCGCGACGACGAACTCGTCCAGGTCGGCAGGAAGGCCTCCGTCGACACCGCCGCACCCGACCGAGGCGATGGCTACGGCGTCGCACTGAAGTGGACCGCCCTCGAACCGGGCACCACCATGGACGCCGTATTCGCCCTCGACAAGGCGTCCGACTGGAGCAGCTTCCGCGACGCGGCCGCCCAGTTCGACGTGCCCTCGCAGAACCTGATCTACGCCGACACCAAGAACCACATCGGCTACACGCTGCCCGGCAGGATCCCCACGCGATCGTCGGCCGACGACGGCTCCATCCCGGCCCCCGGCTGGGACTCCAAGTACGCGTGGACCGGGTACATCAAGCAGGACGAACTGCCCTACGAGTACGACCCGGAGCGCGGCTACATCGTCACCGCCAACCAGGCCGTGGTCGGCAAGGACAAGTACCCCTACACGCTCACCACCGACTGGGGCTACGGCACCCGCAGCCAGCGCATCACCGACCTGATCGAGTCGAAGATCAAGGACGGCGGCAAGATCTCCACCGACGACATGCGCCAGATGCAGCTGGACAACAGCAGTGAGATCGCCAAGCTGCTGGTGCCCAAGCTGCTGAAGATCAACCTCGACGACAAGGACGTCCGCGAGGCGCAGAAGCTCCTCGAAGGCTGGGACTACACCCAGGACGCCGACTCCGCGGCCGCCGCCTACTTCAACTCGGTCTGGCGCAACATCCTCAAGCTCGCCTTCGGCAACAAACTGCCCAAGGAACTGCGGGTCAAGGGCCAGTGCCTGTGGGTCGAGAAGGCCGACAGCACCGGTCCGGTCGACGAGGACTCCAAGGTCCGCGAGTGCGGCGAGCGCGACGCCGACCAGGCCCAGCCGGACGGCGGCGACCGCTGGTTCGAGGTGGTCCGCACCCTCATGGACAAGCCGAACAGCGACTGGTGGAAGACGCCCGCGTCCGGCACCCGCCCCAAGGCCGACAACATGAACGAGTTGTTCGCCCGCGCCATGATCGACGCCCGCTGGGAGCTCACCGCCAAGCTCGGCAAGGACATCGACACCTGGAGCTGGGGCCGGCTGCACCGCCTGTTCCTGAAGAACCAGACCCTGGGCACCGACGGCCCGGCCATCGTCCAGTACGTCCTCAACCGCGGCCCCTGGAAGCTCAGCGGCGGCGAGGCCACGGTCAACGCGACCGGCTGGAACGCCGCAGGCGGCTACGGCGTCGTCTGGGTCCCCTCCATGCGGATGGTCGTCAACCTCGACGATCTCGACAAATCCAAGTGGATCAACCTCACCGGAGCCTCCGGCCACGCCTTCAGCGCCCACTACACCGACCAGACAGGCAAGTGGGCCGACGGCGAACTGCTCCCGTGGTCCTTCTCGGACAAGGCGGTCGACAAGAGCACCGGCGACACGCTCGTCCTGAAGCCCTGAGCCCGCCTGACCGCACGCCGCAGGAAACGGCCCTCCACGCACGCGTGGAGGGCCGTTTCCTGCGGCGGCGCTCGGCGTCGTCCCGCGCGCCGGCTACCTCAGGAGTCCGCGAACCGGCGCGCGCCCGACGGCGTCACCACCGCTTGCACCGGCCGGTCGTGCGCCTCCGTGGGCACGCGCTCGACGACCTCCGTGTCGTACAGCAGCACCACGAGCGCGGGGCGCGCGCCCGCGCGTTCCAGACGCGCCAGCACGCGGTCGTACGACCCTCCACCGCGCCCCATCCGCATCCCGCGCGCGTCGACCGCGAGCCCCGGCAGCAGTACGACGTCGGCGGCGAGCACGGCGTCCGGGCCGAGGAGTTCACCGGCGGGTTCGAACAGCGCCATCTTCCCGCCGTGTTGGACGCGCGTGAGGGAGCCCTCCCCGGCGTACGCGCCCCAGTCCAGGTCGTTGTCCGGCAGGAGCGCCGGGAGCAGGACGCGCACGCCCCGCGTGAGCAGCGCGTCGAGCAGCGTGAGCGTGCCGGGCTCGCTCCCGACGGAGACGTACGCCGCCACCGTGCGCGCACGCGCCAGCTCGGGCAGTTCCAGAGCGTGCTCGGCCAGCGCGACGGCCGACTCCCTGACGACGTCTGTCGTCAACCTGTTCCTCACCCCCAGGAATTCTCGCCGCAACTTTCGCTTGTCAGTCTCGCCCCCGGGTTCACCGTGCTGCACAGGTCGTCCCCGCATCCCTTCTAATCTGCTCATATGAGTGCCAATTAACCGGAGCCTCAGATTCTTCGCAAAGGCACCGGATAAGGTTGCGGACATGACTCAGTCGCACCCCAGGATCAGCAAGGCTGTCATCCCCGCCGCGGGCCTCGGCACCCGGTTCCTGCCGGCCACCAAGGCCACTCCCAAGGAGATGCTGCCGGTCGTCGACAAGCCGGCGATCCAGTACGTGGTCGAGGAGGCCGTGTCGGCGGGGCTCGACGACGTCCTCATGATCACCGGACGCAACAAGCGTCCCCTGGAAGACCACTTCGACCGCAACTACGAGCTGGAATCGGCGCTTCAGAAGAAGGGCGACGCCAGCCGGCTCGCCAAGGTCCAGGAGTCCAGCGACCTGGCCACGATGCACTACGTGCGCCAGGGCGACCCCAAGGGCCTCGGCCACGCCGTGCTCTGCGCGGCCCCGCACGTGGGCCACGAGCCCTTCGCCGTCCTGCTCGGCGACGACCTGATCGACCCGCGCGACCCGCTGCTCCAGCGCATGATCGAAGTCCAGGAGCAGCACGGCGGCAGCGTGATCGCGCTCATGGAGGTGGACCCGGAGCAGATCCATCTCTACGGCTGCGCCGAAGTGGAGACCACGGTCGACGGTGACGTCGTCAGGGTGACCGGCCTGGTGGAGAAGCCGGACCCGGCGGACGCCCCGTCGAACTACGCCATCATCGGCCGCTACGTCCTCGACCCGCACGTCTTCGACATACTGCGGCGCACCGAGCCCGGCCGCGGCGGCGAGATCCAGCTCACCGACGCCCTGCAGCAGCTCGCCCAGACGTATTCGTCAGCGGCTACCGCCGCGGAGAAGGTCGGCGGCCCCGTGCACGGCGTCGTCTTCAAGGGCCGCCGCTATGACACCGGCGACCGCGGCGACTATCTGCGTGCCATTGTCAGGCTCGCGTGCGAACGTGAAGACCTGGGCCCGGACTTCCGGACCTGGCTTCGCAGTTACGTAGCCGAGGAGATGCAGCAGAGTTGAGCAGCGCCGCGACCCGCCCCGCCGGCCAGAACCACCTGTGGTCGGTGGACGAGCACCTGGAGGACATCCTCACCACCGTCCGCCCCCTGGAAGTCATCGAGCTGCAACTCCTCGACGCCCAGGGCTGCGTCCTGGTCGACGACGTCATGGTGCCGGTGTCACTGCCGCCGTTCGACAACAGCTCCATGGACGGGTACGCGGTACGGGTCGCGGATGTGGCGGGCGCGAGCGAGGAGTTCCCGGCCGTCCTGGAGGTCGTCGGGGACGTGGCGGCGGGCGCCGCTGAGCTCACCCCGGTCGGCCCCGGTCAGGCCGCCCGGATCATGACCGGTGCCCCGCTGCCGCCCGGCGCCGAGGCCGTCGTCCCCGTGGAGTGGACCGACGGCGGACTCGGCGAGGGACCGGTCGAGGGCATGGTGGCGCGCCGCCTCGCGCCCGAGGGTGCCGAGGGGCACGTGCGCGTGCACCGGCCGGCCGAGGCACGCGCGCACGTGCGCGCGAAGGGCAGCGACGTGCGGGCCGGCGACCGCGCCCTGGAGGCGGGCACCGTGCTGGGGCCGCCGCAGATCGCGCTGCTCGCCGCGATCGGCCGCGGCTCGGTACGCGTACGCCCGCGCCCCCGTGTGGTGGTCCTGTCCACCGGCAGCGAGCTCGTCCAGCCCGACGAGGAACTCGGCAGCGGCCAGATCTACGACTCCAACAGCTTCGCCCTCACCGCCGCGGCCCGGGACGCGGGCGCCATCGCCTACCGGGTGGGCGCGGTCGTCGACGACGCCGACACCCTGCGTGCCACCATCGAGGACCAGCTCGTCAGGGCCGACCTGATGGTCACCACCGGCGGCGTGAGCGTGGGGGCGTACGACGTCGTCAAGGAGGCGCTGGCGCACGTCGGCGACGCAGACGAGGCGGGCGGCGGCATCGACTTCCGCAAGCTCGCCATGCAGCCCGGCAAGCCCCAGGGCTTCGGCTCCATCGGCCCCGACCACACGCCCCTGCTGGCCCTGCCCGGCAACCCCGTGTCGTCGTACGTCTCCTTCGAGCTGTTCGTCCGACCGGCCATCCGCACCCTGATGGGCCTCCCGGACGTGCACCGGCCCCGTACGAAGGCCATCCTCAGGGCGGACCGGGCGCTCGGCTCGCCCAAGGGGCGCAGGCAGTTCCTGCGCGGGGCGTACGCCGACGGCGAGGTGACCGTCGTGGGCGGCGCCGGTTCGCATCTGGTCGCCGCCCTGGCACACGCCGACGCGCTGATCGTCGTACCCGAGGACGTGGAGTCCGTCGAGCCCGGCAGCGAGGTCGAGGTCGTCCTGCTCGGATGATGCGCGCGCGTACCCGTCCGCCGGGCGATCCTGCCCGGTCCTCCGTGCCGGCTTGGCGGTACCGTGTCGCGCACAGCAGGCCCGAGCGCCGCACCGCGACGGGCCCGGACCGGGAGCGCCACACAGCATGACTGAGCCTTCCCGGGGGGAGACCCCCGGACGCCCTGCGCCAGACCGCCTGACGCACATCGACGACGCGGGCGCCGCCCGCATGGTCGACGTGTCCGGCAAGGACGTGACCGCGCGTACCGCCCGCGCCAGCGGACGCGTCCTCGTCTCGCCCCGCGTGATCGAGTTGCTGCGCGGCGAGGGCGTCCCCAAGGGCGACGCCCTCGCCACCGCGCGCATCGCGGGCATCATGGGCGCCAAACGCACCCCGGACCTGATCCCGCTGTGCCACCCCTTGTCGGTCTCCGGTGTGAAACTGGATCTGTCGGTCGCGGAGGACGCCGTGGAGATCCGGGCCACCGTGAAGACGACGGACCGCACGGGCGTCGAGATGGAGGCCCTCACCGCGGTCTCCGTCGCCGCACTCACCGTGATCGACATGGTCAAGGCGGTCGACAAGGGAGCTGTCATCACAGACGTACGCGTGGAGGAGAAGACGGGCGGCAAGTCGGGCGACTGGAGCCGGGCGTGAGCGCCGGGCCGTCCGCCGGTGGTGCGCCGCGCGCGCCGTACCGTGCGCTGGTGGTGACCGCCTCCAACCGCGCCGCCGCCGGTGTCTACGAGGACAAGGGCGGACCGCTGGTCGCGGCGGGCCTGGAGGGCTTCGGATTCGCCGTGGACGGGCCGCGGGTCGTGCCCGACGGGGATCCCGTGACGGCCGCCCTGCGCGCGGCCGTCGAAGCCGGATACGACGTCGTCGTCACCACCGGAGGCACCGGCATCTCGCCCACCGACCGGACGCCCGAGGCGACCCGCGCGGTGATCGACCACGAGGTACCGGGCATCGCGGAGGCCGTCCGCGCGTTCGGACGGGAGAAGGTGCCCACCGCGGCCCTCTCCCGTGGTCTGGCCGGGGTGGCGGGCCGGACGCTGATCGTCAACCTTCCGGGGTCCACCGGCGGGGTACGGGACGGCCTGGCCGTCCTGGAACCGCTGCTGGCGCACGCCGTCGACCAGATCCGAGGCGGCGACCACCCCAGACCCAGCACCGGGGGTGCGAGCTGAACAGCCCATCCTGGCCCGTCGTGCTGGTGGACGGCGATGTCGTCCTCCGGCCCATAAGGGTGCGCGACCAGCGGGCCTGGCGCGAGGTCAACCGGCGCAACCGCGACTGGCTGCGCCCCTGGGAGGCGACCATCCCGCCGCCCACGCCCAGCGGTCCGATCACACACCGGCCGACCTACCGGCAGATGGTCCGGCATCTGCGCTCGGAGGCGAACGCGGGCCGCATGCTGCCCTTCGTCATCGAGTACCAGGGTCGCCTGGTCGGGCAGTTGACGGTCGCCGGGATCACCTGGGGGTCGATGTGCTCGGGACACGTCGGCTACTGGGTGGACCGGTCGGTGGCCGGCCGCGGGGTGATGCCGACGGCCGTCGCGCTCGTGGTGGACCACTGTTTCCGCACGGTCGGTCTGCACCGCATCGAGGTCTGCATTCGCCCCGAGAACCGGCCCAGCCGCCGGGTCGTGGAGAAACTCGGATTCCGTGAGGAGGGGCTGCGGCCGCGTTATCTCCACATCGACGGAGCCTGGCGCGACCACCTCGTCTTCGCCCTCACCGCGGAAGAGGTGCCCGAAGGGTTGCTCGGCCGCTGGCGGAGGGAACGCTCCCAGAGCGGGTCACCCAAGGCACCGGGCACGACGGGCACTCCGAACATGCCCTGGAATCCGCAGAACACTCCAGGGAATCCCGGCTAGCCTGAAAATGGAATATGTGTTCGAAATTGATCGACTGATGACCGTCTCAGGGCATTGAATTCGCGGCTCCGGCGGCCGTCTGATCGCATCGGTCACAAAAAAAGTTCGAAATATCAGCCAGATCGTGCGACACACCGACGCAATTGGCAGATGGCCCCACGCAAACCCCTCTACCGTGTGAGGCGTGAGCAGCAGCGGCCTCATCTACGCAGTCATTGTCGGGGCCTGGGCCGCCTACTTGGTGCCGATGTGGCTCCGTAGGCAGGACGAGCTGAACGAGGCCCGTCCGACGGAACGCTTCAGCACCGCCATCCGGCTGCTGTCCGGACGGGCGGGGATGGAGCGCCGATACGCCAAGGACCTGCGGGCGCGCTCCGCCCCCGAGGGGGAGCAGGACGCCGGTGATCCGGACGCCGTCACCGACTCGGTGGACGTCCGGGCCTTCGCCATGCCTCCGACCCGCCGTCAGGTCCGGGCCGAGGCGGAGCCGGAGGCACCCGGGCGCCAGGAACCGGCGCGCGACCAGGCGGTCGCGCAGGCGGCCAAGTCCCCGTCAGCACCGGCCCGTCAGGCAGGCGCCACGCCCGCCCCGGCATCAGCCTCCGAGCGCAAGCGAGTTCCGGCTGCGCGGCGCGCGTCCTCGGCGCAGACGGCCGCAGCACGCGCCCGGCGTACGAAGGCGCTCGCGCGCCGTCGGCGCACCACCGTGTTGCTCTTCGTCGCGTTCACGCTGGGCGCGATCGTCGCAGCCGTCGGGGGGTTGGCGTTCCTGTGGGCTCCGGGTGTACCCGCCGTCATGCTCAGCGGCTACATCGCCTACCTGCGCGCGCAGGAGCGCCGGCGCTTCGCCTACCACATGGACCGGCGTCAGGCCGAGGTCGCCGCACAGCGGTTGCGGGAGCGCCAGCCGCGGCGGCGTGCGCCCCTCGACCATGACGCGGTCACGGACGAACCGGACGAGGGACCAGGGGCCGAGACCGACCCCGGCCTGTCCGCGCTCGCCGCTGACCGGCGCGCTCTCGTCGAACAGACCGATCACGCCGAGTGGGTCGACCAGCAGCGTGAGCGGCAGCGGCGGCCCGGGCACGGAGACAGCTGGGACCCGGTGCCGGTGCCACTGCCGACGTACGTGACCGCGCCGGTCGCGCCCCGCGCCACCTCCGATGTGGATCTGGGGGCGCCCGACGCCTGGAGTTCGGCGCGGTCCAGCTCCGTCGCGCCAGAGCAGGAGACCAAGCCGGTCGCGCCGGAGAGCGAGGCGGAGGCGGCGGAGTCCGCCGCCGACGACAAGCCGGCGGACGGCCGGACCGACGCGCGCCGCGCGGCCTCCGCGCGCCGGGCACGCGAGCGCGGCCGCACGCCGCTGTTCGACCAGTACGAGGACGGCGAGCGCCCGCGCGCGGCCAACGAGTGACCCGGGGAAAGCGCGAGGCGCCTCCCGGGACCCCGTCCCTGACCAGTCAGGGAATGGATTTCCAAGCACCCCGACGGGGATGCTAGAGTTTCACTCGTTGCAAGGGCCTGTGGCGCAGTCTGGTAGCGCACCTCGTTCGCATCGAGGGGGTCTGGGGTTCAAATCCCCACAGGTCCACTGCACGATGAGATGCCGGCGATCATTCCGATCGCCGGGATTTCTGTCGTTTCCGGGATGCCCCGACCCGCGACCCAGTGGGTACCGGAAGGCGAGTTGGGGCGGTCGGATGTGACGCGTATTACAAGTCCGCCCGCAGGGGCTTCGCGTAGCAGCGGCTCGACTCGTAGTGGCGGTAGTAGCCGAACTTCACGCACGGCTCGTAACCGCTGGAGGTGTACAGGGCAATGGCCTCCGGCTGCTTGGTGCCGGTCTCCAGGACCATGCGGAGGCGGCCGGCCGCGCGGGCGTCGTCCTCCAGGGCCGCGAGCATGCGGCGGGCCAGCCCCCGGCCGCGCATCTCCTCGACGACGAACATGCGCTTGAGTTCGGCGTCGCCGTCCTCGTTGCCCTCGCCGTTCTCGTCCTGGCTGCGCCAGCCGCCGGTGGCCACGGGGCGGTCGGACTCGTCGTACGCGATCAGGTAGACGCCGTTCGGCGGTGCGAAGTCGGCCGTGTCGAGGGCCGTGGCGTCGCCCCCGTCGCCGTAACGCACGTGGTACTCGGCCTGGACCTCGTCGTTGAGCTTGACGGCGTCGGGGTGATCGAAGGCAACGGAACGTATATTCATGTGAGGCATCGTATATTCGTGCAGGCGAAAGCGCGGTGGACATGGGGTCTCCGTCCAGTGTGCCGGTATCGTGCCCTGGTGCTGACTGTGACCTCGGTGAATGTGAACGGGCTGCGGGCCGCCGCGAAGAAGGGCTTCGTGGAGTGGCTCGCGGAGACCTCCGCGGACGTGCTCTGCCTGCAGGAGGTGCGCGCGGAGCCGCAGCAGCTCCCGGAGGGGGCGCGCGCGCCCGGCGGATGGCACGTCGTGCACGCCCCCGCGTCCGCCAAGGGGCGCGCGGGTGTCTCCCTCTACACCCGGCGTGAGCCGGACAGCGTGCGCGTCGGCTTCGGCTCGGACGAGTTCGACGCGAGCGGGCGCTATGTCGAGGCCGACCTGCCCGGCGTCACCGTCGCCTCCCTCTATCTCCCCTCCGGGGAGGTCGGCACCGAGCGGCAGGGCGAGAAGTACCGGTTCATGGACGCGTTCCTCGCCCACCTGAAGGAACTGCGCGAGCGGGCCGCCGCCGACGGGCGCGAGGTCGTCGTCTGCGGCGACTGGAACATCGCCCACCAGCAGGCCGACCTGAAGAACTGGCGCGGCAACACCAAGAACTCCGGCTTCCTGCCGGAGGAACGGGAGTGGCTGACCAGCGTCCTGGACCCGGCCGACGGCGGCTACGTCGACGTCGTACGCGCACTGCATCCGGAGGTCGAGGGGCCGTACACTTGGTGGTCGTACCGGGGGCGGGCCTTCGACAACGATTCGGGATGGCGCATCGACTACCAGATGGCCACGCAGGGGCTCGCGGGCAAGGCGGTCAAGGGCTTCGTGGAGCGCGCGGCCACCCATGCGGAGCGCTGGTCGGACCACGCGCCGGTCACTGTCGTGTACGACCTCTGACGGGCTGGTCCCGCTTGCTCATCCGGCGGTCCAGGGCCAGCGAAACCTCCGCCTCCACCACGCTGCGGGCCAGGGGGCGCAGGCGCTCCATGTCCTCTCGTGGGTTGTGCCGCAGGACTAGTTCGGCGAAGAGTTCGGCGAGGGCGTCGGCGTGTTCGCGGACGCTCCGGCCGGCGGCCAGGACCTCCGCGAGCGGGAAGCCCTCGCGGACCAGGGCCTCCGAGGCGTCCAGCAGGCGGCGGCTGATGTGGACGATGTCGTCGCCGTCGGTGCCGAGGTAGCCGAGGTCCAGCGCCGTGGCGAGGTTCTCCGTGGTGACCTGGCCCTCGAAGCGGGCGGCGAGTTCCTCGGGGGTGAGACGGACCGGCTCCTCCTCCGTCGGCTCGATGCCCAGGAGGTCGGCGACATCGCGGCCCTGGTCGAGGGCTTCGGCGAGCTCCGCGATGCCGTTCAGGGTGTGGCCGCGTTCCAGGAGCGCCGAGATCGTGCGCAGCCGGGCCAGGTGATGGTCGTCGTACCAGGCGATACGGCCCTCGCGGCGGGGCGGCCGGATCAGCTTGCGCTCGCGGTAGAAGCGCAGCGTGCGCACGGTGATGCCGGCCAGGCCGGCCAGTTCCTCCATGCGGTACTCGCGCGCCTCGCCGCCCTGTCCGCCGTCGTCTGCCACATGCGAAGCCTATGTTGTACCGCCGGTAACTTTCGTCCGTCCGGGCTCTACCCATCAGTACGGAGCTGCTCTACAGTCCAATCGTGCCAGTGTTCACTGGCGTAATCATGGTCGATGCGTGGAGGCTCCGGATGGCCCAGCACGAGCAGGTACGGGTGGCGGTGATCGGGTCCGGGTTCGGCGGACTGGGCGCGGCCGTGCGGTTGCGCCGGGAAGGGATCACCGACTTCGTCGTCCTGGAACGGGCCGGCAGCGTCGGCGGCACCTGGCGGGACAACAGTTACCCGGGGTGCGCCTGCGACGTGCCGTCCCACCTGTACTCCTTCTCCTTCGCACCCAACCCCGACTGGCCGCGCACCTTCTCCGGCCAGGAACACATCCGCGCCTATCTGGAGCACGTCGCCGATGTGTTCGGGCTGCGGCCCCACCTCCGCTTCGACGCCGAGGTCAAGCGGATGGCCTGGGACCCGGAGAAGCTGCGCTGGGACATCGAGACGGCCTCCGGTTCGCTCTCCGCCGACGTCGTCGTCTCCGCCACCGGGCCGCTGTCCGACCCGAAGATCCCCGAGATCCCGGGGCTGGACTCCTTCCCCGGCAAGGTCTTCCACTCGGCCCGCTGGGACCACGACTACGACCTG
This sequence comes from Streptomyces sp. NPDC001220, assembly GCF_053597895.1. Classification (NCBI taxonomy): domain Bacteria; kingdom Bacillati; phylum Actinomycetota; class Actinomycetes; order Kitasatosporales; family Streptomycetaceae; genus Streptomyces; species Streptomyces sp. NPDC001220. The sequence continues at coordinate 58,203 of NZ_JBSFJE010000016.1, forward strand.
CGCGGCAAGCGGGTCGCCATGGTCGGCACCGGCGCCTCCGCGATCCAGATCGTGCCCGCCATCCAGCCCGAGGTCGCGAAACTCACCCTCTTCCAGCGCACGCCCCCGTGGGTGATGCCCCGCGTGGACCGCGCCATCAGCGCCGCCGAACGGCGGGTGCACCGGGCGCTGCCCTTCACCACCCAGGCCCGGCGTGGGTTCCTGTGGGGGATCCGGGAACTCCAGGTCCAGGCGTTCACCAAGCGCCCCGACGAACTCGGCCTGGTCGAGAGCATCGCCAAGCGCAACATGGCCCGTGCCATCAAGGACCCCGTGCTGCGCGCCAGGCTCACCCCGGACTATCGCATCGGCTGCAAGCGGATCCTGCTGTCCAGCACCTACTATCCGGCGCTGGCGCAGCCCAACGTGGACGTGGTGGCGAGCGGGCTCAGCGAGATCCGCGGATCGACCGTGGTGGCCGCCGACGGCAGCACCGCCGAGGTCGACGCGATCATCTTCGGCACCGGCTTCCACGTCACCGACATGCCCATCGCCGAGCGGGTCGTCGGCGCCGACGGGCGCACCCTCGCGGAGGCCTGGAAGGGCGGCATGGAGGCGCTGCGCGGTGCCGCTGCCGCCGGGTTCCCGAACTGGATGACGATCATCGGGCCCAACACCGGCCTCGGGAACTCCTCCATGATCCTCATGATCGAGTCCCAGCTGAACTACATGGCCGACTACCTGCGCCAGCTCCGTGTCCTCGGGGGGCGCGCGGCCCTCGACGCGCGCCCCGCCGCCGTGGCCGCCTGGAACCACAAGGTCCAGGAACGCATGAAGCGCACCGTGTGGAACACCGGCGGCTGCACCAGCTGGTACCTGGACGCGAGCGGCCGCAACACCACCATCTGGCCCGGTACGACGACGGAGTTCCGGCGCGCGACCCAGCGGGTGGATCTCGCGGAGTACGAGGTGGTCCGGGCGCCCCTGGCCGGCGACGAGGACGGCGCGCACGGCGCCAAGTCCGGTGCGGAGGTGGGCGCGTGAGCCGGCTCACCCATGTGACCACCGGGCCGTACGCGCCGCCCGCGCCCGCGCGTGAACTCACCGTCGTCTCCGCCGACGGCGCGCGCCTGCACGTCGAGGTGCACGGCCCCGAGGACGCGCCCGCCGTCGTCCTCGCCCACGGCTGGACCTGCTCGACCGCCTTCTGGGCGGCGCAGATACGGGAACTGGCCGTCGACCACCGGGTCATCGCGTACGACCAGAGAGGGCACGGGCGCAGTCCCGCGAGCCCCGCGTGCACCACCCAGGCGCTGGCGGACGACCTGGAAGCGGTGCTCGCGCACACGCTCGCGCGCGGGGAGCGGGCCGTGATAGCCGGGCACTCCATGGGCGGCATGAGCGTCATGGCGGCCTCCGCGCGCCCGCGCTTCCGTGAACACGCCGCCGCGGTCCTGCTGTGCAGCACCGGCAGTTCACGACTGGTGGCGGAGGCGCGCGTCATACCGTTGCGCGCCGGGGCCGTACGCACCTGGCTCACGGCGCACGTCCTGGCATCGCGCGCCCCGCTCGGACCGGTCACGCCCGCCGCCCGGAGCATCCTCAAGTACGCCACCATGGGCGCCGGTTCCGACCCGCAGATGGTGGACGCGTGCGCGCGGATCGTTCACGCCTGCCCGCGCGGTGTGCGCCACGCCTGGGCGCTCGTCCTCGCGCGCCTCGACCTCGAGGACGGCGTACGGGAGTTGCGCGCGCCCACGGCGGTCATCAGCGGCGCGTCCGACCGGCTCACGCCCCCTGCGCACGCCCGCGCGCTGGCTGAGGCGCTGCCGCACTCCCTCGGTCTCACCGAGCTGCCCGGCATGGGGCACATGACTCCGGTCGAGGCGCCGGAACTGGTCAACGGAAAGATCCGGGAACTGGTCACCGCGTATGTGACGGCCACCCCCGGCCGAGTCGGCGCCGAGGCGCCCGAGCGGATCAAGGAGGGCTCATGAGCAGGGTCGGTCTCGAAGGACAGGTCGCCGTCGTCACCGGAGCGGCGCGCGGGGTCGGCGAGTTGCTCGCCCGCAAGCTCTCCGCGCGCGGGGCGAAGGTCGCGCTGGTCGGGCTGGAGGAGGAGGCGCTCAAGGAGGTCTCCGGGCGGCTGCACACCGACAGCGCGTACTGGTACGCCGACGTCACCGACCACGAGGCGATGAGCCGGGTGGCGCGGGAGGTCAAGGAGCGGTTCGGGAAGGCCGACATCGTGGTGGCCAACGCCGGGGTGGCGAACGGCGGTCCGTTCGCCGAGTCGGATCCCGAGGCCTGGCGGCGGGTGATCGAGGTCAACCTGATCGGCTCGGCGGTGACGGCACGCGCGTTCCTGCCGGTGCTCACGGAGAGCCGGGGCTATCTGCTGCAGATTGCGTCGCTGGCCGCGATCACGCCGGCGCCGATGATGACGGCGTACTGCGCGTCCAAGGCGGGCGTGGAGGCGTACGCGCACAGTCTGCGCGCCGAGGTCGGCCACCAGGGGGTGCGCGTCGGGGTCGGGTACCTGTCCTGGACGGACACCGACATGGTGCGGGGCGCCGACCAGGACGAGGTGATGCGGGAGTTGCGGCAGCGGCTGCCGTGGCCGGCGAACAAGACGTATCCGCTGGGCCCGACGGTGGACCGGATCGTGGCCGGGATCGAGCGGCGCTCGGCGCATGTGTACGGGCAGTGGTGGCTGCGGGGGATGCAGGGCGTGCGCGGGTACCTGCCGGCGCTGATCGGGACGGTCGGGCAGCGCGAGATGAAGCGGTTCGCGCCCCGCTTGCAGGGCATGCGCACCGGGCTCGTCGGCGCAGGTGGGGCCGCTGACGAGGAGGCGCGCACTACGCACCGTCACTGATCGAAATGCGTGCGTTGTCCGCCCGTGTGAATCTGGTCGAGGCCCCACAGAGGGCCGATCCCCTCACCCTCCACGGGAGTGAACCCACATGGGTATGAAGGACAAGGCCGCCAAGACGCAGGGTCAGGCCAAGCAGAAGATGCACGAGGGCCAGCAGGAGTCGCAGCAGCGCGGCCAGCAGACCCACCAGGGTGGCCAGCAGACCCACCAGGGTGGCCAGCAGGCCCACCAAGGTGGCCAGCAGGCCCCGCAGCGTGGCCAGCAGGCGACGCAGCCGCGCGGCCGGCAGGCGACGCAGGAGCGTGGCCGGCAGATGCCTGAGCGCGGTCGTCAGAACATCGACGACACCGAGCAGGAGATGCAGGACCGGTTCGACCAGGACTACGACGCCTAGTCGTTGCACCGGCTCGGCCGTATGACGTGGGGCGCCCTCCGATCCGGAGGGCGCCCTGCGCTTTCGGGCGCCCAGAGGGCGGGGGCGCGTGCGGGTCCGCAATGGTTGCTCGCGCAGTTCCCCGCGCCCCCTGGGCTGGGACGGTTCCCGGCGTCTCAAGGGGCCGTCGGCCTCGGGGGCAGTTTCGGGCGGGACCTGTCCGGTACCTCGCTGTGGTCCGGGGGGATCGCCGCCGGATGGTCGGTCATGAGGTCCAGGGCCAGTTGGATCGCGTCGTCCATCTCCACGTGGCGGCCCTCCGCCCAGTCCATCGGGGTGCGCAGGACCTCCACATCGGGGGCGACGCCGTGGTTCTCGACGGACCAGCCGTACTCCTCGAACCAGGCCGCGTTCATCGGCACCGTGATCACCGTGCCGTCGCCCAGGCGGTGCCGTCCGGTCATGCCGACGACCCCGCCCCAGGTGCGCTGGCCGACGACCGGGCCGAGCCGCAGCAGTTTGATCGCGGCCGTGATCATGTCGCCGTCGGAGGAGGTGGCCTCGTCGGTGAGCGCGACGATCGGGCCGCGCGGGGCGTTGGAGGCGTACGACACCGGCTGCGCGTCCCTGGTCAGGTCCCAGCCGAGGATGGTCCGGGTGAGTTTCTCGACGACGAGTTCGCTGATGTGGCCGCCCGCGTTGCCGCGCACGTCGACGATGAGCGCGGGGCGTGAGACCTCCAGGCGCAGATCGCGGTTGAACTGGGCCCAGCCCGAGCCGCCCATGTCCGGGATGTGCAGGTAGCCGCACCGGCCGCCGCTCGACTCCCGAACCACGGCCCGGCGTTTGGCCACCCAGTCCTGGTAACGCAGCGGCCGCTCGTTGATCAGCGGGAGGACGGCGACCCGGCGCGCCGGCCCCGGCTCGCCGTCGCCCGGCACGAACGTCAGCTCCACCGTCGTACCGCCCGCTCCCGCGAGCAGCGGGTACGGGCCGGCCACCGGATCCACCGGCCTGCCGTCCACGTGGGTGAGCACCGCGCCCTCCCGGATCCCCGTGCCCGCGAGCGGGGAGCGCGCCTTGGAGTCGGAGGAGTCGCCGGGCAGGATCCGCTTGACCGTCCAGCGGCCGTCCCGGCGGACGAAGTCGGTGCCGAGCAGGCCCTGGAAACGCTGGTAGTGCGGCGGGCCCTCGTTGCGGCGGGCGGGGGTGACATAGGCGTGCGAGGTGCCCAGTTCGCCGAGGACCTCGCGCAGCAGGTCGGCGAACTCGTCGGGGGAGGCGACCCGTTCGACCAGCGGGCGGTACTGGGCGAGCACCCCGTCCCAGTCGATCCCGCACATCCCGGGGTCCCAGAAGTAGTCGCGGATGAGGCGGCCGGCCTCGGCGTACGCCTGCCGCCACTCGGCGGGCGGGTCGACCTGGTGCAGGATGCGGCGCAGGTCGATCCAGACGGTCGAGTCGGCGTCGCCGGACTCGGTGGACGGCACGGCCCGCAGCTCGCCCTCGTCGACCACGACCAGGCGGCTGCCGTCCCCGCTGACCGTGAACCAGTCCAGGTGGTCGACGAGTTCGGACTTCTTCGCCTTGGTGATGTTGAAGTACTCCAGGGTCGGCCGGCCGCTGGTGTCGGCGGGATTGACGAAGGTCTCGCCCAAAGCACCCGAGATCGGCCAGCGCAGCCAGACCAGGCCGCCGCCCGCGACCGGGTACAGCGCCGAGTACTTGGAGGCGGCGACCGGGAACGGGGTCACCCGGTTCTCCAGTCCCTCCACCTCGACCGTGACCGTGCCGCCCTCGCCGGGCTCCTCGTCCTCGACGGGGTCCAGACCGCCCGCCGCCGGGCGGCCGTCGGGGCTGAGGGCGAAGGGGGAGGGGGTAGCCGAGGAGAGCGGGACCAGGTAGGGGCGGCAGCCGAGCGGGAAGGACAGGTCGCCGGTGTGCACGTCGTACACCGGGTCGAAGCCCCGCCAGGACAGGAACGCGAGGTAGCGGCCGTCGCGGGTGAAGACCGGGTTCTCGTCCTCGAAGCGGCCGTTGGTGACGTCGATGACGAGCCGGTCGCTGATCCGGGCCATCTTGATCTGCCGCAGCGAACGGCCGATGCCCGGATGCGACCAGGTCAACCATGACCCGTCCGGTGAGAAGGCCAGATCACGGACCGGACCATTGATCGACTGGATCAACTCGGTGACCATGCCGTCGGAGCCCTCGCCGTCAACAGGATCAATATCGGCGGGGGCAGCGTCGTCAACAGCGTCAATACTGTCAACGGAATCAACAGACGCCCCGTCGCCCTCAACATCCTCGGACACGTCGATCAACAGCAGCCGTCCGTCGTGCGCCGCGACCGCAAGCCGCTCGCCCAGCGGGTCGGAGACCAGTTCCAGGACCCGGCCCAGCTTCCCGGAGGCCAGTCGGCGCGGTGGGCGGTCGCCGCTCGCCCGGGGCAGGTGGGCGATCTCGACCGCGTCCTCGCCGCCGGCGTCCGTGACGTACGCGATCTGCCCCGTCGAGCCGAGCATCTCCGGGAGCCGCACCCGTACCCCCGGAGTGTCGGCGATGGTGCGGGCCGGGCCGTCGCGATGGGTGAGCCAGTACAGGCTGCCGCGTACGACGACGGCGCTGGCCCGGCCCGTCTCGTCCACGGAGACGCCGTCGACGTGCTGGGCGGCCGGCACCTGGTACGGGCGGCGCCCGGCGCGCGGCCCGGACAGCCGCACCTCCAGCCTGCGCGGCGCCGAGTCCGGGCCGAGGTCGTCGACGAGCCACAGGTCGCCGGCGCACTGGTACACCACCCGGGTGCCGTCGCTGGCGGCGTTCCGGGCGTAGAAGGCGTCGTGGTCGGTGTGCCGGCGCAGGTCGGAGCCGTCGTAGGCGCAGGAGTAGAGGTTGCCGACGCCCTCGTGGTCGGAGAGGAAGGCGATCCGGCCGGCGACGAACATCGGGGAGTCCAGATGGCCGCCGATCCCGGCGAGCAGCCGCTGCCCGTGCAGCCAGAGCCGGCCCATGGCGCCACCCCGGTAGCGCTTCCAGCCGGCCGGTTCGTGCGGCGGGGTGCCGGTGAGCAGCAGGGCCCTGCGCTCGCCGTCGACGTCGGCGACCTGGATGTCGGAGACCGGCCCCCAGGGCAGCTTGCGGCCCGGGTCGCCGTCGGGGGACACCTTGTAGGCCCATGTGAAATAGGAGAACGGCTGCCCCTGCGAGGCCACCGCGAGGATGTCGCCCTCCGGCGTCCAGCCGCACACCTGGGTGTCGGCGCTGCCCCAGTACGTCAGCTGCCGTCCCGGGCCGCCGTCCACGTCGGCCAGGTGGATCTCGGGCACCAGACTGCGCCAGCTCGTGTACGCGACCCGGCGGCCGTCCGGCGAGAAGCGCGGATGGCCGATCTTGGTGCGGTCGACGGTGAGCCGCCAGGCGCGGCCCGGGGCGTCCAGCGAGGTCAGCCAGAGGTCGTCCTCGGCCACGAAGCACAACAGGTCACCGTGGAGATGCGGCAGGCGCAGATAGCTCACCTCCCCATGCTTTTCCGGGTACAGGGGGCCAGCAACTCGTGGGCACGCGCGCGTGGCGGATGCGCGTGAGCGAGCACACGTACGAAACGGTTTCGTTTCTCTAGATCCCGGGGTATCTTCAATATGTACGCAGCGAGGTGCAGGATGTACGCACCCGATTGCCGATGGAACAGGGAAGGGTGAGTGGCATGGCTGAGGTCGCAACGGCGCGTCGCAGTCGGATCACGCCCGAGCGTGAGACCGAGCTGTACGAGGCCGTGCTCGACCTGCTCCGTGAGGTCGGCTACGACGCCCTCACCATGGACGCCGTCGCCGCCCGTACCAAGTCCAGCAAGGCCACCCTCTACCGCCAGTGGGGCGGCAAGGCCGAACTGGTGGCCAAGGCGGTCCGGCACAACAAGCCCGGGGGCGCGGGCCTCGGCAAGATCGACACCGGCTCGCTCCGGGGTGATCTGCACGCCCTCACCCTGCGCTCGGACGACTGCGAGATGGAGCAGAACTCCGCGCTGATGCGAGGTCTCGCCATGGCGGTCCACGGCAACCCGGACCTCCTGGAAGCGTTCAAGGAGCATCTGATCGGGCCCGAGATGGCCGACTTCAACCAGGTGCTGCGGCGTGCCATCGACCGGGGTGAGGTCCGCGCGGACAACCCGGCGATCGACTTCCTGATGCACATGATGATCGGTGGGTTCGCCGCCCGTTCCCTGATCGACGAGCAGCCGCCCGACCAGGCCTTCATCCTGTCGTACATCGACGCCGTAGTGCTCCCCGCACTCGGCGCGCCCACCACCGGCTGACCCCTCCCCACAGCCAGCCCACCTGACGCCTTCGCTCACGTCGTCGGGCCGATCACCCCTGCCACCCACCGGGTTGATCACCCCTGCCCTGAATACCCCACGACCTGACCGGGAGTACGCCCTCGTGGCCACGTTCCTCTACAAACTGGGCCGGCTCGCCTTCAGGCGACGGCACTTCGTCGCCCTCATATGGGTGGCGCTGCTGACCCTCGCCGGAGTCGGCGCGGCCAGTGCCCCCGCCGCCGGCAACACGTCCTTCTCCATCCCCGGAACCGAGGCCCAGAAGGCCTTCGACCTGCTGGACCAGCGCTTCCCGGGCACCAGCTCCGACGGCGCCACCGCGCGCGTGGTCTTCAAGGCGCCCGCCGGCGAGAAGATGACGGACAAGCTCAACAAGGCGACCGTCAAGAAGACCGTCAAGGAACTGTCCGGCGGCTCCGAGGTCGACTCGGTCGCCGACCCCTACAAGGGCAAGGCCGTCAGCAAGGACGGCAGGATCGCGTACGCCTCGGTCAGGTACAAGGTCTCCGGCATGGAGCTGGAGGACTCCTCACGGGACGCCCTGAAGGCGGCCGCGCAGGACGCGCGGGACGCCGGGCTGACCGTGGAGATCGGCGGCGACGCGCTCAGCGCCACGCCCGAGACCGGCTCGAGCGAGGTCATCGGTATCGCGATCGCCGCGGTCGTCCTGGTCATCACCTTCGGTTCACTGCTCGCGGCCGGCTTCCCGCTGCTCACCGCGATCATCGGCGTCGGCATCGGCGTCTCCACGATCACGGCCCTGGCCAGCGCCCTCGACCTGGGCTCCACCACCTCCACACTGGCCACGATGATCGGCCTCGCGGTCGGCATCGACTACGCCCTGTTCATCGTCTCCCGCTACCGTGCGGAGCTCGCCGAGGGCCGCGAACGCGAGGAAGCAGCCGGCCGCGCGGTCGGCACGGCGGGATCGGCGGTCGTCTTCGCCGGTCTGACGGTCGTGATCGCCCTGGTCGGACTCTCCGTCGTCAACATCCCGATGCTCACCAAGATGGGTGTGGCCGCCGCGGGCACGGTCGTCGTCGCCGTCCTGATCGCCCTCACCCTCATCCCGGCGCTGCTCGGCTTCGCGGGCCGCAAGATCAAGCCGGCCGGTGAGAAGAGCAAGCTGCTCGGCGGCGGCCGCGCGAAGAAGAAGCACGCCGACAAGCCCAACATGGGCACCCGCTGGGCGAGCTTCGTCGTACGGCGCCCGGTCGCCGTCCTGCTGCTCGGCGTCGTCGGCCTCGGCGCGGCGGCGGTCCCCGCGTCCTCCCTGCAGCTCGGCCTCGGCGACGATGGCTCCCAGCCCACCTCGACCACCCAGCGCCGCGCCTACGACCTGCTCTCCGACGGCTTCGGCCCCGGCTTCAACGGCCCGCTCATGGTCGTCGTCGACGCCAAGGACAGCGCCCACCCGAAGGCCGCGTTCAACAAGGTCGACAACGAGATCAAGGGCCTCAAGGACGTCGTCACGGTGACCCCGGCCGCCGCCAACAAGGCCGGCGACACCGCGACCATCACCGTCATCCCGAAGTCCAAGCCGTCCTCGACCACCACCGAGGACCTGGTCCACGCGATCCGCGACCAGGGCACCGAGATCACCGCCGACACGGACGCCAAGGTCCTGGTCACCGGCTCGACGGCGATGAACATCGACGTCTCGCAGAAGCTCAACGACGCCCTGATCCCCTACTTGGTCCTGGTCGTCGGCCTCGCCTTCCTCCTGCTGATCGTGGTCTTCCGCTCGATCCTCGTCCCGCTGAAGGCCGCCCTCGGCTTCCTGCTCAGCGTGATGGCGGCCCTGGGCGCCGTGGTCGCGGTCTTCCAGTGGGGCTGGCTGTCCGGCCTGCTCGGCGTCGAGGAGACCGGCCCGGTCATGTCGATGATGCCGATCTTCATGGTGGGCGTCGTCTTCGGCCTCGCCATGGACTACGAGGTGTTCCTCGTGACCCGGATGCGGGAGGCGTACGTCCACGGCGAGAAGCCGAGCCAGGCCGTCGTCACCGGCTTCAAGCACGGCGCACGGGTCGTCACGGCCGCCGCCGTCATCATGATGGCCGTCTTCTCCGGCTTCATCGGCTCCAGCGAGTCCATGATCAAGATGATCGGCTTCGGCCTCGCGATCGCCGTCTTCTTCGACGCGTTCATCGTCCGCATGGCGATCGTCCCGGCCGTGCTCGCCCTGCTCGGCAAGCGCGCCTGGTGGCTGCCGAAGTGGCTGGACCGCGTGCTGCCCAACGTCGACGTCGAGGGCGAGGGCCTGCGCGCCCTGTCCGACAGGAACGCCGGCGACGACTCCGGCAAGGACGACGAGGACCGCGAGCTGGTACGCGCCTGACACACGGCTCGTGAAAGACCGCCGGTGAGGGTCCGTGGGGACGGGGCGCCCTCACCGGCTTCCTCGCGCCCGCGCGCACCATCGCCGCGAGCGCCCGCGCGCACCAACGGCTCGGGCGCCCCCGCGTGCCGCGACCACAGCCGCCCGCGCGTGCCACGGCCGCGGGCGCCCGCCTGTGCCACGGCCTCGGGCGCCCGCGCGTGCCTCGGGCGCCCGCGCGCACCACGGCCCCGGGCGCCCGCGCGTGCCGCGACCACAGCCGCCCGCGCGTGCCGCCACCGCGGGCGCGCGGCCCGGTGTTAACCGCTCGCATCGCCCCGCCCGCTTGGTTAGCGTGCCCCCTATGACGACGACAGCCGCCACTGACGCCGACGCCGGGGGTCCCGGAGCCCACCCTCGTTTCGCCGCCGCCCTGGCGGAACTGGGGCTCGGCGAACTGACCTCGCGGGTGCGGCGGTTCCCGGACGCGACCCGTACCGCCGCCGAGGCCGCCGCGGCGATCGGGTGCGAGCTCAGCGAGATCTGCAAGTCGCTGATCTTCGCGGCCGACGGGGTACCGGTCCTGGTGCTGATGGACGGCGCCTCACGCGTCGACGTGGAGCTGGTGCGCAAGGAACTCGGCGCGGAGAAGGTCACCCGGGCCAAGGCGGACGTCGTACGCGAGACCACCGGGTACGCCATCGGGGGCGTGCCGCCGTTCGGGCACCGTACCCGCACGCGCGTCCTCGCCGACCGCGCGCTGCTGCGGCACGACGTGGTGTGGGCCGCCGCGGGCGACCCGCACGCCGTCTTCCCGATCCCGCCCGCCGCCCTGATCGAACACGCCGGGGCCACCGTTGTGGACGTGCGTGAGCCCACCGGGTGATTCCACCGGTTGCCGTGGTCGTGCGTGAGCCCACCGGGTGATTCCACCGGTTGCCGTGGTCGTGCGTGAGCCCACCGGGTGATTCCACCGGTTGCCGCGGTCGTACGCGAGCCCACCGGGTGATTCCACCGATCCTCGCGGTCGTACGCGAGCCACCGGGTGATTCCACCGGTTGCCTCGGACGTGCGTGAGCCCACCCGGTGATTCCACCGATCCTCGCGGTCGTACGTCAGCCCTCCGGGTGATTCCACCGGTCGCCGCCGTCATGCGTGAGCCCACTGCATGGCCGTCCGCTCCGGCGCCAAGTCGGCTTGCGGGCTCCATGACTTGCCGTTGCCTTGACGAACCGTTCTTCGAACGTTCAGCCGACCGCCTGTGCCTGGGTTGTGTGTTCTCCGTAGGGTCCCTGCGAGTTGCGGAAGAAGGGACTCGTGGGACTCATGGACGCACTCCACGCTGTCCGGGCCAGAGGGATCACCAAGTGCTTCGGTGACATCGTCGCACTCGACGGTGTCGAGCTGGATGTGACGCAAGGCCAGATCCACGGCCTGGTCGGACCGAACGGCGCCGGCAAGACGACACTGCTCGGCCTGCTGCTGGGCCTGGCCGTCGCCGACGGCGGCCGGCTGGAGATCCTGGGCACGCCGGTCGAGCGGACGCTCGCCGCCCCCGACGGTGTCGCCGGCTTCGTGGACGCGCCCGGCCTCTACCCCTCGCTCACCGCCCGGCAGAACCTCGCCGCGCTGGCGGCCCTGCGCGGCCTGGACACGGGGCCGGCGGGCATCGACGGCGTGCTCGGCGAGGTCGGGCTCACCGATGTCGCCGACGACAGGACCCGCGGCTTCTCCCTCGGCATGCGCCAGCGGCTCGGGCTCGCCGCCGCCCTGCTCACCCGCCCCCGGCTGCTCGTGCTCGACGAGCCGTCCAACGGCCTGGACCCGGCCGGCAAGAGACATGTGCACGGCGTCCTCACCCGGCTGGCCGCCGACGGAACCGGCGTGGTGCTCTCCAGCCACCGCATGGACGACCTGGAGGCCCTGTGCTCCGAGGTCACCATCCTCGCCACCGGAAGGGTCGTCTTCTCCGGCCCGCTGAACAAGCTGGCCGCCGAGAACCGTGAACTCGACTACCGGCTGCGCACCTCCGACCCTGAGGCCGCGCGCCGGGTCGCCGCCGACACGGAGGGCGTCCGGATCGTCGACGACAGCGGCGTACGACAGGACGCCGACGTACTCGTCGTCCGCGCGCTGGTGCCCGCCCTCGACGAACTCGTCGCGAAGGTCGTGCGGTCGGACGTCGCGGTGCGCGAACTCGCCCCCGTCGTATCACCGCTGGAGGCCGCGTTCCTCGCCCTCACCGAACAAGAGGAGGCCGGCCGGTGACCGCGACCACCGTCACCCGACGCCCGCCCGCCGCCCGCCGCGTGCCGGTCTCCCGCGGCTACCGGTTCGAACTGGTCAAGCTGGTCTCCCAGTGGCGGATCCGGCTGCTGGTGCTCGCCTGCTGGATCGCGCCGGCGCTCTTCGTCGCCGGGGTGAGCCAGCAGAGCACGCTCCCCTCCGACACGCTCTTCGGCCGCTGGATGCACGCCACGGGCTGGGCCGGGCCGCTGGTGATCCTCGGTTTCGCGGGCACCTGGGCGCTGCCGCTGCTGACCTCGGTGGTCGCCGGTGACGTGTTCGCCTCCGAGGACCGGCTCGGAACCTGGCGTCATCTGCTGGTGGCGGTCCGCTCGCCCGCGCGGATCTTCGTGGCGAAGTCACTGGCCAGCCTCACCGTCATCCTGCTGCTGGTGGCCGGGCTGGCCGTCTCCAGCGCGGTCGGCGGACTGGCGGCGGTCGGCAACCAGCCCCTGGTGGGACTGGACGGGCATCTGCTGACGCCCGGGGACGCGGCCGGCCGGGTCCTGCTCTCCTGGATCGCGGCCCTCGCACCGACCCTCGCCCTCGCGGCGATCGGACTGCTCGGGTCGGTCGCGCTGGGCCGCTCCCCGATGGGGCTGCTGCTGCCCCCGATCGTCGCGCTGGCGATGTCGGTCGCCCAGATGCTGCCGCTGCCCGTCGCCGTGCGCCTCGCCCTGCCCACCTACGCCTTCATCTCCTGGAACGGCCTGTTCACCAGCCCGGCCCAGCTCGCCCCGCTCCTGACCGCCGTCGCGGTCAGCCTGGTGTGGGCGGTGCTCGCGACCGTACTGGCCCATGTGCTGTTCGTACGGCGCGACTTCACCAATCCGGCCTACGACGGTTCCGGGCGCCGCGCGATCACCCTCGGCGTGCTGCCGCTGGCCGCACTGACCGCCGTCACCGTCGCAGCGGTCGCCGTGGCCACGCCGTCGACGGGTTCCGGGATCGAGCAGGACAAGGTCCAGAAGTCCCTCGCCACGGTGTTCGCCCACCTCTACCGCCTGCAGACCGATCAGCTCCACCGCCCCGCCGTCACCGAGGCCCGGCTGCGGGCCACGGCGGCGTGCACCAAGAGCGACGGCCGGGCCGCCCAGGAGGGCGCGGGCAACGACTGGCGCTGCGTCGTGAGCTGGCACCTCCCCGGCGTCGCGGTCACGGGGACGGCGATCTACCAGCTCGACATCACCTCGGACGGGCGGTTCGTGGCCGACGGCGACGGCCCCAAGGAAGTCAACGGCTACTTCCTGGTGCGGACGTCGACCGGGGACGCCCCGAACCCGCTCTGGCAGTTCGACGGCAACGTCGATCTGCTCGAAACCCACTGAAGGGACAGTTCCGTGCAGGTAACCCGCCGGCGTCGGACCATCGAGAAGAAACACGTCGACCTCTTCGGCAGACATGTCGGCCGCCGCGCCGTACTGGTGACGGCGGGCATCGCGGTCGCCCTCGGTGTCACGGGCACCGCGGTCGCCTCGACGTACCAGTTCGGCACCCAGCAGGTCGGCCAGACCACTGCCAACGGCCAGGTCGTCTCCGCCGACCAGTACATCAACCCCTACGGCAGCCGCACCGTCATCAACGACGGCAAGATCATGTCGTCGACGGTCAGCCCGGACGGCACCCACCTCGCGGCCTCGGTCGCCGACGGTGACGCCTCCTTGGTGATCATGGACCTGGCGACCGGGCAGGTGAAGCAGAAGGTCGGCACCAACGCGGCGGACGACCTGCGCATCAGCAGTGGCGCGGTCGGCCAGGAGGGCCCGGCCTACTCGCCCGACGGCAAGCAGCTGTGGCTGGGCCAGGCCGGCGGCTACACCAGGTTCACCGTCAACGCGGACGGCACCCTCACCGGCCCGAAGGCCGTTCCGATCGCGGCCGACGGCACCAAGCAGGCGCTGGTGGGCGCGGCGGTCTTCTCGGCTGACGGCGCCACCGTGTACTCCGCGGTCAACGGCCAGAACAAGGTGGTCGCGATCGACGCGGCGACCGGCACGATCAAGCAGACCTGGGCCGTCGGCAACGCCCCGCGCGGTCTCGCCCTGGTCGGCGGCAAGCTCTACGTCAGCAACGAGGGCGGGCGTCCGGCCAAGGCCGGCGACACCACCATCAACTCCTACGGCACCGACGTGGTCGCCGACCCGAAGACCGGCGCGTCCACCACCGGCACGGTCAGCGTCATCGACACCGCCGACCCGTCCGCCGCCGTCGGCACCATCGCCGTCGGTCTGCACCCGACCGCCGTGTACGCGAGCCAGGGCGCGGTGTTCGTCACCAACACCGCCGACAACAGCGTGTCGGTCATCGACAGCCACAAGGACAGGGTCGTCCAGACCATCGCCACCCAGCCGTGGCCCGAGGCGTCCGTCGGCTACGAGCCGAACGCGGTCACCCTCACCGACGACGGCCGCCTCCTGGTGACGCTCGGCCGCGCCAACGCCGTCGCCGTCTACCGCTACACCTCCGCGCAGCAGCCGGCCCGCTTCGTCGGCCTGCTCCCCACGGACTACTTCCCGTCGGGGATCACCGCCCTCGGCAAGCAGGTCGTCGTCGCCAACGCCCGTGGCATCGACGCGCTGCGCCCCGACGCCGCCGGTCACAACACGCACGACACCACGTCGAGCCTCACCCGGTTCACGATGCCGAGCGACCAGGTCGTCAGGTCCGAGACGGCGAAGGTGTTCAAGCAGAACGGCTGGACGTCCAACTCGGTCAAGACCGCCAAGGGCAACAGGGACAAGAAGGCCGTCCCGGTCCCCAAGCGGATCGGCGACCCCTCGACGATCAAGCACGTCTTCCTGCTCGTCAAGGAGAATCGCACCTACGACCAGGTCTTCGGCGACCTCCCGCAGGGCGACGGCAACCCCTCGCTCACCCAGTTCGGCGCGAACGTCACGCCCAACCAGCACGCGCTGGCCCAGCAGTTCGGGCTGTACGACAACTTCTACGACATCGGCACCAACTCCGCCGAGGGCCACAACTGGCTGATGCAGTCCGACAACCCGGAGTACACCGAGTCGTCGGCCGGCGAGTACACCCGCAGCTACGACACCGAGAACGACGTCCTCGGCCACCAGAAGACCGGGTTCATCTGGACCGGCGCGCAGGCGGCCGGCAGGTCGGTCAAGGACTTCGGCGAGTTCCAGTCGTACGAGAGCAAGCCGGCCGGCGCGAACTGGCAGAACCTGTACTGCGACAGCAAGAACATGGCCGCGACCGGGGCATCGACCGCCTACCCCATCAAGACGGGGTCGGCGATCCCCTCGCTCAACGACGTGTCGGTGCAGGGCTTCCCGCTGTTCGACCTCGACGTCCCGGACATCTACAAAGAGCAGATCTGGAAGCAGGACTTCGAGAAGAACGGCCCGGCGAACCTGAACATGTTCTGGTTCTCCAACGACCACACCGGCGGCCCGGCCAACGCGGCCGCCGAGGTCGCCGACAACGACCTCGCGGTCGGCCGGATGGTCGACGAGATCAGCCACAGCAAGTACTGGAAGGACTCGGCGATCTTCGTCGTCGAGGACGACTCCCAGGCCGGCCTCGACCACGTCGACGGCCACCGCGCGCCGGTCCAGGTCATCAGCCCGTACGCCCAGCACGGCACGGTCGACGACCACTACTACTCGCAGATCACCATGGTCCGTACCGTCGAGCAGATCCTCGGGATACACCCGATGAACCAGCTCGACAGCGCCGCCACCCCGATGTACGGGGCCTTCACCCGCAAGGCGGACGACACGCCGTTCACGGCGGTCCCCAACCGGACCTCCCTGACCCTCGGCGTGAACCCGCAGCCGTCCTGCGGCTCGGACACCCCGGCGGCCCAGGACACCAAGGCGGCGGCCGCGCCGACGACGGTCTCGGTGCCGGCGGCCAAGAAGACGCTCGCGGCGCAGTGGAAGACCTGGGCCTCGCACCAGCGGCTGACCGGCCCGAACGCCGTGCCCGACTACGCCAACCCCACCCAGATGAACCGCTACACCTGGTACCAGACCCACAACTGGACCAAGCCCTACCCCGGCGACAAGAAGATCTACACGCCGGACGACGTACCGGGCGCCTACCTCCCGTCCTCGGAGAACGACGGCTGACAGGCCGCCAGGCCGTCATGTGCGGGGCCCTGGCCGGGCCCCGCACGCCCTCCCACGCCCCCACACGCCCTCCCCACGCCCTCCCACGCCCCCACACGCCCTCTCCCCGGTCCCGGGGACGGCCTGGTGCGGCCAGGCCGGCGCGCGCAGGCCGCCGCGCCATGCGCCAAGCTTGCTGCGGAACGTACGAGGACAGGGAGACGTCATGACCGACAAGCCGACCGTGGCCCTGCTGGGCACCGGCATCATGGGCGCCGCGATGGGCCGCAACCTCCTGAAGGCCGGGCACACCGTCCGCGCGTGGAACCGCACCCGCGCCAAGGCCGAACCCCTCGCCGCCGACGGTGCCCAGGTCACCGACACTCCCGCCGAGGCCGTCGAGGGCGCCGACGTCGTGCTGACCATGCTGTACGACGGCGACACCGCCCTGCAGACCGTCCGCGAAGCCGCCGGCGCTTTGCGGCCCGGGGTCGTCTGGGCGCAGTCCACCACCGCGGGACTCGACCAGATCCCCGAACTGGCCGCCTTCGCCCGCGAGCACGGCCTGGTCTTCTACGACGCCCCGGTCCTCGGCACCCGCCAGCCCGCCGAGGCCGGACAGCTCACCGTCCTGGCCGCGGGGCCCGAACAGGGCCGGGAGACGGTCACCCCGGTATTCGACGCCGTCGGCGCCCGCACGCTGTGGACCGGTGACGACGGGTCCTCGGCCACCGCGACCCGGCTCAAGCTGGTCGCCAACAGCTGGGTCCTCGCGGTGACGGCGGCGGCCGGCGAGGTGGTGGCCCTCGCCCAGGGCCTCGACGTCGACCCGCACAACTTCTTCGACCTGATCGAGGGCGGCCCGCTCGACATGGGCTATCTGCGGGCCAAGGCCGCGCTGATCCTCGACGGCGGACTGACCCCGCCGTCCTTCGCCGTGGACACCGCCGGGAAGGACGCCCGGCTGATCGTCGCCGCCGGCGCGAGCCACGGCGTGCGCCTCGACGTCGCCGAGGCGGCCGCCGAACGCTTCGCCCGCGCCGCCGGCCAGGGGCACGCCGACGAGGACATGGCCGCCGCGTACTTCGCGAGCTTCGACGGCAAGTGACCCGCGCGCGGGGCGGCGCGTCCCGTGCCGACGTGACGGGCGGGGCCCCGAGGGAGCACCCTGGAAGCAGCGATTGCGGAGGTGGTCCCCATGATGCAAACCGCTGTGGGATGGCACGTCGAGCTGGAGTTCCTGGAGGACGACACGCACACGCGCGCGGTCGCCATGGTGCGGCTGCCCGACGGCACGGAAGTACGCGCGCACGGCCATGCGAGCCGTCATG
Source organism: Streptomyces sp. NPDC001220 (assembly GCF_053597895.1). Taxonomy (NCBI): domain Bacteria; kingdom Bacillati; phylum Actinomycetota; class Actinomycetes; order Kitasatosporales; family Streptomycetaceae; genus Streptomyces; species Streptomyces sp. NPDC001220. The sequence goes on from NZ_JBSFJE010000016.1 coordinate 75,773, forward strand.
AATCCGACAGCAACCAGCCCAGAGTCGGGGAGGAGATCGCGGGAGCCCGCGCCATGAACGAACTGGCCATGCAGTTGCTGAGCAAGGCGCACGGCGAGATCGACGCGGACTCCGGGCGGCACTCGCATCCGATCAACGTGTGAGGAAGTGTGGGCGCGCGGGGGTGAGGCCGTGCTTGCGCGGGGCGTGCGGGGTTCGCGCGCCCGGGGCGTGTGGGGTTCGCGCGCGACGGGCGTGCAGGGCGTGCCCGCGCGGGGCGCCGAGCTCTGAGCGCGGGCGCGTGTGTCGAGGGGCGTACGCGGGCGCCGGGGCGTGTACGGCGGCGCGGTTACGCCAACGCCGTGCGCACCGCCCGAACCAGCGCCTGCGCCCGCGCGTCCGCCGTCACGCTCTTGCGGAAGCCGTTGGTGACATAGCCGAAGGCGATGCCCGACTCGGGGTCCGCGAAACCGAGCGCGCCGCCGCGGCCCGGGTGGCCGAAGGACGCGGGGGAGAGCAGCGGGGACGCGCTGCCGTGCAGCATGTAGCCGAGCCCGAAGCGAGTGGAGACGACCAGCACCCGGTCCGGCCCCGCCGACTGCTCGGCGCGGGCCAGCTCCACGGTCTCCGGCGCGAACAGCCGCTTGCCGCCGTCGACCTCGCCGACGAGGGAGGCGTAGAAGCGGGCCAGGCCGTCGGCGGTGGCGATGCCGTTGGAAGCGGGCAGGGCGGCCGCGCGGTAGGCGGGGTCGTTCTCGTCCGGGAGCGGGCTGATCGCGCCGAACGCCCGGCGGGTCAGCGACCCGGGGTCGGCATACGCCTCGGAGACGGCCCGCTTGGGCCGGGTCCGCAGCGCACCGGCGGCCTCCGGGGCCTCGACGGGCCCGACACGCCCCACGCGCGCGTGCTCCGCCTCCGGCAGCCCGAGCCACAGCTCGGCACCGGTCGGTCCGGCGATCTCGTCCGCGATCCACTCGCCGACGCCCCGCCCGGTCACCCGCCGCACCAGCTCACCGGTGAGCCAGCTGTACGTCTGCGCGTGATACCCGTGATCGGTGCCCGGCTCCCACACCGGCGCCTGCGCCGCGACCGCGGCCGCGCCCAGGTCGGGGTCGGCGGCCTCCTCCGGAGTGAGCGGCCGGTCCAGCGCCGGTACGCCCGCTCGGTGCGCGAGCAGGTGCCGCACCAGCGTCCGCTCCTTGCCGGCCGCCTTGAACTCCGGCCAGAGGTCACCCACCGGGGCGTCCAGGTCCAGTTCCCCGCGCTGCCGCAGAAGCAGCAGTACGGCGGCGGCGACGCCCTTGGTCGCCGAGCGCACGATCTGGGCGGTGCCGTGCTCCCAGGGCGCCTCGCCGACGTCCCCGTCGAAGTCCCGGGCCCCGCCCCACAGGTCGACGACCCGGTGCCCGTCCCGGTACACGACGACCGCCGCGCCCCGGTCCCCGAGCAGTTCGAAGTTCTTCGCGAACGCGTCCCTGACCGGCTCGAAGCCCTCGGCCACAGTGCCGTTCACGTCCACGCCCGCCACATCCTTCCTGATCGCCTGCACCCTTGGGGGCAACGCACCCGCGGGGCCCGCGATTCCTCGGTACCGGGGCGGTACGGGCGTGAGCTGTGCCTCAGTGGGGTGTGCCTCAGGGGTGTGCCTGAGCGGGGGGCGTGAGGTCAGCCGAGCACGATCGTCACGTCGATGTTGTCGCGGGTCGCGTTGGAGTACGGACACACCTCGTGGGCGGCGTCCACCAGCTTCGCCGCGACGTCCGCGTCCAGGACCGGGAGCGAGACGCTGAGCGCGACGGCGAGACCGTAGCCGCGCCGCTTGTTGGGGCCGATGCCGACCTTCGCGGCGACCGTGGAGCCGGTCAGGTCGTAGCCCGAGCGGTTGCCGACCAGGATCAGCGCGTTGTGGAAGCAGGAGCTGTAGCCCGCCGCGAACAACTGCTCGGGGTTGGTGCCGTTGCCGTCGCCGCCCAGCTCCGGAGGCATCGCGACCTTGAGGTCGATCTGGCCGTCCTGGCTGGTCACATACCCGTCCCGGCCACCGTGCGCGGTCGCCTCGGCGACATACATGATCTTCGTCGGACGGGTGTCGACGGTGGCGCCTTCGGTCACGGCGGGACCTCCCCCAGGGTGGAAACGATGATGGGCAACACGATGGTGTGCAAGTACATCGTGCACAAGGTACCGACCGGTAGGAAGTCTCTGGATTACCAGGGGGTGGAAACCGCGGGTAACAGGAGGGCGGGGGTGATGAGGGTGGGGCAGGGTGGGGGCGGGGCGTGCGATGTCGGGGTGCGCGCCCGGCGCTACGCCGGGCGTGTGGCCGCGCCGTTCGCGCGGTCCGCGAGCGCCCGCAACTCCTCGCGCAACCGCACGACGTCCGCGCCGTCGAGTCCCGTCGTCGTGAGCAGGGCGCCGGGTACGCGCGCCGCGCGCTCCCGCAGTTCCTCCGCACGCTCGGTGCACACGACGAGCACCGAGCGCTCGTCCCGCTCCGCGCGCTCCCTGCGCACCAGACCCGCCGCCTCCAGCCGCTTCAGCAGCGGCGACACCGTGCCGTAGTCGAGGCGGAGCGCGCCGGCCAGTTCCTTCACCGTGGTCTCGCCCCGCTCCCACAGGACGAGCAGCACGAGGTACTGCGGGTAGGTGAGCCCGAGGTCGTCGAGGAGCGGGCGGTAGGCGGCGGTCACGGCGCGCTGCGCGGCGTACAGCGCGAAGCACAGCTGGTCGTCCAGCCGTGGCGGCCCCGTGTCCTCTTGATGCGTCACCCGCCCATTGTCACGGACGCGGGGACGCGCGGGACGGTCGTCAGGGAAACGCGTCAGGCGCCGCCGCGTCCGGCCGTCGCCGCGCGCGGGTCGAAGCCGAACGGCAGTTCCAGCCGGTGGGCGCGCATCAAGGTGTCGTCGGAGAGGAGCTCACCGGTGGGGCCGTCGGCGGCGATCGTGCCGTCGCTGAGGATCAGGGAGCGCGGGCACAGCTCCAGGGCGTAGGGCAGGTCGTGGGTGACCATGAGGACCGTGACGTCCAGGGAGCGCAGGATGTCGGCGAGTTCGCGGCGGGAGGCCGGGTCGAGGTTGGAGGAGGGTTCGTCGAGGACGAGGATCTCCGGTTCCATGGCGAGGACGGTGGCGACGGCGACCCGGCGTCGCTGGCCGAAGGAGAGGTGATGCGGCGGGCGTTCGGCGAAGCCGGCCATGCCGACCCGTTCCAGGGCGGTACGCACGCGTGCGTCGAGTTCGGCGCCCTTCAGCCCGGCCGCCGCCGGTCCGAACGCCACGTCCTCGCGGACCGTCGGCATGAACAGCTGGTCGTCCGGGTCCTGGAACACGATGCCGACCCGGCGCCGGATCTCCGCCATGTGCCGCTTGCCGACCGGCAGTCCGGCCACCGTCACCGTGCCCGTGCCGCCGCTCAGGATGCCGTTGAGGTGCAGGACGAGGGTGGTCTTGCCGGCGCCGTTCGGCCCGAGCAGCGCGACCCGCTCGCCGCGCGTGACGGTGAAGTCGACCCCGAACAGGGCCTGGTGCCCGTCGGGGTAGGCGAAGGCGAGGCCGGAGACCTCCAGGGAAGCAGTCACAGGGCCCATCCCAACAGGCAGACGACAAGAGCGGACAAGGGCAGTGCGAGGGCGCGGGACCACTGCGCCCGGGACGCGGTCACCTCGTCGATGACCGGCATCGAGCCGGCGTACCCGCGGCTCACCATGGCCAGGTGGACGCGCTCCCCGCGCTCGTAGGAGCGGATGAACAGCGCGCCGGCGGACTTCGCGAGCACGCCCCAGTGGCGCACGCCCCGCGCCTCGAAGCCGCGCGACTCCCGAGCGATCCGCATCCGGCGCATCTCGTCGGTGATGACATCGCCGTAGCGGATCATGAAGGAGGCGATCTGGACGAGCAGCGGCGGGAGTCTCAGCCTCTGGAGCCCGAGGAGCAGTTCGCGAAGCTCCGTGGTGGCCGCGAGGAGCACGGAGGCGGCGACGCCGAGGGTGCCCTTGGCGAGTACGTTCCAGGCGCCCCACAGGCCGTTCACGCTGAGCGAGAGACCGAGGACGTCGACCCGCTCGCCCTCCGCCACGAACGGCATCAGCACCGCGAAGGCGACGAACGGCACCTCGATCAGCAGCCGGCGCAGGACGAAGGAAGCGGGCACGCGCGCGTGGTGCGCGACGCCCGCGAGGAGCACGGCGTACAGGGCGAACGCCCACATGGCCGTGCGCGGTGTGGAGACCACGACGACCACGAAGGCGAAGGCGGCGGCGAGCTTGGTGTGCGGGGGGAGCGCGTGCACGGGGGAGTGCGCGTGCCGATAGAGCCTGTGGGCGTGTCCGGCGCCCATGTCAGAGCGCCTCGGACGGCGCTTCCGCGCCCCGGCGCCTGCGTACCGCCCAGAACACCGCGCTGCCCGCGACGACGGTCACGCCGACGCCGATGACGCCCGCGAGACCGCCGGAGAGACGGGCGTCGGAGACGTCCTTGACGCCGTAGTCGGCGAGCGGGGAGTCGGCGGTCGCGTGCTCCCGCGCCTTCACGTCGATGCCCTTGTCGTGGGCGACCTTCTCCAGACCGTCCGGGTCGGCGGAGGCGTAGAAGCTGACGACGCCGGCGAGGACCAGGGAGGCGGCGAGCCCCGTGATCCACAGCGCGCGCCGCGAGGTGCGCGCCGCCACGGGCGCCGTGGGCGCCGGCCGTGACGGGGGCGCGTCCACCAGCACGCCGTTCACGCGCAACTTCAGCCCCTGACGCAGCTCGCGCGCCCCGTACACCAGGTCGGGGCGCACCGCGATGACGGCGCCGACCGTGAGCGCGGTGATCGCGGCCTCGCCGATGCCGATGAGGACGTGCACACCGATCATGGCCGTGGCCACCTTGCCGATGGAGACGTCGGTGGTGCCGCCGATCGCGTACAGCAGCGTGAAGGCGACGGAGGCGGCCGGGACGGAGAGCAGGGCGGCGACGAAGGAGGCGGCGGTCACCGAACGCCGGCTGCGCGGCAGGACCTTCAGCAGACCCCGGAAGACGGCGTACGCGACGACGGTCGTCACGATCGCCATGTCGGTGATGTTGACGCCGAGCGCGGTCAGGCCGCCGTCCGCGAACAGGATGCCCTGCATCAGCAGCACCACGGAGACGCACAGGACCCCGGTATAGGGGCCGACGAGTATCGCGGCCAGCGCTCCGCCCAGGAGATGCCCGCTTGTTCCGGCCGCGACGGGGAAGTTGAGCATCTGTACGGCGAAGATGAACGCCGCCACCAGGCCGGCGAGTGGTGCCGTGCGCTCGTCGAGTTCACGGCGGGCGCCGCGCAGGCTCACGGCGAGGGCACCGGCCGCGACCACCGCGGTGACCGCAGAAGTGGGGGCGTCGATGAATCCGTCAGGTACGTGCACCGTTCGATTTTAATGTGTTGTTGCGAAGCTTTTGCAAGAGCGAGAGAGTCGTGTATCGCACACCGAGGCCGGTCGAAGGATGTCGAGGTGCACCGGGGAACCGCATGAGATGTCACGGCCTCCGCAAGCGCAATCCGGAAAATGTGCGACATTTGGAGAAGAAGCGGTTGCACAGCTTTCGCAAAGGTAACGGAGCGTAAAGGGCAGTCCGATGTCTGTAGTCGAGCAGTATGCGCGAGCCCACATCGTCACGGACGAGGACGCGCGGGAGGACCCGGGTGCGGTGCCCGTCGTCCTGCGCTACGACCCCGACGCCGATCCGCGATCGGTGCGCGTCGGCCTGCCCGGGACGGACGAGTGGACGTTCTCTCGCGCGCTGCTGGAACAGGGACTCAGGGCACCGGCGGAGAGCGGTGACGTACGGGTGTGGCCGCTGGGGCGGGTGCAGGCCGTGGTGGAGTTCCACTCCGACCACGGCACGGCGGTGGTGCAGTTCGAGTCGAAGGCGCTGCTGCGCTTCCTCAGGCGCACCTACATGAGCACCCCTGTGGCCGGCTAGCGCCGCCTACAGCGTCGACCCCAGCTTCAGCAGCGCCGCCACGATCGGCCCGGCCGTGTCACCGCCGTGGCCGCCGGCCTGGACCACGCCCGCGCCCACCAGATCGCCCTTGTACGCCGTGAACCAGCCGTTCGGTTTCTTCTGCCCGTCGACCTCCGCCGAGCCCGTCTTGGCGCCGTAGTCCGGGCCGAGACCGGCCATCGCCTTGGCGGCCGTGCCGTACGCCGCCGTGTACTGCATGACCTCCTTCAGCTCGGACTGCGTCTTCGCGGACATCGTGCGCGAGGCCTTGGCGACGGTCCGGTTGTCGACCGAGGGGGAGACCAGGTACGGCTGGTGGAAGACGCCCGATTCGACCGTGGACGCCACCGACGCCATGTTCAGCGGGTTCATCCGCACCCCGCCCTGCCCGATCAGCGAGGCGCCCATCTGCGCGCCGCTCTGCACCGGCACCGAGCCGTCGAAGGTCGGGACGCCGATGGCCCAGTTGTTCATGCCGAGGCCGTAGACCTGCTGGGCCTCGGTCGTCAGGTCGCTGTTGGACAGCTTGGGCGCGAAGTTGATGAAGGCGTTGTTGCAGGACGCCCCGAAGGCCAGCTTGAACGTGCCCTTCTTGATCTCGGAGTCGTCGTCGTTGTGGAACGTCCAACCGGCCAGCTTGTACGTCTTGGGGCAGGGGTGGGAGGCGTCCGGGGTGATGAGCCCCTTCTCGAACAGCATCGTCGAGGTGACGATCTTCATCGTGGAGCCGGGGGCCAGCGAGCCCTGGAAGGCCACGTTGAAGCCGTGGCTGGAGTTGGCCACGGCGTAGATCTCGCCGGTCGACGGACGCATGACGACGACCGAGGCGTTCTTCTGCGTGGTGACCTGCTTCTCGGCGGCCGCCTGGAGGGTCGGGCTGAGCGTCGTCTTCACCGTGCCCGGCGTGCCCTTGCTGAGCTCCAGGAGGGTCTTGTCCGACAGCTTCGCCTTCTGGGACGCCTTGCCGCGCACCACGCGCAGTTCGACGCCCGCCTTGCCGCCGGCCTTCTTGCCGAACTTCTCCCGCAGCCCGTCCAGGACCGTGCCCAGCGACGGGTACTTGGCGGTGGTGATCTCCCCGCCGTCGCGGTCCAGGGCCTTGATGGGCGGCGTGCCGGACTCGCCGGTGGCCAGGGTGTCGCCGTCCGCGAGGTCCGGGTGGACGACCGCGGCATGCCAGTCGACCACCGGCTTGCCGTCGCTGGTGCGCCGCACCACGCTGAACGAGGAGTCGTACGACAGCGGCTTGCTGACGCCCTTGTACGACACCGTCGCCTTCACCGAGAACGGGACCTTGGCGCCGGTGCGCGCGCCCTCGGTGAGCGTGACGTCCTTGACGTGGGCGTCCTTGGCGTAGCCGGTGAGCAGCCTGACGCAGGCCTGGGCGTCGTCCGTGACGGCGGCGGCCTGCGTGACCTTGCCCTGCTGCCAGGACGCCAGGAAGGTCCGCGCCGTCGTCTGCACCTCGGTCGCCGACAACGGCCCGGTCTTGACGGGCTTGGCGGCCGCCTTCGACGCCGCGTCGGCCGCTCCGCCGCCGTACAGCGCGTAGAGGCCGAAGCCGGCGCCGCCGACCACGACGGCGATCATCCCGCCGATGACGGCGGGTCTCTTCTTCCGTCGTTCGACGACGCGCCTTCTCTTGCCCACAGTCCAGTTCCTCCGCGCACTTCCCCAGGGCCCCCGCCGCCCCGTAGCCCTCACGCTCCCCAACGACTGCAACAGCCTAGAGTCCCGCCCTGTGCGAGTGACTTCAGCCACCGATCCGTAGCACACTCGCGACAATCGGACCGGCCGCGTCGATGCCGTGGCCGCCGTCCTGGGTCATGGCCGCGGCCGCGACGTCGTCGCGGTAGCCGGTGAACCAGCTGTTCGACTTGGACTGTCCGTCGACCTCCGCCGAACCCGTCTTGGCGCCGATGCTGCCGTGCAGCCCGCTCATCACCCCGGCCGCGGTGCCGCTGGTCGCGGTGCGGTTCATCATGGAGCGCAACTGGCCGACCGTGTTCGCCGACAGGCCCTTCGCGGTGGCCACTTCACGGTCGTCCAGCTTCTGGGAAACGAGCACCGGCTGCCGGAAGGTTCCCGTCATCGCGGTCGCCGTCACCGACGCCATGTTCAGCGGGCTCATCTGCACCTGGCCCTGGCCGATGAGGTTGGCCGCGGTGTCCGGGCCGCCGGAAGCGGGGACGCGGCCGTCGAAGCTCGGGATGCCGACCTTCCAGTCGTTGCGCCCGAGCCCGAAGCGGTCCTCGGCCTCCTTGGTGAGCGAGTCGACCTGGACGGAGTCCGCGTACTTCACGAACGCCGTGTTGCAGGACCGCGCGAAACTGTCCGAGAGGGTGGCCTTCAGGTCCGGCTGAAGTCCCTTGAGGTTGCTGAAGGTCTGGCTCTGCCAGGTCGCGGTCGGCGGGCAGGGCGCCGGGCCGCTCATGTTGGTGATCCCGGTGTCGATGAGGGTGGCCGCGCTGATGATCTTCATGGTGGAGCCGGGCGCCAGTTCGCCGAGGAAGGCCGCGTTGAAGCCGTCCTCACGGTGGTTGGCGACCGCGAGCACCTCGCCGGTGCTGGGCTTGACGGCCACCACCGACGACTCGGCGTACTTCGTCACCGCGGTCTCGGCGGCGGCCTGCACGCGCGCGTCGAGCGTCGTGCGCAGCCTGCCCGCCCTGCCCGCCGCGAGGGTCAGCAGCGTGGTGTCGGCGGACTCCTGGGACGCGTGCTGGATCACCAGCTCCACGCCCGGGGTGCCGCCCGCCTTGTCGCCGTAGCGGCTGCGCAGCTCGTCCAGGATCGGGCCCAGGGACGGGTACTTGTCCTTGCTGAGGACCGTGCCGTTGCGGTCGACGGCCTCGATCGGCGGGCTCGCCGCCTCGCCGGTGGACAGCGTGTCGCCGCGTCTGAGCTGCGGATGGACCACGGAAGGCTGCCAGTCGACGAGCGCGCGGTGCGTGGTCTCGCCGCGCACGACCCGCAAGGTGCTCCGGTAGGCGAGCGTCTTCGACTTCCCGTCGTAGGACACCGTCCCCTTCACGCTGAACGGCACGGTGGCTCCGGTCGCCTTGCCGGGCGTGATGTGCACGTCCTTGATGTGCGCGGTGGCGCTGAAGGAGGTGAGCACCGGTTCGGCGTCGGCGGAGTCGTTCGTGTACGACGCCGCGGTCACCGACTGGCCCTTCTCCCAGGCCGCGAAGAACTTGCCCGTGGTGTCCCTGATCTCCTCCGCGGTGGGCGGTCCGGTCCGTACGGCCGGTGTGCCGCCGCCGTCGCCGCGCACCGCCGACAGCACGTTGTAGGCGCCGTATCCGGCTCCGCCCACCATCACGGTGCAGACGCCGCCGACTATGGCCGCCTTGACCCCCTTGCGCATGGTGCGAATCCCCTCCCCGTTCCCCGTGAGCTTTTGCCGCATTTTGTGAACGCGTTCAAAAGCTTGCTCTGGTGCGCACTCTAGGCGGACGTGAGGGCCCTGTGTCAGATGTTGACTAATTGTTGTCTGAACAGAAATCAGGGATGTGGCTCATACCCAGGCATCGAGCCACATACGTGAACGCCAGGAATCGACGGGAATCGCCGTGCCCGTGTACAGCGGCCAGAAATAGAGGAAGTTGCCGCGTCGCGGCCGGCGAGGCACCTGAACAGGCACTTCACGCCGACTGGGCACGCGATCCCCACTCTGGGCCGTGTGTGGGCCGTGACCGTGGGCGGGGGCCGGGTGAGAGGGCGGTGTCGTTCGCTTGTCAGCGCGAGGGGGGCGACAACTCCATCAGCCAGACATTGGCCATCAAGAACGCGAACAAGGAGTCAGTCGTCCCCGTACTGGCGTTCACCGCCCTCGACCAGAACGGTGACCCCTCGCCGAGGGTGCATGTCCGAACCGTCTACGGCGGCGACAGCGGCCGTCTGGTCACGAGCGCTGGCATAAGACCACGGCAACCTACGGCCGAGGGGTGGGACGTTCAAATCCCACCGCCTCCGCGCAGGCCAGCGTAGGTGCTGGTCAGAAGGGGTGTCCCTTGATGAGGGGCGCCCCTTCTGCAGGGGGTCTGTCTCACCTTGATCCGGCTCTGTCACGTTGTGGATCAATGTGTGTGGACCAGGCGTGGACCAGCGTTGCGAGACAAACAGCACGTCAGCGCCTGGTCAGAGGGTTTGCGCTGTTGCGGACCAGAGGGCGCAGGGCGCCGTGAAACGGGAAGGGGAAAGCCCCAGCCCTCCGGCTCGTTCCGGACGGCGGGGGCCTCGGGTGCCCATGCGATCAGTTGTTGTTCTTCATGGTGGAGCCGGTTCCTCCCGGCTCCTTCGGCGCCCAGCCGGGAGCTTGGGTGGCGTCCTTGAAATCGGCCGACTTCATCAGAACCCGCCAGTCCTCCTTGCCCGCACCGCCGTCGAGCCGAACGGTGAACTCTTTGACCTGGTGGGTGCCATGGAAGTACAGGACCACGACTTGGCGTTCTGAACCGTCGTCATAGAAATCGCCTGTCACTTTGCCGCGGGCGCCGGCTCCGAAGCCCTTGATCCAGTTCTCGGCGGTCTTTTGGGCTACCGCATCGCTGCTGTCGCTGGTCGCCAGCTTGCGGAGCTCAGCCGTCCTGCCGTCGGCGATGTCCCGCACGAGCTCTTGCATCACCAGCAACGAGCCGGTGGAGGGGTAGCCGACCACGTGCAACGGCTCGTGGTCGGCGTACGCCTGCTCGTAGGACGCGCCCGGCCCTCGGGCATCAGCAGAGCTGCTGTCGAGAACAGCACATCCAGACGTCAGCAACGCCGCTGCTGCCATCCATCCGGCCGCTGCATGGCTCTGCTTCGACCTGGGCATCTCACGTTCCTTGCTGCTAGCGGGTCTTGGGCCTGACGATCGTGACCTTCTCGATGGGGTTCCAGGCAGCCGAGCCGGAGCACCTGGATGAAAGGCGGAGGCGTCACCTCTCCTCCGACCACGAGGGCGCGGCTGAATGCCGCGCCCTCGTGACGTTTCTGCCCAGCTAGACCCAGGTGTCCAGCCACATCCGCGAGCGCCAGGAGTCGATGGGGATCGCCGTACCGGTGTACAGCGGCCAGAAATAGATGAAGTTCCAGGCGATCAGCAGGACGAGTACGCCGGCCCCGGACGCGCCGACCAGGCGGCGGGTGTCGCTGGAGCCCGGCGGGCCGATGATCGCGCCGATCATCATCGCCACCGCCAGGCACAGGAACGGCACGAAGACGACGGCGTAGAAGAGGAAGATCGTGCGCTCCTGGTACATGAACCAGGGCAGGTAACCGGCCGCGATGCCACAGGCGATGGCGCCGGCCCGCCAGTCACGGCGGAACGCCCACCGCCACAGGATGTACAGGATCGCGAAGCAGGCCGCCCACCACAGCAGCGGCGTGCCGATCGCCAGCACCTCGCGCGCGCACTTCTGTCCGGCGTTTGACGGGCAGCCGTCCGCACCGGGGGAGGGCGACTCGTAGAAGTACGACACCGGGCGGCCCAGCACCAGCCAGGACCACGGGTTGGACATGTAGGTGTGCGGCGACGACAGGCCGACGTGGAAGAGGTACACCTCGTGCTCGTAGTGCCACAGGCTGCGCAGCCAGTCCGGCAGGAACGTCCAGTCGCCGCCCTTGCCGTCGGTGGCCGCCCAGTTGCGGAAGTAGCCGCCGCTGCCGTCGGTCGGGGACAGGATCCAGCCGATCCAGGACGTCAGGTAGACGGCGGTCGCCACCGGGACCGTCGCCAGGAACGTGATCCCCGTGTCGTACTTCAGGACCGCCTTGTACGGATGCCGGGCACCGGCCACCTTGCGGGCGCCGACGTCCCACAACACCGCCATCAGGCCGAACGCGACCATGATGTAGAGGCCGTTCCACTTGGTGCCGATCGCGAGGCCCAGCAGCACACCCGCCGCCCAGCGCCAGGGACGCCAGCCGAAGCGGAAGGCGTCGGCCACGCGCGCGTCGGGGCGGATCCGGCCGTCCGCATCGGGCGGCAGCGCGGCCGCGAGTCTCTCCCGTGACCTGTCCCGGTCGATGACCAGGCAGCCGAAGGCCGCCAGCACGAAGAACATCAGCACGCCGTCGAGCAGCGAGGTCCGGCTCATCACGAAGTGCAGCCCGTCCACCGCCATCAGGCCGCCCGCCAGGCAGCCCAGGAAGGTGGAACGGAACATCCGGCGCCCGATCCGGCACAGCAGCAGCACGCTCAGCGTCCCCAGCAGCGCCGTCATGAAGCGCCAGCCGAACGGGTTGAAGCCGAAGATCAGCTCCCCGAGCCCGATGACGTACTTGCCGACCGGCGGGTGCACGACGTACGCCGCGTCCGCCGGGACCGTGACATGGCCGTTCGCCTGCAGGATCAGATCGTTGGCGTTCTTGTCCCAGTTGACCTCGAAACCGCGGTGGACGAGCGCCCACGCGTCCTTCGCGTAGTACGTCTCGTCGAATATCACCGCCTTCGGGCTGCCCAGGTTCCAGAACCGCAGCAGGCCCGCCATCAGCGTCACCAGGAGCGGGCCGCCCCAGGCCGACCACCGCGTGATCCGCTCGGCGAGCACCGGGGGCACGCCCAGGCCGAGCCACAGCCGGGAGCTGGGCTCGGCGTACGGCGGGACCAGGCGGTCGACGACATCGGCGCCCACGCCGGCGCCCGCGGCGCTCACGCCGCCGGTGGTGTGCGCCGTGTGCGCCGGGCTCGCCGTGTAGCCGAATCGGCGCAGCCGCTGCTGCCACGTCGACCGCTCGTCGAGCGCTGCCTGGCCCTGCCGGGTGTCCGTGGAGGACGCGGTACTGGTCACCGCGCCATCGTAGGGAACCGTTCTGTGTGAGTCCCGTGCAATGGGGCTTAGAGGTGGGTTCCTTTGCGATCGGCGGCCGCGGTTGCCGGGGACGGCGCTGTCGGTGGCGGCTGCGAGGATGGGGGCGTGACTGGAACCCTTGTCCTCGCAGGCACCCCCATCGGCGACGTCGCGGACGCGCCGCCCCGGCTCGCGGCCGAGCTGACCGGCGCCGATGTGATCGCGGCCGAGGACACCCGGCGGCTGCGGTGGCTCACACAGGCGCTGGGTGTGACGCCCAAGGGGCGCGTGGTGTCCTACTTCGAGGGCAACGAGGCCGCCCGCACGCCCGAGCTGGTCGAGGAACTCGTCGGCGGCGCGCGCGTGCTGCTCGTCACCGACGCCGGGATGCCCTCCGTCTCCGACCCGGGCTACCGGCTGGTCGCGGCCGCCGTGGAGAAGGAGATCCGCGTCACCGCGGTCCCGGGGCCGTCCGCCGTGCTCACCGCGCTCGCGCTGTCCGGGCTGCCCGTCGACCGGTTCTGCTTCGAGGGGTTCCTGCCGCGCAAGGCCGGCGAACGCCGTTCCCGGCTCCAGGAGGTCGCCGAGGAGCGCCGCACCCTCGTCTACTTCGAGGCACCGCACCGCCTCGACGACACCCTCGCCGCCATGGCCGAGGTCTTCGGTGCCGAGCGGCGGGCCGCCGTCTGCCGTGAGCTGACCAAGACGTACGAGGAGGTACGGCGCGGTCCGCTGGCCGAGCTCGCGGTGTGGGCGGCCGACGGGGTGCGCGGCGAGATCACCGTCGTCGTCGAGGGCGCCCCCGAGCGCGGGCCCGAGGAGCTCGACGCGGCGGAACTCGTCCGGCGGGTGCGGGTGCGCGAGGAGGCCGGCGAGCGCCGCAAGGAGGCGATCGCCGCGGTGGCGGTCGAGGCGGGGATTCCGAAGCGGGTCGTGTTCGACGCGGTGGTGGCGGCGAAGCGCGCCGACGGGTGACGGCGGTTCCGGCAGCGGCGTCGTGGTTGCTCCTGGGCAGTGGAGCGCGGGTCGCCGGGGCCGGCCGGGCAGTTCCGCGCGCCCCTGACGGGGCGTCCCGGGACCCGGAGCCGGCGAGGGGACACCCCTCGATCCTTGAGCCCGTCGCTCTTCCTCTGAGCATGCGCCTCTGACCTGCGGTGATGTGTCCTCTGAGCGGGGCGCTCCTCCTCTGAGCGCGCGCCCCACGGGACGGTAAAGCAAGGGCGGGAAACGCAAAGCCCAGCCCTACGCGACGAGGCCGATTTGGCAAGCAGACTCCAAATCGCATCCAACACTCGACAGGCCCGTCGCATTCGCGCCGGTGAAGGCGTCCACTGGTCAGCAGGGACGTACCCGTCCCTCACCTCCATGGGATTCCGGGGGGAATCCCAGCGGTCGGAGGTGCTTGTCCAGCGGACAACAGGAGCTGGCATGAGTGAGATCGCAGGGCAGACCGGCCTCCGCGGTGCGGCCACAGCCGTCGTTCACGAGTCGTATTCCTTCGCCTGCATGCGATGCGGGCACGGCTGGGAGCAGTCGTACGAGATAGAGCACCACACGGACGCGGAGAACCACGAGTTCGTCATGTATGTGGCGAACGGCCAGGTCGTCCCGTCCCCGCTGAGCCGGCCCTCGTGCCAGAACTGCGACGGCCATGTCCTGCGGATCATGCGCGCGGGACAGGTCTCGTCGGTGCACAGCGCGGCCCAGCAGTCGTCCCGGCGACCGGTGCAGAGCGGCGGGCCCGAGGTGGCCGAGGAGACCGAGACCGGACCCGCGGCGGCGACGGAGGCCTCCGCGCAGGTCAAGGCGTCCCACCACTGGCACCTGTCCGATCTCCTGCATCCGTTCCAGCGCAAGGCGAGCTGAGCCGGACGCGGGTCCGGCGGGGCGTGCCCCTTTCGTAGGATCGGGGCATGCCTTCGAACGCCTCCGCGAACGCCTCGGCCGCGGCCGACAAGAACGCGGCACCGCCGCTCCCGGAACCCCTCCGGGTACCGGTCGCCGACTCCCACACCCACCTCGACATGCAGTCCGGCACGGTCGAGGAGGGTCTCGCGAAGGCCGCCTCGGTGGGCGTGACCACGGTCGTCCAGGTCGGCTGCGACCTCAAGGGCTCCCGGTGGGCGGCCGAGACGGCGGCCGCCCACGCGAACGTCCACGCGACGGTCGCCCTGCACCCGAACGAGGCCCCGCGCATCGTCCACGGCGACCCCGACGGCTGGTCCCGGCAGGGCACCCGCACGGCCGGCGGAGACGCGGCCCTGGACGAGGCGCTCGCCGAGATCGACCGGCTGGCCGGGCTGCCCCAGGTGAAGGGGGTCGGCGAGACCGGCCTCGACTACTTCCGCACCGGGCCCGACGGCAAGGCCGCCCAGGAACGCTCGTTCCGCGCCCACATCGAGATCGCCAAGCGGCACGGCAAGGCCCTCGTCATCCACGACCGGGACGCCCACGCGGACGTGCTGCGCGTCCTCAAGGAGGAGGGCGCCCCCGAGCGGACGGTGTTCCACTGCTACTCCGGGGATGCCGAGATGGCGGAGGTGTGCGCACGCGAGGGCTACTTCATGTCCTTCGCCGGCAACGTCACCTTCAAGAACGCCCAGAATCTCCGGGACGCGCTCGCCGTCGCTCCGCTGGAACTGGTCCTCGTGGAGACCGACGCGCCCTTCCTGACCCCGGCGCCGTACCGCGGACGGCCCAACGCCCCGTATCTCATTCCGGTCACGGTGCGCGCGATGGCCGCCGTACGGGGCATCGACGAGGACGCGCTGGCGACGGCCCTGGGCGTGAACACGGCTCGCGCCTTCGACTACTGAGGGTGTACCGATCATAACCGACGTGTAACGCTCGCTCGGGCACAGCTTGGGCCCCGTCGCGACCGTGCGTAGTCGTGCCGCTTTGGAGAGTGACCGACGCTCCGCTAGGTTCTGGGGGCCCGATCCGGACCCCTCTGGCCCTCTGGAGCGTGTCGGCGTGAGCACATCGCAGTACGAGACGTTTGAGGCGTACGACCCCTACGGTGCGCCGGGGGCGCACGGCGGGGGCGGCGCGTACGGGGAGCAAGGCGCGTACGGGGAGCAAGGCGCATACGACGCGCCAGCGGTGCCCGGCGTGCACGACGCCGTGACGCAGGGATACGGCGTGGCCGCCTACGGGGGTGACACGTACCGGCCGGCGTACGAGATCGCGGCCGAGGCGGGAGCCCGGGCCGTTCCGGCAGCGCAGGCGCAGGCGTATGCGAGCGAGCCGGGGGAGCCCGGGGAGCCGGTGCTGCCGCGTCAGGGCGGGCGCGTGCCGGAGAGCGGGGCGCCCGCGCCGGTAGTGCGCGCCGGGGCGGGTCGACGTGCCGCGCGCCGGCGTAAGGCGCGGTACATCCAGCGCCCGGATTCCGCCGTGCGCCGCCTGCTGCCGCAGGCGCTGGTCGTCGCCTTCCTCGCCGGCGGCACGACCGCGTTCCTCGCCAAGGACAAGGCGATCGAGCTGACCGTCGACGGCCGGCCGCGCGTCCTGCACACGTTCGCGGACGACGTGACCGAACTGCTCGCCGACGAAGGCGTACGAGTGGGGGCGCACGACGTGGTGGCGCCCGCCCGCGGCGCGGAGCTGGCCAGCGGGGACGAGGTCGCGGTGCGCTACGGCCGCCCCGTGCGGCTCACGCTGGACGGTCAGCAGCGCGAGGTGTGGACGACGGCGCGCACCGTCGACGGGGCGCTCACCCAGATGGGGGTGCGGGCCGAGGGCGCGTACCTGTCGGCCTCACGCTCCCAGAGCATCGGTCGCGCCGGGCTCGCACTCGACGTACGCACGGAGCGCACGGTCACGATCCTGGCGGACGGCCGGACCCGCACCATCCGCACCAACGCCGCGACCGTCCGCGAGGCCGTCGAGGAGGCCGGGGTCACCCTGCACGGCCAGGACACCACCTCCGTGCCACAGGCCGGCTTCCCGCGCGACGGGCAGACGGTGACCGTGCTGCGGGTCACGGACGGCAAGGAGGTGCGCGAGGAGACCATTCCCTTCGAGGTGCGGCGCACGTCGGACCCGACGGTGTTCAAGGGCACCGAGGTGGTCGAGCGGGCCGGGCGGCCCGGGCTGCGCCGGGTCACCTACTACCTGCGGACCGTCAACGGGGTCCGGCAGAAGCCGCGTCGCGAGCGGTCCGAGGTGGTCCGCGAGCCGCGCCCGCAACTCGTGAAGGTCGGCACCAAGCCGCACCCGGACTCCGTGAAGGGCGCCGAAGGCCTGAACTGGCACGGTCTCGCCGCGTGCGAGTCCGGCGGCCGCCCGGGCGCGGTGGACCCCTCCGGGACGTACGGCGGGCTGTACCAGTTCGACACCCACACCTGGCACAGCCTCGGCGGCAGCGGGCGCCCGCAGGACGCGTCGGCCGAGGAGCAGACGTTCCGTGCGAAGAAGCTCTACACGAAACGCGGTTCCACGCCCTGGCCGCACTGCGGGGCACGGCTGCACGGGTGACCGGCGGGCGGGATCCCGGCGGCCCGTACCCTTGTCCCGTGAGCAGCCCCCTCCCCGACGCCCTCCTCGGCCCGGCCGACATCCGTGAACTCGCGGCCGCGCTCGGTGTACGCCCCACCAAGCAGCGCGGCCAGAACTTCGTGATCGACGCCAACACGGTCCGCCGTATCGTCCGCACCGCCGAGGTCCACCCGGACGACGTCGTCGTCGAGGTGGGCCCGGGACTCGGGTCCCTCACCCTCGCGCTCCTGGAGGCCGCCGACCGAGTGACCGCCGTGGAGATCGACGACGTCCTGGCGGGCGCCCTCCCCGCGACGATCACGGCGCGCATGCCGGCGCGCGCGGACCGGTTCGCGCTGGTCCACTCCGACGCGATGCACGTCACCGAACTGCCCGGGCCCCCGCCCACCGCGCTCGTCGCGAACCTCCCCTACAACGTCGCCGTCCCCGTCCTCCTCCACATGCTCGACACCTTCCCGAGCATCGAGCGGACGCTGGTGATGGTGCAGGCCGAGGTCGCCGACCGGCTCGCCGCCGCACCCGGCTCGAAGGTGTACGGCGTGCCGTCGGTCAAGGCCAACTGGTACGCCGAGGTGAAACGCGCCGGATCCATCGGCCGCAACGTCTTCTGGCCCGCCCCGAACGTGGACAGCGGGCTCGTCTCCCTGGTCCGGCGCGCGGAGCCGCTGAAGACGACGGCGTCCAAGCGCGAGGTCTTCGCGGTCGTCGACGCGGCGTTCGCACAGCGGCGCAAGACCCTGCGGGCGGCGCTCGCCGGCTGGGCCGGGTCCGCGGCCGCTGCCGAGGCGGCGCTCGTGGCCGCCGGGGTCTCGCCGCAGGCGCGCGGGGAGGCGCTGACGGTGGAGGAGTTCGCGCGGATCGCCGAGGCCGCGTCCCCGCAGGGGGCACAGCACCGGACGTCCGCCGCGCCGCGGTCCGCGTCCCCGACAGAGGAGTCCGGCAAGTGAGCGTCACGGTACGCGTTCCCGCCAAGGTCAACGTCCAGCTCGCGGTGGGCGCCGCCCGCCCCGACGGCTTCCACGACCTGGCCAACGTCTTCCTCGCCGTCGGCCTGTACGACGAGGTCACGGTCACGCCGGCCGACGAACTGAGCGTCACCTGCGAGGGCACGGACGCCGACCAGGTGCCGCTGGACCGCACCAACCTCGCCGCGCGCGCCGCGCTCGCGCTCGCCGAGCGCCGGGGCATCGACCCGGCCGTGCACATCCACATCGCCAAGGACATCCCGGTCGCCGGCGGCATGGCCGGGGGGAGCGCGGACGGGGCGGGCGCGCTGCTCGCCTGCAACGAGCTCTGGCGCGCGGGCGCCTCGCGCGCCGAACTCCTCGCCATCTGCGCCGATCTGGGCAGCGACGTGCCCTTCAGCCTGGTCGGCGGCGCCGCCCTCGGCACCGGGCGCGGCGAACGGCTCACCGCCCTGGAGGTCGGCGGCACCTTCCACTGGGTGTTCGCGATGGCCGATCGCGGGCTGTCCACGCCGGCCGTCTTCCGCGAGTTCGACCGGCTCGCCGAGGGCCTCGACATCCCCGAGCCCGTCGCCTCCCGCGAGCTCCTGGACGCGCTCGCCAAGGGCGACCCGGACGCGCTCGCCGCCGCCGTCTCCAACGACCTCCAGGCCGCCGCGCTCTCCCTCTTCCCGGAGCTCGCGCAGACGCTCGACACGGGGCGCACGGCCGGTGCCCTCACCGCGCTGGTCTCCGGCTCCGGACCCACCACGGCGTTCCTGGTCCGCGACACCGCGTCGGCGCAGAAGGTGTCCGAGGCGCTCCTCGCCTCCGGCACCTGCCGCACGGTGCGCACGGCGACCGCGCCCGCGCCGGGCGCGCGGGTGATCACCACGGCGCACGACGTCAGCGCGCACACCGGAGTGTGACGCCGGAGCACGAGCGGGGCGCATGACGCCTTGTAAGCGCCCCGAGCCCACCATCGGCGCCCAAGCGGCAACGGGGCGAAAGGGCCGGGACCCGCGGGTGAAGGTCACCTTCGTCAGCCCGGTGAACGGCGTCACCAAGGACGTCACGACTGGCTCCGGCAACCGCGACCGACTGCCCGGGCCGGACGGGTACGCCCTCCTCGACGAGGTACGCGCTCGGGCGGGCGGAAAACAGCTCGCGGCGGGACGGCCCCCCGGCGCGCATTACGCTGGGAGGCTGACCGTCCCCCTGCGCAGGAGTGAAATGGCCGTCAACCTGGTCAATGTCGAGAACGTCAGCAAGGTCTACGGCACCCGTGCCCTGCTGGACGGCGTCTCGCTCGGCGTGTCGGAGGGCGACCGCATCGGCGTGGTGGGCCGCAACGGCGACGGCAAGACCACCCTCATCCGGATGCTCGCCAAGCTGGAGGAGGCCGACACCGGGCGCGTCACGCACTCCGGCGGACTGCGCCTCGGCGTCCTCACCCAGCACGACTCCCTCGACCCGGCGGCCACCGTCCGGCACGAGGTCATCGGCGACATGGCCGACCACGAGTGGGCGGGCAACGCCAAGGTCCGGGACGTCCTCACCGGCCTCTTCGGCGGCCTGGACCTGCCCGGGTTCCCCAAGGGCCTGGACACCGTCATCGGGCCGCTGTCCGGCGGTGAACGGCGCCGGATCGCGCTCGCCAAGCTGCTCATCGAGGAGCAGGACCTGCTCGTCCTCGACGAGCCCACCAACCACCTCGACGTCGAGGGCATCGCCTGGCTGGCCAAGCACCTGCGGGAGCGCCGCTCGGCGCTGGTCTGCGTCACCCACGACCGCTGGTTCCTCGACCAGGTCTGCACCCGCATGTGGGACGTGCAGCGCGGCGACGTCTACGAGTACGAGGGCGGCTACTCCGACTACGTCTTCGCCCGCGCGGAACGCGAACGGATCGCGGCCACCGAGGAGACCAAGCGGCAGAACCTGGTCCGCAAGGAGCTGGCCTGGCTGCGCCGGGGCGCCCCCGCCCGCACCTCCAAGCCCCGCTTCCGGGTCGAGGCCGCCAACGAGCTGATCGCCGACGTGCCGCCGCCGCGCGACACCTCCGAGCTGATGAAGTTCGCCTCCTCCCGGCTCGGCAAGACCGTGTTCGACCTGGAGGACGTGACCGTCCAGGCCGGGCCCAAGGTGCTGCTCAAGCACGTCACCTGGCAGCTCGGGCCCGGCGATCGCATCGGCCTGGTCGGCGTCAACGGCGCCGGCAAGACCTCGCTGCTGCGCGCCATGGCCGAGGCCGCGCGTACCGAGGGCGAGGACCAGCCGGCGGCCGGCCGGATCGCCGTCGGCCGGACCGTCAAGCTCGCCTACCTCTCCCAGGAGGTCGCCGAGCTCGACCCGAGCACCCGGGTCCTGGAAGCCGTACAGCAAGTGCGCGAGCGCGTCGATCTCGGCAAGGGGCGCGAGATGACCGCCGGGCAGCTGTGCGAGACGTTCGGCTTCAACAAGGAGAAGCAGTGGACGCCGGTCGGCGACCTCTCCGGCGGTGAGCGCCGCCGCCTCCAGTTGCTGCGCCTGCTCATGGACGAGCCGAACGTCCTCTTCCTCGACGAGCCGACCAACGACCTCGACATCGAGACCCTCACCCAGCTGGAGGACGTCCTCGACGGCTGGCCCGGCTCGATGATCGTCATCTCCCACGACCGGTTCTTCGTCGAGCGGACCACCGACCGTGTCTTCGCCCTCCTCGGTGACGCCACCCTGCGGATGCTGCCGCGCGGCATCGACGAGTACCTGGAACGGCGGCAGCGCATGGAGGAGGCGGCCGCCGCCACGGCCGTGGCGCCCAAGGCCCCCACGGCCGAGCGGAGCGCCGCCGACCAGCGCGCCGCCAAGAAGGAGCTCCAGAAGATCGAACGTCAGCTGGACCGCGTCTCCGAGAAGGAGACCAAGCTGCACGACCAGATCGCCGCGAACGCCACGGACTTCGCCAAGGTCGCCGAACTCGACGCCCAGCTGCGCGACTTGGCCGGGGAGCGCGAGGAACTGGAAATGCGCTGGCTGGAGCTGGCGGAGGACGCGTAGCACTGCGTGCGCGCGGCAGCGGGCGGCGCGCGGCTCGGCGTGCGCGCGGTGCCGGGCGGCGCGTAGTTCGGCGTGTGTGCGGCGTGCGGTTCGGCGTGCGCGCGGTGCCGGGCGGCGCGTAGTTCGGCATGTGCGCGGCGCGTGACTCGGCGTGCGCGCGGTGCCGGCGGGCGTGCAGCTCGGTGTGCGCGCGGTGCCGGCGGGCGTGCAGCTCGGTGTGCGCGCGGTGCCGGTGGGGGCGTGCAACTCGGCGTGCGCGCCGTTCCGGTGGGCGTGCGACCCGCGGTGGCGCGCCCACCCCCACCCACCAGCGTGAACCGGCCGCGCACGCGCGCCACCCCACGGCGCGCACCACCCACCCCCGCGCCCCCCCGCCCACCGCACCCCCGCGTGCAACCCCCGTGCGTGCGCCCGGTGAAGGGAGCGTGAAGGCGCGTAACGGGCGCATCACGGGGCGGTTCTTCCTTGGGCACAGGGGCTGACGAGGGCCCGTGGCCTGTCGGTCCCGGGTGATAGAAAGGTCCGTCTGAGAGCAGTCTGAGAACGGCCTGAGGCCCGTCGGGAGCCTCGGGGCGTGGCTAAAAATCAGTAACGGGGGAAGATCGCTGATGACTCAGCCACCCAATCAGCCGCCGCAGCAGGGCGGATTCGGCGCACCGCAGGACCAGCCGGCAGCGGGTGGTGGCTTCGGCGCCCCGCAACAGCCGCCCGCTCAGGGCGGCTTCGGGGCACCCCAGGGCACACCCCCGCCTCCTGCCCAGCCGCCCCAGCCGGGTTACGGCTATCCACAGCAGCCGGGACCGTATGCGCAGCCCGGTCCCTACGGTCAGCCGCTGCAGCCCGGTCCTTACGGCCCGCCGCAGCAGGCGGGGCCGTACGGGCAGCCGCCCCAGCCGGGTTACGGCTACCCGCCGCAGTACCCGGGCGCACCCGGCGTCACTCCGCCGCCCGGGGGCGGGGGCGGCGGCCCGTTCAAGGGGAAGCCCGGGCTGGTCGTCGCGGCGGCCGTGGCCGGGCTGCTGGTCGTCGGCGGCACCGTGTACGCGGTGACCAGCGGCGGGGACGACGGCAAGAAGCCGGTCGCCCAGCAGTCCGACGATCCCAAGGCCTCGGGCACCGACACCCCGGTCGACCCGGGTGACGGCAGTGGCGACGGCGGCGCGGACCCGGAGAACCTCAACGAGGGCCGCAAGTCCGGCGAGGCCAAGGTGCTCTGGTACAAGTCGGCACCCGACGCCCCCGCGTCCGGCGCCGACGCACCCGGCATGTGGATCACCGGCAGGACCGCGGTGAAGGCGGCGTACAAGCAGGTCTTCGCCTACAAGGTGGGCAACGGCGATCCGGCCTGGGCCCCGATCACGTTCCCGCAGAAGATCTGCGCGGTCACCCCGGACCGGTCGTCCGACGGCAAGGTCGTCGTGGCGTACATGAACGGCACCAGCGACCGGGCCAAGTGCAACCAGCTGCAGGAGATCGATCTCGACACGGGCCGCAAGGGCTGGACCGCGACGGTCGCCGACGGCGGCCTGTTCGACACCGCGCTCAGCATCGAGCTGACGATCAGCGGAAAGACGCTGATGGTGGGCCGCTCCCAGTCGGGCACGGCGTACGACCTCGGCAGCGGCGACAAGCTGTACGACAAGAAGAAGTACGGCGCGTCCTGCTTCCCGACGGCGTTCGCGGGCGGCACGAACCGGCTGGTCGAGGTGGCCTCCTGCGGGGTCGGCGGAGGCAACGAGCACGACGAGATCTCGGAACTGGAGCCGGCCACCGGCAAGGTCAGGTGGACCCAGCCCGTCAAGAAGGGCTGGTCGGTCCAGCGGACGTACTCCGTCGACCCACTCGTGGTCTACATGACCAACGAGCAGAAGAAGGCCTGGAACATCTCGACCCTGGACGCCAAGGGCACGTTCCGGTCCGAGGTGAAGGTCGACGAGAAGTTCGCCCCCGAGTGCGGCTGGGCGCTCCTCTCCCGTGACCTCCAGGGCTGCCAGGGCGTCGCCGTCGACGCGAACACCCTCTACCTGCCGACGGACACGAACGGCGGCGCCAACGAGATCGTCGCGATCAGCCTCGCCGACGGCAAGGCGAAGTGGCGTACGAAGTCCCCGGCGGACGAGTCGATGTACCCGGTCAAGGTCGAGGGCGGCAAACTCGTCGCCTACGTAAGGCCGTCGTACGACTCGGGCGGCCAGGTCGTGTCGATCCCGACCGCCGGCTCCGCCCACACCACCACCAGGCTGCTGCAGAACCCGCAGCACACCGCCGACATCGAGGACGGCTTCTACGACGGCGCGGTCGACTGGGTCGACGGGCGCTTCTACCTCTCCTCCACGCGGCTGACCGGCAGCGACGACGCGAAGGAGAAGCTGATGATGGCCTTCGGCAACTGAGCGGACCCGCCACGTCGCGCCTCTCCCCGCCCCACACCGCCCCAGCCGTCTTCCGCGCCGTCCCCAGAGGTACCCCGTCATGACCCAGCCGCCTCCGCCACCACCCAACCAGCCCCCGCAGCAGCCCGGTTACGGCGCCCCCGCCGGCCCGCCGCAGCCGCCCGTACCCCCGGCCCCTCAGCCGGGCTACGGCTACCCGCAGCAGCCCGCGGCCCCGCAGCCCGGCCACGGCCACCCGCACCAGCCGCCCCAGCCCGGCTACGGCTACCCCGCCCAGCCCCCGAACCCGTACACCCAGCAGCCTCCCACCCCCGCCAACCCCTACGCCCAGCAGCCCGGTTACGGCTACCCGGGCGGCCAGCCGGGTCAGCCGGGCGGCCTCACCCCCGCCCCCGCCCCCGGCAGGAACAACGCCACGCTGTTCATCATCGTCGCCGCGGTCGTCGTGATCGCGCTGATCGTCGGCGGTGGCATCTGGTACTCCAAGTCCTCGGGCGCCGACGGCAAGAAGGACGACACCACCGGCTCCACCAACGGCGGCATCGGCGGCGACGGCGGCAAGGGAGGAGGCGGCGGCAGCGAGAAGGTGCCCGCGAACCCGGCCTCCAGGGTCCTCTTCCAGGTCCCGCTGCCCACGGCGAACGACACCACGGTCACCGCCGGTTCCTGGCTGACCGACAAGGTGTACGCGAAGACCGGCGTCGCACGGATCGTCGGCTACGACCCCGACTCCGGCGCCGAGTTGTGGACGGTCCCGCTGCCCGGCCCGGTCTGCTACGCCACCGGACACGTCGGTGCGGACGGCAGGACGGCCGTCGTCTTCCAGCCGAAGATGCCGCCCAAGGGGTCCACGGCGGGCTGCACCCAGGTCGCCGCGATCGACCTCAACGCCGGCAAGAAGCTGTGGACGAAGACGATCAAGTCCGGTGACGTGCCGGTCAACTTCAACAACGTGACGGTCGCCGGGCAGACGGTCGCGGTCGGCGGCACCAGCGGCGGCGCCGCCTTCGACCTCGCTTCCGGGAAGGTCCGCTGGCAGCCGAAGCCCACCGACACCTGCTACGACGCGGGCTACGGCGGCGGCGCCAAACTGGTCGCGGTCCGCAGGTGCGGCAGCGGTGACACCGCGCAGCTGCACATCCAGACCATCGACCCCGTCTCCGGCAAGGTGATCTCCGAGTACGAGATGACCTCGGGCATCCCCTACGCGAGCATCGTGTCGACCGACCCGCTGGTGGTGGCCGCCGACGTCAACGACAGCGCGGGCGACGGCAGCGGCTTCTCGGACGTCTTCTCCGTCGACAACGCGACCGGGCGGCTGCGCACCCGTATCTCCACGCCGGGCAGTTCCTACGCGGCCCGCTGTGACGGCATCTACCAGGTGGAGAAGTGCCAGGGAGTGGTGGTCGGCAACGACCGGCTGTACCTGGCGACCGAGGAGCACGACGGCAGCGGGAACCTCGCGAAGACCAACGAGATCGTCGCCTTCGACCTGGCCACCGGCAAGCAGACCGGCCAGCGCGCCGACGCCGGCGACAACTACACGATCACGCCGCTGCGCATGGACGGTTCAAATGTGATCGCGTACAAGGATCCGCCGTACGACAAGGGTGCTCAGATCGTCAGTATCGACGGCGGTTCGTTCAAGGAGACCAAGCTGCTGGAGAACCCGGCGACCGCGGCGGTCAGGGCCGTGGAGACCGCCATGTCCCCGGCGAACGCGGAGGTTCTCTACTCCCAGGGGCGCCTGTACCTGTCCGCGGTCTACGCCCACGCCGCCGGTTCGTCGCTGTCGGGCAAGGAGTACCTGGTCACCGCGTTCGGTACGGGCGGCTGACGGTTCGTCAAGCGTGAACGCCCGTATCACCCGGCCCGCGATTCCGGTCCCGTCCCTGCTCAGGGGCGGGGCCGGGCGCGTACCGCACCACACCCGCTCTTCACCAGCGAATACGAGAAAAGCCAGAGATTCCTCCGATCCGGGGCACTTCTCATCAGTAGGGGCAGCGCAACGTCGAACAAGCGTGTAGCTTCCGGGGGCATGAAGGACGAGGTGCCGGGGGGCCCTCTGTCCATGCGGACCAGTGGGCATCCATAGTGGGGCATCCATTGGGGGGACTGGGGGGTTGCTCTATGGGAGTGCGGCTCATGGTGGTCGACGACCACCGGCTGCTCGCCGAGGCGCTGGCCTCGGCGCTGAAACTGCGCGGCCACCGGGTGCTCGCGGCGGCGGCACCGGCGGCGGGCGCGGCGGAGCTGGTGATCACACGCGCGCCCGAGGTGTGCCTGCTGGGTACGGCGACACCGGCCGAGCCGGGGATCTTCGACCCGGTGGTGAAGATCAAGCGGGAGCGGCCGCAGGTCGCCGTGCTCGTCCTCGGCCCGGTGCCGTCGCCGCGGGGCATCGCGGCGGCCTTCGCCGCGGGCGCCTCCGGGTACGTACGGCACGACGAGCGGATAGAGGGCGTCGAGCGGGCGATCATGAAGGCGCGGGCCGGTGAGGCCGCCGTGGCGCCCGCGCTGCTCCAGGGCGCGTTCGGTGAACTGCTCAACCCCGCCGCCCAGCCCGACGACGAGGGCCAGCGCCTGCTCCAGATGCTCACTCCGAGGGAGGTCGAGGTCCTGGTCCGGGTGGCCGACGGCGAGGACACCCGCCTGATCGCCGCGGGCATGGGCATCGCCCCGAGCACGGCCCGCACTCACGTCCAGCGGGTGCTGATGAAGCTGGG
This sequence comes from Streptomyces sp. NPDC001220, assembly GCF_053597895.1. Taxonomy (NCBI): domain Bacteria; kingdom Bacillati; phylum Actinomycetota; class Actinomycetes; order Kitasatosporales; family Streptomycetaceae; genus Streptomyces; species Streptomyces sp. NPDC001220. Next base: position 102,093 of record NZ_JBSFJE010000016.1, read on the forward strand.
GGTGGGGTCGAGGCTCGAGGCGGCGGCCCTCGCGGCCCGGACGGGCCTGCTGGACAGGGCCGGCCCACTGAGGAATTCCGCGGGGCCGGACATGACGGGCCCGGACATGTAGCCGACAGCCACCTGCACCCGCCTGCCCAGGGGTGCGGGGACCTGCGCTACCAGCCCCCGCGCCCGGCGTGACCAGCCCGCACGCCCCCCGCGACCAGCCCCGCACGCCCCGCGCGACCCGCGAAGACCCGCGCGATCAGCCCCGCACGCCCCTCCGTCGAAACACAACCCCGCCTACTCCTCGGCCTCCTCCACAGGCGGCACCGGAGGCGGCGTGGGCCGCACCCACAACCACGCCAGGAAGAACACCCCCAGCAACAACATCCCGATCCCGGTCCACAGGTTGATGTTGATCCCCTGTGCCTTGTCGATCTCGGCCTGCGAGTCCGTGATCCCGGTGATCGTGACGATGATCCCGTACAGCACGAACAGTCCGCCGATGATCCGCCGCAGGTCGAAGATGCGCGCCGCGGTCGTGGACCTGCTCTCCAGCTCGGAGACTTCCCGGTGGACGTCCTGCTCGGAGTAGTGGAATCCGGAGTGCCCGGAGTCGTCGGTCATGGTCTCTCCATTCTCCCGGGACCGGGGTCAGAACGAGAACGGGACGTAGCAGAGGGCGGCGAGGACCACCGCACCCCAGCCCAGCAGCGCCGGCCGCCGGTACCAGGCCTCGTCGCCGGGCGCGGGCGCCTCGGTCATGCCGGGGGAGCGCGTGCCGTAGACCAGGCCCGCGAGCTCCGCCTCCGGCTTGGGCGCGGTGAACAGGGACACGATCACCATCACCACCGCGCCGGCGACGAAGCCGGCGATCGCGGAGACGAAGTTGGCGCCCTGGTCCGTGGGGATGCTGATGATGTCCTTCTTGTAGAGGACGAAGTAGTTGACCATCGCGGTCACCGTCCCCGCGAGCAGCCCCCAGAAGCCGGACTTCGCCGAGGCGCGCTTCCAGAACATGCCGACGATGAAGACGACGAACATCGGCACGTTGAAGAAGGAGAACAGCGTCTGCAGGTAGCTCATGATGTTCGAGAACGACGACGCCAGGAACGCCGTACCGACGGACGCGGCCACGCCGATCGCGGTGATGAGGCGTCCGAAGCGCACGTAGTACGCGTCCTCGCGGCCCCTGACCACGTACTTCGCCCAGATGTCCGTCGTGAACACGGTGTTGAAGGACGACACGTTGGCGGCCATGCCGGCCATGAAGGCCGCGAGCAGGCCCGTGACCGCGATGCCGAGGACGCCGTTGGGCAGCAGCTGGGACATCAGGTAGGGGATCGCGTCGTTGTACTGGAGGCCGGAGCCGGACGTGCCGATGTTCGGCACCAGTGCGGCGGCGACCAGGCCGGGGATCATCACCAGGAAGACGATGAAGATCTTCGGGTACGCGGCGATCAGCGGGGTGCGCTGGGCGGCGGAGAGGTTCTTCGCCGACAGGGCGCGCTGGACCTCGGCGAAGTTGGTCGTCCAGTAGCCGAAGGAGAGGACGAAGCCGAGGCCGAGGACGATGGTCAGCCAGTTCGCGCCGAGCGGGTTGACGCTGCCGATGCCGGTGCCGCCCCAGGCGGTGGTGAAGTTGTGGCCGTGGGTGGCGTCGAGCTTGCCGACCAGGCCGTCCCAGCCGCCGACCTTCTTCAGGCCGAGCACGGACAGCGGGATGAGGGCGGCCAGGATCACGAAGAACTGGAGCACCTCGTTGTAGATGGCCGAGGAGAGGCCGCCGAGGGTGATGTACGCCAGCACGAACGCGCCGGCCACCACGATCGCCACCCACTGCGGCCAGCCCAGCAGCGCCTGCACGACGATCGCGAGGGCGTACAGGTTGACGCCCGCGATGAGGATGGCGGCGAAGGCGAACAGGATCGAACTCAGCAGGTGTGCGGCTCTGTCGAAGCGCAGCAGCAGCATCTCGGGGACCGAGCGGACCTTGCTGCCGTAGTAGAAGGGCATCATCACCAGGCCGAGGAAGACCATGGCCGGAATGGCGCCGATCCAGTACCAGTGCACGGTGTACGCGCCGTACTGCGCGCTGTTGGCGGCCATGCCGAGGATCTCGGTGGCGGCCAGGTTCGCCGAGATGAACGCGAGCCCGGTGATCCACGCGGGCAGTGAGCGCCCGGAGAGGAAGAAGTCGAGGCTCGTCTTCACCGAGCGGCGGGCCGCGAAGCCGATGCCCAGGACCACCACGAAGTAGATGGCGAGGATCGCGTAGTCGAGGCCGTTGGTGGGGAGCCGTAGCTCCGCCGCCAGGGATGTCGCGGGGTATGTGGGGGATACAGGGGCATTGGTGGGGTTTTGCACCCAGTAATTCAACACTTTTGTTGTCTCACCTTGATTGATTGCGATGTTGACTCACCTGGTGAGTTGTGTTTTGGTGTGTTCGGTTCTGTTTGATGGTTGGCTGACTCGAACAACGCTCGATTTTCGGGAGTCCGCAGTGAAGAAGACCTCGACCCGGCTGGCCGACGGTCGCGAGCTCATCTACTACGACCTGCGGGACGACACCGTGCGGGACGCGGTGGACCGCCGGCCGCTGGAGCGGACGCACACCACCTCCGAGATCCGCCGTGACCCGCTGCTCGGCGACCAGGTCGCCATCGCCTCGCACCGGCAGGGCCGCACCTACCACCCGCCGGCCGACCAGTGCCCGCTCTGCCCGACCAAGGGCGACCGGCTGAGCGAGATCCCGGACTCCTCGTACGACGTGGTGGTCTTCGAGAACCGTTTCCCCTCGCTGGCCGGCGACTCCGGGCGCTGTGAGGTGGTCTGCTTCACCTCGGACCACGACGCGTCCTTCGCGAGCCTCACCGAGGAGCAGGCCCGCCTGGTCCTGGACGCGTGGACCGACCGGACCTCGGAACTGTCGCATCTCCCCTCCGTCCAGCAGGTGTTCTGCTTCGAGAACCGCGGCGAGGAGATCGGCGTGACGCTCGGTCACCCGCACGGCCAGATCTACGCCTACCCCTTCACCACCCCCCGCACCGCGCTGATGCTGCGTTCACTCGCGACCCACAAGGAGGCGGCCGGCGGGGAGAACCTCTTCGACGCCGTCCTGGCGCGTGAACTCGCCGACGAACGCGTCGTCCTTGAGGGTGAACACTGGGCCGCCTTCGTGCCGTACGCGGCACACTGGCCCTACGAGGTCCACCTGTACCCGAAGCGCCGCGTCCCTGACCTGCTCGGTCTCGACGAGGCGGCACGCTCAGAGTTCCCCCAGGTTTATCTGGAACTCTTGAGGCGCTTCGACCGTATCTTCGGTGAGGGTGAACCTCCCACGCCCTACATCGCCGCCTGGCACCAGGCGCCGTTCGGGACGCTGGAGGAGTTCGAGGGGGTCACGCGCGACGACTTCGCGCTGCACCTGGAGCTTTTCACCATTCGCCGAACGTCCGGCAAGCTGAAGTTTCTCGCGGGTTCCGAATCCGGCATGAACGTGTTCATCAACGACGTGCCGCCGGAGCGCGCGGCCGAGCGACTGCGAGAGGTAGCGAGTTGATGAAGTACCTGGTGACGGGCGGGGCGGGTTACGTCGGCAGCGTGGTTGCCCAGCATCTGCTGGAGGCGGGCCACGAGGTCACCGTCCTCGACAACCTCTCCACGGGCTTCCGGGAGGGCGTCCCGGCGGGCGCGGCCTTCGTCGAGGGCGACATCCGCGACGCCGCGAAGTGGCTCGACGCCTCCTACGACGCGGTGCTGCACTTCGCCGCGTTCTCCAAGGTCGGCGAGTCGGTCGAACACCCCGAGAAGTACTGGGACAACAACGTCGGCGGCACCATGGCGCTGCTCGGCGCGATGCGCGAGGCCGGCGTCCGCAAGCTCGTCTTCTCCTCCACGGCGGCCACCTACGGCGAGCCGGAGCAGGTCCCGATCGTCGAGACCGCCCCGACGAAGCCCACCAGCCCGTACGGTGCCACCAAGCTCGCCGTCGACCACATGATCACCGGCGAGGCCGCCGCGCACGGCCTGGGCGCGGTCTCCCTGCGCTACTTCAACGTGGCCGGCGCCTACGGCGCGCAGGGCGAGCGCCACGACCCCGAGTCGCACCTGATCCCGCTGGTCCTCCAGGTCGCCCAGGGCAGGCGGGAGGCCGTCTCGGTCTTCGGCGACGACTACCCGACGTCCGACGGCACCTGCGTCCGCGACTACATCCACGTCGCGGACCTGGCCGACGCCCACCTGCTGGCCCTGACGGCCGCACGGCCCGGCGAGCACCTGATCTGCAACCTCGGCAACGGCGAGGGCTTCTCGGTACGCGAGGTCATCGAGACCGTCCGCCAGGTCACCGGCCATCCGATCCCCGAGGTCGTGGCCCCGCGCCGGGGCGGCGACCCGGCCGTCCTGGTCGCCTCGGCGGCCACCGCCCGCGAGCAGCTGGGCTGGAACCCGACCCGCGCGGACCTCGCGGGAATCGTCGCGGACGCCTGGGAGTTCGCACAGCACGTCTCGAGGGAGCAGTAGTGGGGGCACAGCAGGTCCGGGACGGATTCACGGAGCTCTACGGAACCGCGCCCGAAGGGGTCTGGTCGGCACCGGGCCGGGTCAACCTGATCGGTGAGCACACCGACTACAACGACGGCTTCGTGATGCCGTTCGCGCTGCCGCACGTGACGACGGCCGCGGTCTCCCGCCGCACCGACGGCGTGCTGCGCCTGCACTCCGCCGACATCGAGGGCGGGGTCGTCGAACTCGCCCTGGACGCCCTGGAACCCGGCACCGACGACGAGTGGACGGCGTACCCGGCGGGCGTGGTCTGGGCGCTGCGCGAGGCCGGCCACCCGGTCACCGGCGCCGACGTCCACCTGGCCTCCACGGTCCCGACCGGCGCCGGCCTGTCCTCCTCCGCGGCCCTGGAGGTGGTGATCGCCCTCGCCCTCAACGACCTGCACGGACTGGGCCTGGCCCGCTGGCAGCTGGCCCGCCTGTGCCAGCGCGCGGAGAACGTCTACGTCGGGGCGCCGACCGGCATCATGGACCAGACGGCGTCCGCCTGCTGCGAGCTGGGCCACGCCCTGTTCCTGGACACCCGGGATCTCGCGCAGAAGCAGATCCCCTTCGACCTCGCGGCCGAGGGCATGCGGCTGCTGGTGGTCGACACGCAGGTCAAGCACGCGCACAGCGGCGGCGAGTACGGCAAGCGCCGGGCCGGCTGCGAGAAGGGCGCGGCCCTGCTGGGCGTGGACGCGCTGCGGGACATCGCCTACGACGACCTCGGGGCGGCGCTGGACCGGCTGGGCGACGAGGAGGAGGTACGGCGCCTGGTCCGGCACGTCGTCACCGAGGACCACCGGGTGGAACGCGTCGTCGCCCTGCTGGAGGCCGGCGACACCCGCGCCATCGGCCCGATTCTCACCGAGGGCCACGCCTCGCTGCGCGACGACTTCCGGATCTCCTGCCCGGAGCTGGACCTGGTCGTGGACACCGCCCTCGCCACCGGCGCCCTGGGCGCCCGGATGACCGGCGGCGGCTTCGGCGGCTCGGCGATCGTCCTCGCGGAGGCGTCCGACGTCGACACGATCACCAAGGCGGTCGAAGAGGCGTTCGCGGCGGCCGGTTTCAAGGCGCCCCGTACGTTCGAGGCGGTGCCGTCGGCGGGCGCCCGCCGGGAGAGCTGAGGCTCAGCCCAGCCGCTTCGTCAGCGTGTACTCCGTGATCCCCGGCGGATAGTCGGGGACCACGCACACCACGACGTAACCCTGCTTCCGGTAGAAGTCCGGCGCCTGGAAGTCCCAGGTCTCCAGGCGCGCGGCGGTGCAGGCACGGTCCTGCCCGGCGATGCGCTCCGCCTCGGCGAGCAGCCGGGTGCCCAGACCCGCGCCGCGACGGCCCGCGTCCACCCACAGATAGGTGACGTGCAGCCAGGTCGCCCAGGTGTGCCCCACCAGACCGCCCGCCAGCTCGCCCGACCCCTCGTCCATCGCCCAGACGTGCAGCGGCACTTGGCGTTCACCGGGGGTGCCGCGCAGGGCCGCGAGGACCGGGGAGGCCGCGGTGTTGGTGTCCAGCAGCCGGGTGCGGAGCAGTTCCCGCCGTTCTTTGTCGACTTCCGCCTCAATACGAAACATGCGGCACACCATAAACGCGTCGGTCGGGCAGTTCTGCAAATTGCCTTCCGCTCCCGCCCCCCTTCCGTACCCTGAGGAGCAGCACCGGTGGGGGCCGGTGCTGATCAGGGGGCGAGACAAGTCGGGTACGACACCCGCGGTGGGGGTAGCAGTTCAGGCACGGCGGCGGCCGTGCGGTTCGGTCCTCCCGCGGGTGTCGTGTCCGTGTGACCCGTCGTTCTGAGCATCTTGGGGTATCCCCTGCTCGTGAAGAGCTTGGGGAAGGGGGTTTCGTGGTTCGTATCCGAGTTCTGGTCGTCGACGACCACCGTATCTTCGCCGAGTCGCTCGCCGCGGCACTGGCCGCCGAGCCCGACGTCGACGTGTCCGCGGCCGGCAGCGGTCCGGCGGCGCTGCGCTGCCTGGAGCGCGCGGTCGCCGAGGGCCGCCGCTACGACGTGCTGCTCGTCGACGCCGATCTGGGTGGCCAACTGCCCGGCGGCCGCCCGGCGGTACCGGTCCAGGAGGGCAACGAGGAGGGCCTGGTCGACGGGATATCGCTGGTCACCGGGGTCCGCTCGGCCCACCCCGCCGTCCGTGTCGTCGTGCTCGCCGAGAAGGACGACCCGCGGCGGGCGGCCCTGGCCCTGCAGGCCGGCGCCTGCGGCTGGGTCGCCAAGGACTGCTCGCTGTCCCGGCTGCTGAACGTCATCCGGGGGGTGCTGCGCGACGAGACCCATCTGCCGCCCGCCCTGCTGACCGGGGTCCTGCGGGAGCTGACGGCCGCGCGCAAGCACCGCACCGAGAGCGAGCGGCTCGTGGAGTCCCTCACGCCGAGGGAGCGCGAAGTGCTCCGGTGCATGGTGGCGGGCCTGGGGCGCAAGGCGGTCGCCGAGCGCCTGTTCCTGTCCCCGCACACCGTCCGCACCCACATGCAGAACGTGCTCGGCAAGCTGGGCGTCCACTCCACCCTGGCCGCCGTCGCCCTCGCCCGCCGCGCCGGGGTCGGCCCGGCGGACCTAGCCGGGGATGTTGTCGAACGGGGCGGTCAACTGGCGTAGCAGACCGGCCAGTTCGGCGCGCTGGGTGCGGGAGAGTTCGGCGAGGATCGCCCGTTCCTGGTCGAGGAGTCCGGCCAGGGCCTGGTCCGCGCGGTCCTGGCCCTCCTCGGTCAGCCGCACCAGCACGCCCCGCCGGTCGCTCGGGTCCGGCAACCGTTCCACCAGGCCCTTCTTGGCCAGCCGGTCGATCCGGTTGGTCATCGTCCCCGAGGTGACCAGGGTCTGGGTCAGCAACTGCCCGGGGGAGAGCTGGTACGGCGTCCCCGCGCGCCTCAGCGCGGTCAGCACGTCGAACTCCCAGGGTTCCAGGCTGTGCTCCGCGAAGGCCAGCCGACGTGCCCGGTCCAGGTGTCGGGCCAGTCGGCTCACCCGGCTGAGCACCTCAAGCGGTTCCACGTCGAGGTCCGGGCGCTCCCGGCGCCACGCAGCCACCAGCCGATCGACCTCGTCCTCCATGGCGATCAGTGTAGTGGTTGTGTCGACGTGAAGTCTCTTGATGTCGAGCTTCTTGACATCGAGATATCAGGCCGGGGAAGGTGGAACCCATGACGACTCCCGCCTGGGACCCCGCCCAGTACCTCCGGCACGCCGGCCACCGCGCCCGCCCCTTCACCGACCTCCTCGCCCGGATCCCCGCGCTCCCCGGCGAACCCCCGGCCGTCGCCGACCTCGGCTGCGGCCCCGGCAACATGACCGCCCTGCTCGCCGAACGCTGGCCCACCGCCCGCATCACCGGCTACGACAACTCGCCCGAGATGCTCGACAAGGCACTCGTGGAGTACGAGGGCCGCACGGCCGGCGGTGGCCGCCTGGACTTCTCCCACGCCGACGTCCGCACCTGGGCGCCCGAGCGGCCGTACGACCTGATCGTCAGCAACGCCACGCTCCAGTGGGTCCCCGGGCACGCCGAACGGTTCGCCGAGTGGGTCGCCGGCCTCGCCCCCGGCGGCACCTTCGCCTTCCAGGTCCCCGGCAACTTCACCGCCCCCAGCCACCGGCTGATGCGCACCCTCGCCGAGTCCCCCCGCTGGCGGGGCCGCCTCGCCGAGGCCCTCCGGCACGACGACGCCGTCCTCACCCCCGAGGCCTACCTGGAGCGCCTGACCGGGCTCGGCTGCGCCGCCGACGTCTGGGAGACGACGTACGTCCACCTGCTCACCGGCGAGGACCCGGTCCTCGACTGGGTGAAGGGCACCGGACTGCGCCCGGTCCTCACCGCCCTAGCCGACGATCCCGGGGCCCGTGACGCCTTCCTCGCCGAGTACCGGACCGCACTGCGCGAGGCCTACCCGGCCGGCCCGCACGGCACCCCGTTCCCGTTCCGGCGCATCTTCGCCGTCGCCCACAAGGAGGGGAACTGATGCTCGCCGCCCTCGACCACGTCCAGCTCGCCGCCCCGCCCGGCTCCGAGGACCGGCTCCGGACGTTCTACGTGGACACCCTCGGCATGACGGAGGTCCCCAAACCGCCGGTGCTCGCGGCGCGCGGCGGCTGCTGGTTCCGGGCCGGCGAGATCCATCTGCACGTGGGGATCGAGCAGGCCTTCCGGCCGGCCAGGCAGGCCCACCCGGGGCTGCGGGTGACGGGCATCGACGGGTATGCGGCCCGGCTCACCGCCCACGGCACACCCGTCGCCTGGGACGGGAACCTCCCCGGCCACCGCCGGTTCTTCTGCGAGGACCCCGTCGGCAACCGCCTGGAGTTCCTGGAACCGGTCCGCTGAGCCGCCGTCCGCCCCGGCACGGTCACGGTTGCCCGGCGGGCGGCGACAGCCGGCCGCCGGGCGGTCTCACGCCTTGCGGTGCCCTATCAGCCGCGGCTTCGGCTCCAGCCCGTCCAGGCCGTGCCAGGCCAGGTTGACCAGGTGGGCGGCGACCTCCGCCTTCTTCGGGCGGCGCACGTCCAGCCACCACTGGCCGGTCAGCGCCACCATGCCCACCAGCGCCTGCGCGTACAGCGGCGCCAGCTTGGGGTCGAAGCCGCGCAGCTTGAACTCGCGGCCCAGGATGTCCTCCACCTGGGTGGCGATGTCCGAGATGAGGGACGCGAAGGAACCCGTGGACTGCGGGATGGGCGAGTCCCGCACCAGGATCCGGAACCCGTCCGTGTACTCCTCGATGTAGTCGAGCAGGGCGAACGCGGCCTGCTCGCACAGCTCACGCGGATGGCCGGCGGTGAGGGAGCCGGTCACCATGTCCAGCAGCCGGCGCATCTCCCGGTCGACCACCACCGCGTACAGGCCCTCCTTGCCGCCGAAGTGCTCGTACACCACCGGCTTGGAGACCCCGGCCTTCGCCGCGATCTCCTCCACCGAGGTGCCCTCGAAACCCTTCGCGGCGAAGAGGGTGCGACCGATCTCCAACAGCTGCTGGCGGCGCTCCGCACCGGTCATCCGGGTGCGACGTGCCCGCCGCGGCTTTTCGGGACTGGGGTTGCTGGAGTCGGTCGCCACAGCGTCAATCATGCCGCCTCGACGCTCTTCGCCCCTCGCCGGGAGCCGCCTTCCCCGCTGTCACGGCGCGAATCGATACGTGAGCGTGACGGCCACCGCACGTCGTACGCCCAGCCCAGCTGCTCGCACCAGCGGATGATCCGCGCCGACGAGTCCAGCTGCCCGCGCTCCACCCCGTGCCGGGCCGAGGTCGGGTCGGCGTGGTGCAGGTTGTGCCAGGACTCGCCACAGGACAGGACCGCCAGCCACCACACGTTCCCCGACCGGTCCCGCGACTTGAACGGCCGCTTTCCCACGGCGTGGCAGATCGAGTTGATCGACCAGGTCACATGGTGCAGCAGCGCCACCCGGACGAGTGACCCCCAGAAGAACGCGGTGAACGCTCCCCACCAGGACCAGGTCACCAGGCCGCCGATCAGCGGGGGCAGTGCCAGCGAGAGCACGGTCCAGAAGATGAACTGCCGGGAGATCGCCCGGATCGCCGGGTCCTTGACCAGGTCCGGCGCGTACTTTTCCTGCGGGGTCCGCTCCTCGTCGAACATCCAGGCGATGTGCGCCCACCACAGGCCCTTGAGCAACGCCGGCACGGTCTCCCCGTACCGCCACGGCGAATGCGGGTCACCCTCCGCGTCGGAGAACTTGTGGTGCCTGCGGTGATCGGCCACCCAGCGCACCAGCGGCCCCTCCACCGCCATCGAGCCCGCGACCGCCAGCGCGATCCTGAGCGGTCGTTTCGCCTTGAAGGAACCGTGGGTGAAATAGCGGTGGTAACCGATCGTCACGCCATGGCAGCCCAGATAGTAAAAGAACACCATCAGGCCCAGGTCGAGCCAGCTCACGCCCCCCCATCCCCACGCCAGCGGCACCGCCGCCAGCAGGGCGAGGAACGGCACGACGATGAACAGCAGCAGGGTGATCTGCTCCAGCGAGCCCTTCCGCTCGCCGCCCAGGGTGGCGGACTGGAGCGAGCCGTCGGCCGCCTTCCGGGGGTCTTCGATCACATCGGAACTAGACGAGGTCATGCGCGTCCCCTGGGGGGTCGAGGGTTGAGACAGGTGCCGATCCGCGGCGACCGGACGGGACGATAGGAGCTCTTCCCTACGGTTCCGTAACCTACGGCGACGTAAGTATGGCAGCGAGGCGTCTCACGGCAAGAGCCCCATAGCCTGCGCGTCCTCATGGACACCTATCCTTGGAGTCGGTCGGACAGCGCGGTCCGCTCTGTTTCCTTCCCGGATGTCCGGCCCGTATGCGGACAGGCCCCGCCTGCCGCCCGGCTGACGGACGGGTCCCCTCCAGACGAGCTTCAACACTGCAAGGAGCCGCACCTGTGAGCAGTGCCGACGACCAGACCACCACGACCAGCAGTGAGCTGCGCGCCGACATCCGCCGGCTGGGTGACCTTCTCGGCGAGACCCTCGTCCGGCAGGAGGGCCCCGAGCTGCTGGACCTCGTCGAGAAGGTCCGCCGTCTCACCCGCGAGGACGGCGAGGCCGCCGCCGAACTGCTGCGCGGCATCGAACTGGAGACCGCCGCCAAGCTGGTCCGTGCCTTCTCCACCTACTTCCACCTGGCCAACGTCACCGAGCAGGTGCACCGCGGCCGCGAACTGCGCACCCGCCGCGCCGCCGAGGGCGGCCTGCTCGCCCGCACCGCCGACCGGCTCAAGGACGCCGACGCCGACCACCTGCGTCAGACCGTCCAGAACCTCAACGTCCGCCCGGTGTTCACGGCCCACCCCACCGAGGCCGCGCGCCGCTCGGTCCTGAACAAGCTCCGGCGTATCGCCGCACTGCTGGACACCCCGGTCATCGAGTCGGACCGCCGCCGTACCGACATCCGCCTCGCCGAGAACATCGACCTGGTCTGGCAGACCGACGAACTGCGCGTCGTACGCCCCGAGCCGGCCGACGAGGCCCGCAACGCCATCTACTACCTGGACGAACTGCACGCCGACGCGGTGGGCGACGTCCTGGAGGACCTGACCGCGGAGCTGGAGCGGGTCGGCGTCAAGCTCCCCGACGACACCCGCCCGCTCACCTTCGGCACCTGGATCGGCGGCGACCGCGACGGCAACCCCAACGTCACCCCGCAGGTGACCTGGGACGTCCTCATCCTCCAGCACGAGCACGGCATCAACGACGCCCTGGAGATGATCGACGAACTCCGCGGCTTCCTCTCCAACTCCATCCGCTACACGGGTGCGACGGAGGAACTGCTGGAGTCGCTCCGCGCCGACCTGGAGCTGCTGCCCGAGATCAGCCCCCGCTACAAGCGCCTCAACGCCGAGGAGCCCTACCGGCTCAAGGCCACCTGCATCCGGCAGAAGCTGGTCAACACCAAGCAGCGCCTCGCCACCGACACCCCGCACCAGCCCGGCCGTGACTACCTCGGCACCGCCGAACTCCTCGGCGACCTGCGGCTCATCCAGGCCTCCCTGCGCGAACACCGCGGCGGTCTGTTCGCCGACGGCCGCCTCGCCCGGACGATCCGCACCCTGGCCGCGTTCGGCCTCCAGCTCGCCACCATGGACGTCCGCGAACACGCCGACGCCCACCACCACGCCCTCGGCCAGCTCTTCGACCGCCTCGGCGAGGAGTCCTGGCGCTACGCCGACATGCCCCGCGAGTACCGCGGCAAGCTCCTCGCCAAGGAGCTCCGCTCGCGCCGGCCGCTCGCGCCCACCCCGGCGCCGGTGGACGCGGCCGGCGAGAAGACCCTCGGGGTCTTCCAGACCGTGAAGAAGGCCCTGGAGATCTTCGGGCCCGAGGTCGTCGAGTCGTACATCATCTCCATGTGCCAGGGCGCCGACGACGTCTTCGCCGCCGCCGTCCTGGCCCGCGAGGCCGGGCTGATGGACCTGCACGCCGGCTGGGCCAAGGTCGGCATCGTCCCCCTCCTGGAGACGACCGACGAGCTCAAGGCCGCCGACACCATCCTGGAGGACATGCTCTCCGACCCCTCCTACCGGCGCCTGGTCGCGCTGCGCGGAGACGTCCAGGAGGTCATGCTCGGCTACTCCGACTCCTCCAAGTTCGGCGGCATCACCACCAGCCAGTGGGAGATCCACCGCGCCCAGCGCAGGCTGCGCGACGTCGCCCACCGCTACGGCGTACGCCTGCGGCTCTTCCACGGCCGGGGAGGCACCGTCGGCCGCGGCGGCGGCCCCTCCCACGACGCGATCCTCGCCCAGCCCTGGGGCACCCTGGAGGGCGAGATCAAGGTCACCGAGCAGGGCGAGGTCATCTCCGACAAGTACCTCATCCCCTCCCTCGCCCGCGAAAACCTGGAACTGACGGTGGCCGCCACCCTGCAGGCCTCCGCCCTGCACACCGCACCCCGCCAGTCCGATGAAGCGCTCGCTCGCTGGGACGCGGCCATGGACGTCGTCTCCGAGGCCGCCCACGCCGCCTACCGCGAACTCGTCGAAGACCCCGACCTGCCGACGTACTTCCTCGCCTCCACCCCCGTCGACCAGCTCGCCGACCTCCACCTGGGCTCGCGGCCCTCCCGCCGCCCCGGTTCGGGCGTCTCGCTCGACGGCCTGCGCGCCATCCCCTGGGTGTTCGGCTGGACCCAGTCCCGGCAGATCGTCCCCGGCTGGTTCGGCGTCGGCTCCGGACTGAAGGCCCTGCGCGAAGCCGGCCTGGACACGGTCCTGGACGAGATGCACCAGCAGTGGCACTTCTTCCGCAACTTCGTCTCCAACGTCGAGATGACTCTCGCCAAGACCGACCTGCGGATCGCCCAGCACTACGTCGACACCCTCGTCCCCGACGAGCTGAAGCACGTCTTCGACACCATCCGGGCCGAGCACGAGCTGACCGTCGCCGAGGTCCTCAAGATCACCGGCGAGAGCGAACTGCTGGACGCCACCCCGGTGCTCAAGCAGACCTTCGGCATCCGTGACGCCTACCTGGACCCGATCTCCTACCTCCAGGTCACGCTCCTCAAGCGCCAGCGCGACGCGGCCGCCGCGGGCGCCGAACCCGACCCGCTGCTCGCCCGCGCCCTGCTCCTCACCGTCAACGGCGTGGCGGCCGGCCTGCGCAACACCGGCTGACCGACACCACCGCACACGGCTGTGCCCCCGGGGTCGTACACCCGGGGGCACAGCCGTGTGTGCTGGAGCCGTGTGTGCTGAGGCCATGTGTGCTCGAGCCGTGTGTGCTGGAGCCGTGTGTGCTCAGGCCATGTGTGCTCGAGCCATGTGGGCTCGAGCCATGTGCGCTCAAGCCGTATGTGCCTGCCGTCTGTGCCCGCAGCTCTACAGGCTCACTGCAGGGCGAAGAAAGCCGCCGTCAGCAGCGCGATCCCGAGACCGCCCAGTCCCCAGGCCACCCGGGTCAGCCGCAGGCCTCCGGCCACCACCACCGACGCCAGCAGCAGCGCGCCGCCGAGCGGTACCCAGGCGAGCAGGACCCCGGCGGGGCCGGACCGGACCACGTCGTCGGTACCGGGTTTCACGATCACGTCGTAGGTCTGCCCCTTGCGTACCGCCACCGACTTGTCGATGGCCACCCGCGAGCGCGCGGAGGCGCCGGACGAGACCGGGGTGAACGGGCCCGTGCAGGTGTCCGCACCGCACGTGGTCACCTCGATCGTGCCCCGCTCCTTGCCCTTCGTCAGCATCACGTGCTGCGCCGTACTCCAGGAGCCCCACACACCGCCGACCAGGATCAGCACGGCGACCGCGCCCATCGACACGACCCGGCCGAACCGCAGCGCGGCGACCGGGGGCGTACGGGAGGAGGTGACCGAGGCAGCAGGCATGGCCGGGATCATTGGCCATGTCCCTACGGCCGGTCAACTGCGGTGGGGGACAAGTCAGGAGTTGTACGAGCTTTGCGCCCGCTCCAGTCCCTCGGTGACCAGCGCCTCCACGGCGTCGGCCGCCCGGTCCACGCAGTAGTCCAGTTCCTTGCGCTCGGCCGAGGAGAAGTCCTTCAGCACGAAGTCCGCGACCTGCATACGGCCCGGCGGGCGCCCGATCCCGAACCGCACCCGGTGGTAGTCGGCACCCATCGCCTTCGTCATCGACTTCAGCCCGTTGTGGCCGTTGTCGCCGCCACCGAGCTTGATCCGCAGGACGCCGTAGTCGATGTCCAGTTCGTCGTGGACCGCGACGATGTTCGCCACCGGCACCTTGTAGAAGTCACGCAGCGCGTTGACCGGGCCGCCGGACAGGTTCATGTACGACATCGGCTTGGCCAGGATCACCCGCCGGCTCGCCGGACCCGGCGCCCCGAGCCGCCCCTCCACGACCTGGGCCTGCGCCTTGCCGGCCCGCTTGAACTTCCCCCCGATCCGCCCGGCGAGCAGGTCCGCGACCATGAAACCGACGTTGTGCCGGTTCATCGCGTACTCCGGTCCGGGGTTGCCGAGGCCGACGATCAGCCAGGGGGCGTTGGCGGCTGCGGGAGTGGTCACGTCCATGTCTCCTTGATACGCGCCAGCCGCCGCTCCCGGGAGGAAGCAGCGGCTGACGAACGACGAAACGAAGGTGAGGATCAGGCCTCGGCGACTTCCTCGCCCGACTCGCCCTCTTCGCCCTCGGCGGACTCCTCGGCCTGCGCGGCCAGGACCTGCAGGACGACCGCGTCGTCCTCGACGGCCAGGGTCACGCCGGACGGCAGGGTGATGTCCTTGGCGAGGACGGAGGCGCCGGCCTCCAGGCCCTCGACGGAGACCGAGACGGACTCGGGGATGTGGGTGGCCTCGGCCTCGACCGGCAGCGCGTTCAGCACGTGCTCCAGCAGGTTGCCGCCCGGGGCCAGCTCGCCCTCGGTGTGCACCGGGATCTCGACGTTGACCTTCTCGCCGCGCTTGACCAGCAGCAGGTCGACGTGCTCCAGGAAGCCCTTGATCGGGTCGCGCACCACGGACTTCGGGATCGCCAGCTCGTTGGACTTGCCGTCGATGTCCAGGGAGATCAGGACGTTCGGGGTACGCAGCGCGAGCAGCAGCTCGTGGCCCGGGAGGGTCAGGTGGATCGGGTCCGAACCGTGGCCGTACAGGACACCGGGGACCTTGCTGTCGCGGCGGATACGGCGGGCGGCGCCCTTGCCGAACTCGGTGCGCGACTCGGCGGCGATCTTCACCTCGGACATGGTGATCACTCCTCGTAGAGATAGGAACGGACGTGGTCACCCGGCCACGAACGGCCTGCTACGAAGAGCGCGTCGATAACGGACCGCCGACACCTGTACGAAAACAGGTACGGCCTCCCTCGCCGAGCAACTGGGGCAGTCTACTCGGAGCGGAGGCCGTACCCAAAAGGATCTTCACCGGCGGCTGGAGCGGCCGGTGCAGAAACCTCACTGCACGGTCGTTACGAAGCGCCGCTCACTGCTCGTCGAAGAGGCTCGTCACCGAACCGTCCTCGAACACCTCGCGCACCGCGCTCGCGATTGTCGGCGCGATCGACAGCACCGTGATCTTGTCCAGGTCCCGGCTCAGCTCGCCCGGCGTCGGCAGCGTGTTCGTCAGCACGAACTCGCTCACCCGCGAGTTCTTCAGCCGGTCCGCCGCCGGACCCGACAGCACACCGTGCGTCGCCGTCACGATCACGTCCTCGGCACCGTGCGCGAACAACGCGTCCGCCGCGGCACAGATCGTGCCACCCGTGTCGATCATGTCGTCGACCAGGACACAGACCCGGCCCTTGACCTCACCCACGACCTCGTGGACCGTCACCTGGTTCGCCACGTCCTTGTCACGGCGCTTGTGCACGATGGCCAGCGGCGCACCGAGCCGGTCGCACCAGCGGTCCGCGACCCGGACCCGGCCGGCGTCCGGGGACACGATCGTCAGCTTGCCCTTGTCCACCTTCGCGCCCACGTAGTCCGCCAGCAGCGGAAGCGCGAACAGATGGTCCACCGGCCCGTCGAAGAACCCCTGGATCTGGTCCGTGTGCAGGTCCACGGTCAGGATCCGGTCCGCACCCGCCGTCTTCATCAGATCGGCGATCAGCCGCGCCGAGATCGGTTCACGGCCCCGGTGCTTCTTGTCCTGCCGGGCGTAACCGTAGAACGGCACGATCACCGTGATGGAACGAGCCGACGCGCGCTTCAGCGCGTCGATCATGATCAACTGCTCCATGATCCACTGGTTGATCGGAGCCGTGTGGCTCTGGATCACGAAGCAGTCGGCACCGCGCGCCGACTCCTGGTAGCGGACGTAGATCTCGCCGTTCGCGAAGTCGAAGGCCTTCGTCGGGACAACCCCGACACCCAGCTGGTGGGCGACCTCCTCGGCAAGCTCGGGGTGGGCGCGGCCGGAGAAGAACATCATCTTCTTCTCGCCGGTCGTCTTGAACCCGGTCACAGCACTGTCTCCTCAGAGGTGTCTCAGCCGTACAGCCTGCTGGCTGCCAGCGACCCCTCGGCTGGGCGCGAGAGGCCGAATCAGCTGGTTAGGTGCGGGTGTGCACTTATCACGGTACGACGTCTTCGGCGCACCTGTTTCCGGTCAGTCCTCGTTCGTGCCCTGCCGGGAGGCCGCCTCGGCGGCCTTCGCCGCCGCACTTCCCGGACGCTTCCGGGCCACCCAACCCTCGATATTCCGCTGCTGGCCACGGGCCACGGCCAGCGAACCGGGCGGCACGTCCTTCGTGATCACGGACCCGGCAGCGGTGTACGCACCGTCCCCGACCGTGACAGGCGCCACAAACATGTTGTCCGAACCCGTCTTGCAGTGCGACCCGACGGTGGTGTGGTGCTTGCTCTCGCCGTCGTAGTTCACGAACACGCTCGCCGCACCGATGTTCGAGTACTCACCGATCGACGCGTCGCCGACATAGGAGAGATGCGGAATCTTCGTCCCCTCCCCGATCGAGGCGTTCTTGGTCTCCACATAGGTGCCGATCTTGCCCTTGGCCCCCAACCGCGTCCCCGCCCGCAGATAGGCATACGGTCCCACGGACGCGTTCGCACCGACATGGGCGGAATCGGCCACCGTGTTGTCCACCCGCGCCCCCGCGCCGACCCGGGTGTCCTTCAGCCGGCTGTTCGGCCCGACCTCGGCACCCTCACCGACGTGCGTGGACCCCTGCAGCTGCGTCCCCGGGTGGACGACGGCATCCTGCTCGAAGGTGACCGTCACGTCGACCCACGTGGTCGCCGGGTCCACGACGGTCACGCCGGCCAGCATCGCCCGCTCCAGCAGCCGGTCGTTGAGGATCCGGCGGGCCTCCGCCAGCTGCACCCGGTTGTTGATCCCGGCGATCTCGCGGTGGTCGGCGGCCACCGAGGCGCCGACCCGGTGCCCGGCCTCGCGCAGGATCCCCAGCACGTCCGTCAGGTACTCCTCGCCCTGGCTGTTGTCCGTGCGCACCTTGCCCAGCGCGTCCGCGAGGAGCTGCCCGTCGAACGCGAACACACCCGAGTTGATCTCCCGGATCGCCCGCTGCGCGTCGGAGGCGTCCTTGTGCTCGACGATGGCCGTCACCGCGCCGGACGCGTCGTCACGCACGATCCGGCCGTAACCGGTCGCGTCCGGGACCTCGGCGGTCAGCACGGTCACGGCGTTGCCGTCGCCGTGGTGCGTCTCGGTGAGCCGGGCGAGGGTCGCGCCGGTGAGCAGCGGGGTGTCCCCGCAGACGACCACGACGGTCCCCTGGACCGTGCCGCCCAGCTCCTCCAGCGCCATCCGTACCGCGTGCCCGGTGCCGTTCTGCTGTTCCTGCACGGCCGTACGGGCGGCGGGGTCGACCGCACCGAGATGCGCGCCGACCTGCTCACGCGCGTGCCCGACGACGACGACGAGGTTCTCGGGCTTCAACTCGCGGGAGGCGGCGAGCACATGGCCCACCAGGGAACGGCCACAGATCTCGTGCAGGACCTTGGGTGTGGCCGACTTCATACGGGTGCCCTCACCCGCTGCGAGAACGACGACGGCTGCCGGGCGAATGGCGCTCACGGAGTTGCCCTTCGGCTTTTGGATGGTGGGGGTGACATCCGCAGGATACCGGGGCGTTTCATGGGCGACATGGGAGCGGGCCCTGACGGTGCTGTCAGGGCCCGGCCTTGTCGTGCTCCCGGAGAAGGATTCGAACCCTCATTCAACGGACCAAAACCGTTTGTCCTGCCCTTAGACGATCCGGGATGGATAGCCGCTATGTCCGACTTTGTTGATCGGCCGCTGTGGCAGCCCCTACTATGCCGTACCACCAGCCTTCGATGCGACGGTACAACTCGCTCCCGCGGGACACACGGACGGCGAGACAGCCTCTGTAGGAGTCGCCGACGTTCTTGCGAACGGTCTTGGGGTTGTGTTTCTTGAGTGTGGTCTTGTAGAACGCGGAGCGGTCGGCGCCGACGAGATCGGCCCAGTACTGTTCGGCGCCGCTGATGTCCGCGGTCTCATGGATCATCACGGTGAATCGAAGGCGCTCGCGCTCGACGTTGAGCAGGTCCAGCCAGGCCAGATAGAACTTGATGACGCCTGGGTCGCTGTTGACGAAGATCACGTTCTCGCGGCGGGCGTACGGTTTGTCCTTGGATCCTTCGGCCCAGTACAGGGCGACTCCCGCCATGAACAGCTCTCGATCGGTCAGTTCACCGATCTCGCGTTTCGCCACTGCCTTGGTCTCCTGGCGTTCGGCGTCTCGGATCGCCAGTTCGTGCTCCCAGCGTTTCCGGCCCGCCAGCTTCGCCTGTTCCGTCGGGTCGCGTCGCTCCGGCTTCGGTAGATCCCGTACCCACAGTGAGATCGAGCTCTTCGAGCACCCCAGCTCCACTTGGATCTGGTCGTACGTCCAGCCCTGGAGCCGTAGCTCCCTCGCCCTCTCCCGCAGGTCGTCCTTCGCGTTCGGGCGCTTCGTCCATTCCGGGGGCGGCTCGCCCTCCAGGAGGCGGTTGAGGATGTCGTTGTTGTCGACGTGCAGCCGGTCGCGGATCTGGCGTCGGCTGAGTCCGGACCGCCGCAGCGCCACCGCCTGCTCCCGGAGCCCCTCGAAGTCCCGGTACTTGCTGTCTGAATGTGCCATGGGCATACCGTCCGGGCGGAATGGTCGATTCCGAGGCTGAACGGTCATGGTTCAGCAGTTCGAGGGATACAGGTGGGTTTCGGTGTTGTTCGGTTACGGAGGGTGGTGTAGGCCAGTAGACGAAACTCACCGGAAAAGCCCACCCCCGCGCCCGTAGGCTGGACGCATGACCACGACGGGGGCAGACCGCACGACGGCCTTGGCAGGGCCGTGGTGGTGGTCGCGGTGGCGTAGTGCGGTGCTGGACGGTGGTCTGGCACTGGTGTCGGCGCTGGAGTGCGGCGCCGAGGGGATCCCGTTCGCCCGGGACGCGGGTGTTCCGGCGTCGGCCGGGATCGTGTTCGGTCTGCTGGCCGGTTCGGTGCTGCTGCTGCGCAGGAAATGGCCGATCGCCGTCGTACTCGTGTCGATCGCGATCACGCCGGCCCAGATGGGCTTCCTGATGGGCATCGTCGGCCTCTACACCCTCGCCGCGGCGGAGGTGCCGCGACGGATCATCGTGGCGCTGTCCGGAATGACGTTCCTGGGCACCCTGATCGTGACGTTCGTGCGGGTCCGGCAGAGCATGGCGCGCGGGGATCTGACGATGGGGGACTGGTTCGTCCCCTTCGCGTCGCTGGCGACCTCGCTGGGACTGACCGCGCCTCCGGTGCTGCTGGGCCTGTACGTGGGTGCGCGGCGGCGGCTGATGGAGAGCCTGCGGGAGCGTGCGGACAGCCTGGAGCGGGAGCTTCAGCTGCTCGCGGAGCGCGCGGAGGAGCGTGCGGAGTGGGCGCGGGGCGAGGAACGGACCCGGATCGCGCGGGAGATGCATGACGTCGTCGCGCATCGGGTGAGCCTGATGGTGGTGCACGCGGCGGCCTTGCAGGCGGTGGCGCGGAAGGACCCGGAGAAGGCGGTGAAGAACGCGGCGCTGGTCGGCGACATGGGGCGCCAGGCGTTGACGGAGCTGCGGGAGATGCTCGGGGTGCTGCGCTCCGGGGACGGTGACCGGCGTCGTACGGCGTCGGCGTCCGCGTCGTTGCCGTTGGCCGCGGTGGGGGTGGCCGCCGCGGCGGCGGCCTCGCGGGTGGCCGAGGAGGAGGGGCCGTACCTGTCGGAGCTGGAGGAGCTGATCGGGCAGTCGGCGGCGGCCGGGATGGTGGTCGATCTGTCGGTGGAGGGGGACGTGCGGTCGTACGCGGTCGCGGTCGAGCAGACGGCGTACCGGGTGGTGCAGGAGGCGTTGACGAACGTCCACAAGCACGCGGCGGGCGCCAAGACCCATGTGCGGCTGGCGCATCGGGTGGCGGAGATCGCGATGCAGGTGGAGAACGAGCCGCCGCCGGAGCCGGCGTCGGCGGCCTCGGCGGGCCTGCCGTCGGGCGGGAACGGTCTGCTGGGGATGCGCGAGCGCGTCCTGGGCCTGGGCGGGGTGTTCGTGTCGGGGCCGACGGACGCGGGAGGTTTCCGGGTGTCGGCGGTGATTCCGGCGGCGTGAGCGGGTGTGGTGGGTGTGGGTGTGGCGGGTGTGGTGGGTGGGGGCCGTGGACGGGCGTTGCGGGTGGGTGTCGTGGGTGGTGAGTGGTTTCGGTGGGTGGTGCGTGCGTGGGTGGTGAGTGGTTTCGGTGGGTTGTGCGCGCTGGGGTGAGTGAGCGGTTTCGGTGCGTGGGTGCCGGTCAGGCCTGGGTGCCGGTCAGGTGTGGGTGGTGAGGCGTTGGGGTTCGACGCCTGCGATGAGGGCGGTGAGGCCGTGGTCGATGTCGGGGCCTACGTACCAGTCGCCGGTGTGGTCGAGGGTGTAGACGCGGCCCTCGGTGTCGATGGCGAGCAGGGAGCGGGTCTCGGTCTCCTCGCCCAGGGGGCAGACCTCGGTGTCGAGGGCGCGGCCGAGGTCGCCGAGGGTGCGGGCGAGGTGGAGGCCGTGCAGGGGGTCGAGGTGGAGGGTGGCGGGGGCGATCTGGCGGCCGGGCCCGGTGGGGTTGATGTGCAGGCCGCCGAATTCGGCCCAGGCCTCCACGGCGGCGGGGAAGACGGCGTGCCGGTGCCCGGCGGGTGAGGTGTGCTCGCGGAGGGCGTCGGCCCAGACCTCGGCCTGTTTTATGTCCCAGCGTCCGGGTTGCCAGCCGGCGGCGCGCAGAGCCGCGTCGACGGGCACCGAGAAGCGCGTGGTGGAGGTGCGGTCGGGGTGCATCTGCCCTTCGTTCGTTTGGTGCGGGTGCGGGTGCGGGTGCGGGTGCGGGTGCGGGTGCGGGTGCGGGTGCGGGTGCTACGGGTGGCGTGTGGTGTTTGGTGCGGGGTGTTGGGTGTTGAGTGCTGTGCGGGTGGGGGGTGCGTCAGTCGTCGGTGGCGGTGGGGTCGACGATGCGGACGCCGAAGTGGGCGCTGAGGGCGGCGCAGGACCGGCAGGGGGCGGCGAAGCTGCCGTGCAGGGGGTCGCCGTCCTCGCGTATGCGGCGGGCGGTGAGCTTGGCCTGCTTGAGGGCTTTGCGGGCCTCTCCGTTGGTCATGGGTTTGCGGACCGCGCGTTTGCTGCGGGCGCTGTCGGCGGAGGCGATGTGCCGTGAGATGAGGATGGCCTCGGCGCAGCGCCCGGTGGAACGGTCGCGTTGTCCGCTGGGCAGGGTGTCGAGGAACTCCTGGACCAGCGGGTGCAGCGGAGGCGGCTGGTCGCCGCGGGCCGCGGTGCCGGTGAGGGTGGCGCCGCGGACGGAGAGGGCGGCCGCGACCGTGGGCAGGATGCCGTCGCGGCGGTGCCGGAGGGTGGGCGCGGGAGGTATTTCGGTGCTGCTCCAGCCGATGCGGGGGTCGCCGGTGGTGGCGCCGTGACCGGCGCCGGGCATCGCGGTGTGCGGTCCCGTCTGCGTGACGTTCATGATCGTCTTCCCCTCCCGGGCATCCCCCCGAAAGTCACAGACTGCCAAATCCCGTGGCGGGTGCGGTAGCTGGGGCGCTGCGACACGCCCGGGTTTGGGCAGGCTGTCACGGCGGGGTGACGGCTGGTCACGGAAGCGGAGGCCCGGTGACCGGGGTTCGCGTACCGCATAGGCTGTCGGCACCGCGATGGGCGCGGTCGACGCGTCTGGGACGTGGGAGAGACAGCCGGATACGAGCCGGGGTGCGCCTTTGGGGTGTGGTTTCGG
Organism: Streptomyces sp. NPDC001220; assembly: GCF_053597895.1. Taxonomy (NCBI): domain Bacteria; kingdom Bacillati; phylum Actinomycetota; class Actinomycetes; order Kitasatosporales; family Streptomycetaceae; genus Streptomyces; species Streptomyces sp. NPDC001220. The sequence goes on from NZ_JBSFJE010000016.1 coordinate 124,808, forward strand.
TTCGTACAGAGTGCCGCAGGGGGCAACCGTCATGACGACAGGTCGGCTCGGGATGGGGGCACCGCCCAGCCGCCAGGCCGGGGGACAAGCCGTGCCGCCGAACTCGGCCTACGCCGGGCAGGTCGTGCATTTCCCGGATCCGGTCCGGGCGGCACGTCACCCGAGAGGGGTACGTGTCGACGACCATGGGTACCCCGATTTCTCGCCCTACGCGCGCGCGGCGGCGGAGATCGCGGACCCGCCGGAGGGTTTCGGCGTCGACGAGTTGCGGCTGACGGACTACGTGTCGGCGAACGCGGTGCTGTCCGCCTCGGGTCATGAACTGTGGGACACGGTGCCGGCGGTGGCGACGCCGCACGGCTGGACGTGGCATCACGTGGCCGGGTCGCGGCGGCTGGAGCTGGTCCCGGTCGAGGTGAAGGCGTTGCTGCGGCACCACGGCGGAGTGGCGACGGCCCGGGTGGACCAGGGCAAGCGGGGCACGCGGCCGTTGCAGGAGACCCGCCCGGCCCATGTCGGGCTGCCCAAGTCGGGCGTGGCGGTGTCGGAGTCGCAGGTGCAGGGCGTCGAGGAGGACCTGGGCTACCGGTTGCCCGGTGCGTACCGCTCCTTTCTGAAGGCGGCGGGCGGGTGCGCTCCGGTGGGCACGGCGCTGGACGCCGAACTCGGTCTGCTGCTGGACCAGCCGTTCTTCACGGTCCGCGACGAGGCGGCGGTCAACGACCTCGTGTACGTCAACAAGTGCCTGCGCGACCATCTGACCAAGGACTACCTGGGCGTGTGTTTCGTGCAGGGCGGTCTGCTGGCGGTGAAGGTGAAGGGCGACCGGCTCGGTTCGGTGTGGTTCTGCGCGTACGACGATGTGCGCGACGTGGATCCGTCGTGGCCGCCGGCCGAGCGGGTGGAACGGCTGCTGCTGCCCTGCGGTGAGGACTTCGACGTGTTCCTGTCCCGGCTGGCGGGTTCCCCGCCGGAGCTGGAGACGGTGGCGAACCTGATGGTGGACGGCGGTTTCGCCCGTGCCGTCTCTGTTGGCTCGGGGGAGTGAGTTTCGGCATGGTGACGTTCGCGCAGGCGCAGGAGCGCGCGGAGGAGTGGATCAACGGCGACGTGCCGGCGTACCAGCACCGTGAGGTGCGGGTACGGGAGTTCGGCCTCGGGTTCGTGGTGTGGGGCGAGGACCGTGCCGAGGGCCCGCGTTCGGACGCGGGCGGGCAGCGGCTGGTCATCGCCCGGGACACCGGCGACGCGACGCTCTGGCCGGCGCTGCCGGTGGGCGAGGTGATCCGCCGGTACGAGGAGGAGTACGGCCGTGAGGCGGAGGTCGCCGACGCGGTACCGGCGCCCGCGGCGCGGGTCGACCTGAACCAGACCTCCTTCCTGTTGAGCCCCCCGGAGTGGCTCCAGGAAGCGGCGGACAAGCTGGGGATCCCGGACCGGCGAGCGGGAGGTGACGGGCCGTCGGCCGAGGGTGTGGCCGGGGGGGCCGGTGCGGGCTCGGGGACGGGCTCTGGTGTGGGGTCCGGTGCGGGTTCCGGCATGGGGCCGGGTGTGGGTTCCGGTGGGCTTGCGGAGACGCAGGCGGGAGTGCCGGCGGGTCCCGGTGGGGCTTCTTGGCCGGCGGCCGGGGGCGGCGCGGGGGCCGGCGCCGGGGCGGTTGTGGAGGCGCAGGGTGCACCCGGTGCGCCGGGCGTGCCCAACGTGCCTGCCGGTGCCACTCCTTGGGCGGGCACCGACACGAACGCCGATGCCGGTGAGGACCGTTCTGTTCCGTTGCCCGCGACGGTGTTCGCGCCGCCGCTGAGCGGCTCCGACAACGGTGCGCTGGGAGACGCCGAGACGGCGCTGATGTCGGGGGGCAGTCAGCTGCCGCGCACGGCGGTGTCTCCGGCGCTCGACGACGCGAGCGCGCAGGGTGTGCAGGGCGCGCAGGGTGTGCACGGCGGGCAGGGTGGTGTGTCGGGGGCGCGTGGAGCTGCTGGTGCGCCGGGGGTGCCGGGTGCACCCGGGGCGCACGGTGCGGCCGCCGCGCCCGGCGCGCCGCAGGGCAGCACGCCTCCGCCGCCTGCGCCGGGCGCCCCGACGTACGGCTATCCGCAGGGGCCGGCCGCGGCTCCGGGCGTGCCCGCGCCGGGCGTGCCGGCCAGTCCGCCGGCGCCCCCGGCTCCGCCCGCGCCCTCTTACGGCTATCCGCAGAGCCCCGCCGCCCCGGGCTACGGGTACCCGCAGGGGCCGGACGGTGCTCCGGGCGCGCCGCAGCCTCCGGCGGGGCCGGCCGCTCCGAGCCGCCCGCTGGCACCGAATGCCAGTGACATAGCGGATGCCGCGACGAGCCGGGCCGCACCTCCTCCGCGCAAGGCGCGCGGCGCGGCCGGTGCGCCGCCTCCGCCGCCGGGCACCCCTGGAACGCCGGGCGCGCGCCCGGGGGGCACGCCTCAGCTGCCCGCGCCGCCCGCGCCGGGTGCGCCGGCGGGCGGGTATGTGCCGACGCAGATGGTGTCGGCGCTGGGTCCCGAGGGGCCTGGGGGTCCGGCTCAGGCGCCGGGCGCGCAGACTCCGCCGGGCGCCCCCAACCCGCACGGCGCGCCGGGCACTCCGGGTGGCACGCCCCCCGGGGACGTCCATCGTTCGGCCACGATGCTGGCCGACCCGAATGCGAGGGGCGGGGGCGCGCCTCAGGCCCCTGGCGCCCCGGGCATGCCGAACCCGCCCGGCGCTCCTGGAGCCCCGGGCGCCCCCGGTGTACCCCACGCGCCCGGCGCGCAGCCGCCGCCATACGCCCCAGGTGCACCTTTCGTGCCGGGCGCACCGCAAACCTCGGGCGCCCCTGGCGCACCGCAGCCCCCCGGCGCCCCAGGCATGCCTCCAGCGCCGGGTGCGCAGGGCTCTCCCGGTGGTGCGCAGGGGGCGGTTCACCACGCGGAGACCGTGCTGGCCGGGCCCCCCGTGGGCGCCCCCGGCGCACCACCGCCCCCGCCCGCCCCCGGCGTACCCGCGGCACCGGGCGCCCCCGGTATGCCGCCGGGTGCCCCGCAGATGCCGCCGCCGATGCCGGCCGGCGCGATGCCGCCGCCCGGGCAGGCCGTGCCGGGGCAGCAGCCACCGGCGTACGGCTACCCGCAGCAGGGCCAGCCGACCGTGGGCCCCGGCTACCAGGCGGTGCTGCGCTACCGCGCGCAGGACGGTTCGGAGCAGCAGCTGATCCGGCGTTCGGCGCCGGGGACACCACACCCGGAGTGGCAGATCTACCACGAGCTGCGGGCGATGAACGTGCCGCCGGACCAGGTGCTGGAGCTGCACACGGAGTTGGAGCCGTGCGAGCTGCCCGGTGCCTACTGCGCGCGGATGATCCGGGAGCAGTGGCCGCAGGCGCGGCTCGCGAGCATCGCGCCGTACGGGACGGATCACGCGAGCCGGCAGCAGGGGATGCGGGAGTTGCTGGCGCACCAGGGCGAGCTGCACCAGGTGGCGGCGGGTCCCGCGCGGCCCGCGCCGGTGCGGGCGCCGTTGCCGCCGGTGCAGGCGGCGCCGCCGATCCCGCCGGAGGCGATCGCGCAGGAGCTGGGGGCGGCGTTCGGGCCGGGCGTGTTCCGGTTCGAGCAGGCGGCGGTGTCGCGGCAGGGGGTGCCGCCGATCGTGGCGCACACGCTGGTCGCGGCCGGACTGCCGCTGGACATGGGGCCGTTCTTCTGGGCGCAGGCCCAGCCGGGCCGTCCGGTGCCGACGCTGGCCGAGCTGGCGCAGGAGCGCGGGGTGCAGCCGGCGCCGGACGCGGGGTCGTACCTCGTGATGGGTACCGACTTCGGCAAGGCGATCTGTGTGCAGTACGGCACCGCGAACATCGTGGCCGTGCCGGTGGAGGCGGGGCCGGGCGGGGCGTCGGTGGCGCCGCAGTTCGTCAACACCGGGCTGCCGGAGTTCGCGCGCTGTCTGGCGCTGCTGGGCCGGATGTGGCGGCTCCGGTTCGGCCTGAACCAGGAGCAGGCGGGCCGCTGGACCGTCGACTTCCAGGCCCAGCTGGCCTCCCTGGACCCGGCGGCGCTCGGTTCGCCGGAGAGCTGGTGGTCGGTGCTGCTGGAGCAGATGTGGGACGGCCTGTTGTAGAGCGGCGGTAGGAACAGCCGGTGGGGGCCGGTCCGGTCGAGTGAACCGGACCGGCCCCCACGTGTGTGCGCACGCCGCTGCCCGGGATCGGGTCGGGGCGGGTGGTGCCGAGCCGGTACCGCGGGGCGCGCGGCTGAGGGCTCACGCCTCCTGGTGCTCTCGCGGGCCCGGATGCGATGCGCGGCGCTCCGGCCGTGACATGTCTGCGGAGTGTCGCGTTATGAACACTTACGCCCTATCCATCAAGATGTGCGCGAAATCATCATTTCGTGCGGGTCCGGCGGAGAGGGGTTCCAAGGTGAGCAACGCATCGATGCCGCCGTACGACTTCGTGACCGTCCGCGGGCGTGGTTACCGCCCCGAACAGGTCGACACGTTCCTGGCGGCACTCTCGCAGGACCGGGACGCGGCGTGGGAGCGTGCCGCGCGGCTCACCGTGCTCGCCAAGGACATGGAGGCGGAGTTCGCGCGGGTGCGTGCCGTCGTCGAGCAACTCCCGCCCCAGACCTACGAGACGCTGGGAGACCGCGCGCAGCGTATTTTCCGGCTCGTGGTGGACGAGGCGTCGGCCCTGCGCGGCAACGCCCAGCGCGCTCTGACCGACGGGGTCTCGCAGGCGGCGGAGTGCGCCGAGAACGAGCGCTGTACGGCGCGGGAAGAGGCGGACGCGCTCCGCGCGGACGCCGAGGAACGCGCCCGCCAGTTCCTTCTCGCGGCGCGCGCGGAGGCCGACGAGATCCGTATCGGCGCCCGGCTGGAGGTGAAGGAGGCGCGCGGCGAGGCCCTCGCCGCGTTGCGCGAGGTACGGCAGCGCACCACCGGGATGCTCGCCGAGCAGGCCAAGGAGCACGCCGAGCGCTGGATCCAGGCGGAGGACGAGGAGGCCGCGCGCGTCGCCGAGGCCGATGTGCAGATGGCCGACCGCATCGCCCGTGCGGAGGCCGCCCTGTCCGAGGCGAAGCGTGCCCTCGGCGAGGCGGAGGAGTGGCAGCACCGTTCCCAGGAGGCGGCCCGGGTGCGTGCCGAGGAGATCCTCGCGGAGGCGCGGGTCCGGGAGGAGCGCATCGCGCGGGACACCGAGCGGGTGCTGCGTGAGCACGGGGAGACCTGGGACGACGTTCAGGCGCACATGGATCACATGCGCGACAGCCTCATGACCCTGACGGGGCGTGCGACGGCCGAATAGCGCCCTGCTCCCCGCTCGCGCGCCCCCAGCCCACCACCTCCGCTCCGTTCAAGCCCCCCGGCGCCCGGCGCCCGCGAGGATCCAGCCCTCCACCGCCTCGTACTGCCGACGCTGTTCTGCCGCCTCGCGCCGGCCGGAGACGACCGTCCCCAGCCATCCCAGGAGGAAGCCGGCCGGGATGGAGACGATGCCGGTGGTGGTGAAGGGGAACCAGTTGAAGTCGGCGTGCGGGAAGGCGGCGCCCGGCGAGCCGGAGACCAGGTTCGTGCCCGGCATCAGGAGGAGCACGGTGAGGGTGCCGCCGAGGAGGGTGCACATCAGGCCGGTGCGGGTGTAGCGGCGCCAGAAGAGGCCGTAGACCAGGGCGGGGGCGAGGGCGGAGGCGCCCAGGCAGAAGGAGAGGGTGGCCAGGGGCTGCAGGCTGTGGTGCTGGACCAGGGCCGCCAGCAGGATCGTGGGGACCCCTATGGCGAGCGCGCAGACGCGGGCGAGTTTCATCTCGCGCCGGGCCGGTGTCTCCTGGGCGCGGGTCGCGAGGACGTCGTGGGCGAGGGAGTTGGCGCAGGCGAGGATCATGCCGGCGACGGAGGCGAGCAGGGTGAGGAAGATCGCCGTGGTGACGGTGGTGAAGAGCAGGGTGCCGGCCGTCGACACGTCGGTTCCGAACGCCGCGCGCGAGCCCAGCAGGTAGGCGGTGTTGCCCTGCGGGTCGGCGGCGGTGATGCCGGTACGGCCGACCAGGGCGGTGGCGCCGAAGCCGACGATGCTGATGATCAGGACGAACAGGGCGACGCTCGACACGGCCCAGGACATGGAGCGGCGGACCTGGCGGGCGCCGGCGGCGGTGTACATGCGCATGGTGATGTGCGGCAGGCAGGCGCCGCCGAGGACGATGGTCAGTTCTGAACTGATCATGTCCAGGCGGGGGTTGGGGCCTGTGGCGAACTGCAGGCCGGAGTGCAGGTAGGCGGTTCCGGCGCCGCTGCCCCGTGCCGCCGCGGCGAGCAGGGCGCCGGGGTCCCAGTCGAAGCGGTGCAGGATCAGCAGGGCGACCACGGTGCCGGAACCGAGCAGCATCACGATCTTCAGGATCTGGATGAGGGCGGTGCCCTTCATGCCGCCGATGGCCGCGTAGCTGATCATCAGCGCGCCGAGGCCGATGACGCAGCAGGTCTGCACGGACTCGTCGGAGAAGCCGAGGATGAACGCCATCAGTTGGCCGGCGCCGGCGAGTTGGACCAGCATCAGCGGCAGCAGGGCGGCGATGGTCACCGCGCAGGCCGTGATCCGTACGCTTCGGCCGGGCATCCGGCGGGCCAGCGCGTCGGCCATGGTGAACCTGCCCGCGTTGCGCAGCGGTTCGGCCAGCAGGAACATCAGCAGCATCAACGACAGTGCGGTGCTGAGGGCGAGGACGACACCGTCGTAGCCGCACAGGGCGATCACGCCGCCGGTGCCGAGGACGGTGGCCGCGGAGATGTAGTCGCCGGCGATGGCGAGGCCGTTGCGCAGCGGGGAGAGGGAGCCGTAGCCGGTGTAGAAGGCGTCGAGGTCGTCGCGGTCCGGGCCGGTCAGTACGCACAGCAGGAGGGTGAGGGTGGCGACGGCGGTGAAGGCGACCAGGGACATGGACTGCGCGGAGTCGCTGAAGCCGGTCACCGTACGGCTCCTCGCCTGGCGTCCAGTTCGGCCGTTCTGCGGATGCGGTCGGCGAGCGGGTCGACACGGCGGCGCGCGGTGTGCTCGTACAGGGCGATCGCCAGCCAGGTGACGGGCAGTTGGAGAAGGGCGAGGAGCAGGCCGGCGGGTACGCCGTCGGCGACCGTGCTCGTCATCATGCGCGGGGCGAACGCGGACAGCACCAGGAACAGGGTGAAGTAGCCGAGTGCGGTGAGGGTCGCGGTGCGCCGCTGGAGGCGGTAGGCGCCGCGCAGCACCCGCAGGTCGCTGTGGTGGCCGACCGGCTCCCGGTGCGGCAGATGACGGGGTGCCGGCGGCTCCGGCGGCAGCGGCTGCCAGGGGTAGGTGAGGTACGACGGATCGCGCGGGGAAGGGTCCTGGGACATCCCGGTGCTCCTTGCGTGGCTCGGGTCCGTGGCGGCGGACCGCAGGGAGAGGAGGGAGCGGGGTCACGCACGCTACTCGCAAGTAGCCGGGGCTCGCGGTGTTTTTCGCCAACTGGGCGACCGGTATGCGCTTACTGGCCGAGAGGGAGCCTGACCTCGGGTGTTACCCGCGTTAACCGTGGGGTGGGAGCCGTTCTCGGGGAGCGTGTTGACGAAGGGGCAGGTGTCAGTCCGTGAGGACCGGGAAGCGTCGCGGTGCCACGAACAGCAGGACCAGGAACGCCAGTGCGGCCGCGCACGCCGCTCCGAGGTACACCGCGTGGACCGCGTCCGCGATCGCGTGGCGGGTGGACTCGGGGGCGGTTCCGTCGTCCAGCGCGCGCGTGACGGAGTCGAGGTCGCCCGCGCCGCCCAGGTGGGCCGCGAGCACGCCGTTGGCGATCGCGCCGAACACCGAGGCGCCGATCGTCTGTCCGGTCTGCCGGCAGAAGAGCACCGACGCGGTCGTCGTGCCCCGCTCCTCCCAGCCCACCGTCGACTGCACGCCGACGATCAGCGGCAGCTGGAACAGGCCGAGCGCGCCGCCCAGGACGAGCATGAGCAGCGTCGGCTGCCAGGCGGCGCCGGGGTAGGGCAGGAAGGGGAAGGCGAACAGGATCAGCGCGGCCGCGCCGATGCCGAGCAGCGCGGTGTCGCGGAAGCCGATGCGCCGGTACACGTGCTGGCTGAACGCCGCCGAGATCGGCCAGCTCAGCGTCCACACCGACAGCACGAATCCGGCGGCCACCGGCGCGAGGCCGAGGACCGACTGCGCGTAGGTGGGCAGGAACACCGTCGGCGCGACCATCAGCAGTCCCAGTGCGCCGAGCGCGAGGTTGACGGCCGCGATCGTACGACGGCGCCACACCCAGCCCGGGATGATCGGTTCCGCGGCCCGGCGCTCGATCCACATCACGAGCCCCACGAGCGCGAGCCCGGTGGTGAACAGCGCGCACGACGGCGCGGACCACCATGCCCACGCCACCCCGCCCTGCACGAGCGCCGTCAGCAGCACGCCCCCGCACGCGAAGACCGCCAGCGCGCCCGCCCAGTCCACCCGCGGGGGCGTGCGCGGCGCGCGCTCCGGCTCGTGCAGGTGACGCACTATCAGCCAGAGCGCCGCCGCGCCGATCGGCAGGTTGACGAGGAAGATCCACCGCCAGTCCGCGTACGTGGCCAGCACCCCACCGAGCCCGGGCCCGGCGACCGCGGAGACCGCCCACACCGTGGACAGCTTGGACTGGATCTTGGGACGTTCCTTGAGCGGGTACAGGTCGGCCGCCAGGGTCTGCACGGTGCCCTGCAGCGCGCCCCCGCCGAGGCCCTGCACGATCCGGAACGCGATCAGCGCGGCCATGTTCCAGGCGGCCGCACACAGCAGCGACCCCAGCAGGAACACCACGGCCCCCGCGACCAGCACCGGCTTGCGGCCGAAGGTGTCGGAGAGCTTGCCGTACACCGGCAGCGTCACGGTCACGGCCAGCAGATAGCCGGAGAACAGCCAGGAGAAGACGGAGAACCCGCCGAGGTCGCCGACGATCTGCGGTACGGCGGTGGAGACGACGGTGGAGTCGAGCGCCGCCAGCGCCATCGCGAGCATCAGGGCGGCCACCACGGCCCCCCGCCGGCTCGTCCCGGCATCGCGCCCGGCCGCGCGTATCGCGGGTTTCGTGTTCTCCACGCCGGATCCCCTCCCTATGCGTTCCCCTTGCATCTATGTCGCGTGCGACAGCTTCCCATCCGCCCCGACCTGGCGGGAGTGCGCATTCACTTGACCCTCACGCGAGGAGAGGGAGGAGGCTGAGCGCGCCGGGGGGTGGAGCCGGACCCGGAGAAGGACTCCACCCGGCGGTGGACTTCCCCTAGGGGGTTCTCCGTACTGAGGCTCGGGGAGGGTTCGTACCGCCGGAGGAGGAGACGGCACCCCTGTCGTCCTTAACCTGGCTTTACGTCGCCGGGGGGCGGTTGACCGAACCGGCGGGGGTGGGGTTTTCCCCCGGGAAAGACGGGGCTTCGCACCAGCGCGGAGCAACCCCACGCACCGCGAGACTCATCGTCGTACCAAACGCTTCGCAGCAGGACGCGGCACAGAGCCGTCCGTTCGCTGACCGACTTAGGAGACATACCGTGACATCGGCTGTGACCATTCCCAGGCACGGGGGTACTGGAGGGCGTACGGCCGTTGCCGCGCGGGCGCGGCAGGTCGTCAAGGCGTACGGGTCCGGAGAGACCCGTGTCGTCGCTCTCGACCACGTCGACGTGGACATCTCGCGGGGGCAGTTCACCGCGATCATGGGCCCCTCGGGGTCCGGCAAGTCCACCCTGATGCACTGCCTCGCCGGACTCGACACCGTGACGAGCGGTCAGATCTATCTGGACGAGACCGAGATCACCGGTCTGAAGGACAAGAAGCTCACGAAGCTGCGCCGGGACCGGATCGGGTTCATCTTCCAGGCGTTCAACCTGCTGCCGACGCTGAACGCGCTGGAGAACATCACGCTCCCCATGGACATCGCCGGGCGCAAGCCCGACAGGGAGTGGCTGGGGCGCGTGGTGGACACCGTGGGGCTCGCGGACCGGCTCAAGCACCGTCCCACGCAGCTCTCGGGCGGTCAGCAGCAGCGCGTGGCCGTGGCGCGCGCCCTCGCCGCGCGCCCCGAGATCATCTTCGGTGACGAGCCGACCGGAAACCTCGACTCCCGCGCGGGCGCGGAGGTCCTCGGCTTCCTGCGCAGCTCCGTCGACGACCTGGGGCAGACGATCGTGATGGTCACGCACGACCCGGTCGCCGCCTCCTACGCGGACCGCGTGCTGTACCTCGCCGACGGCCGGATCGTGGACGAGATGTTCAAGCCGACCGCGGACACCGTCCTGGACCGCATGAAGGACTTCGACGCGCGGGGGCGTACGTCATGACCGTCATGAAGACCTCGATGCGCAACTTCTTCGCGCACAAGGGACGCATGGCCCTGTCGGCCGTCGCCGTGCTGCTGTCGGTGGCGTTCGTGTGCGGCACGCTCGTGTTCACCGACACGATGAACACGACGTTCGACAAGCTCTTCGCGGCGACCTCGTCCGATGTGACGGTCAGCGCCAAGGGCGCCTCCGACACCGGCGAGACGACCTCGGACAACGGCAAGCCGCCGGTCATGCCGGCCTCGGTGGTCGGCAAGGTCCGTGCGGCGGACGGCGTCAAGGCGGCCGAGGGGACGGTCTTCTCGACGTCCGTGACCGTCGTCGACGCCAAGAAGGACAGCCTGTCGCCGTCCAGCGGGGCACCGACCATCGTCGGCAGCTGGAACTCCAACGACGCCCGCACCATGAAGGTCACCTCCGGTGCGGCGCCGGCGAACTCCGGCCAGATCATGGTGGACGCCGACACCGCCGACAAGCACCACCTCGGACTCGGCGACGAGATCGGCGTGATCAGCGCGGTCGGCACGCACATCGCGAAGATCTCCGGCATCGCCGACTTCACCGTCACCAACCCCGGTGCCGCGATCTTCTACATGGACACGAAGACCGCGCAGCGCACGCTCGTCGGGCAGAGCGGCGTCTTCACGAACGTCAACGTGACGGCCGCCTCCGGTGTCACCGACGCGCAGCTGAAGAAGAACGTGGCCGGCGAACTCGGCGCCGGCTACCAGGTGCAGACCGCCAAGGAGACCGCCGACGCGAACCAGAAGGACGTCGAGGGCTTCATGAACGTCATGAGGTACGCGATGCTCGGCTTCGCCGGGATCGCGTTCCTGGTCGGCATCTTCCTGATCATCAACACCTTCTCGATGCTGGTCGCCCAGCGCACCCGCGAGATCGGCCTGATGCGGGCCATCGGCTCCAGCCGCGGGCAGGTCAACCGGTCCGTGCTCGTCGAGGCGCTGCTGCTCGGCGTGGTCGGCTCGGTCCTCGGGGTCGGCGCGGGCGTCGGCATCGCGGTCGGGCTGATGAAGCTCATGGGCTCGATAGGCATGCACCTGTCGACCAGCGATCTGACGGTGGCCTGGACGACCCCGGTGCTCGGCCTGGTCCTCGGTGTCGTCGTCACCGTCCTCGCCGCCTACCTGCCCGCGCGGCGGGCCGGCAAGGTCTCCCCGATGGCCGCGCTGCGCGACGCGGGAGCCCCCGCCGACGCCAGGGCAGGCGTCGTACGCGCCCTGCTGGGCCTCCTGCTGACCGCCGGCGGCGGCTTCGGCCTCTACCTGGCCGCGCAGGCCGACAAGGCGTCGCAGGGTGCCGCCTGGCTGGGTGTCGGCATCGTGCTCTCGCTGATCGGGTTCGTCGTCATCGGCCCGCTGCTCGCCGGCGCCGTCGTACGGGTCCTGGGCGCCGTCCTGCTGCGGATGTTCGGCCCCGTGGGGCGCATGGCCGAACGCAACGCGCTGCGCAACCCGCGCCGTACCGGAGCGACGGGCGCCGCCCTGATGATCGGGCTCGCGCTGGTCGCCTGCCTCTCGGTGGTCGGCTCCTCCATGGTGGCCTCCGCCAGCGACCAGCTCGACAAGACCGTCGGCACGGACTTCATCATCCAGTCCGACAGGGGCCAGCCGATCACCCCGCAGGCCGTCAAGGCGGTGAAGGACACGCCGGGGCTCGCCCGGGTCACCGAGTACCGGGTCACCTCGGCCGACTACACCACCCCCGACGGCAAGACGCTCAAGGACACCGACATCACGGCCGCCGACCCGACGTACGCGACCGACCTGCGGACCAAGACCGTCGCCGGTGACCTCAAGGACGCCTACCTTCCCGACTCGATGTCCGTGCACGAGAAGTTCGCCAAGGCGCACGACATCCACCTCGGCTCGAAGATCACCGTCCGGTTCAAGGAGGGGCGCACGGCCCACCTGACCGTCCGCGCGATCACCAGCAGTGACGTCGTCATCGACGCGGGCGCCAAGTACACGTCCATCGCGACGCTCGCCAAGTACGTGCCGGCCGACAAGATGCCGCTCGACCAGCTGGTGTTCGCCACCGCCAAGGACGGGCAGCAGGACAGCGCGTACAAGTCGCTCAAGAGCGCGCTGCACGACTACCCGCAGTACACCGTGCGCGACCAGACCGACTACAAGCAGGCGCTGAAGGACCAGATCGGGCAGTTGCTGAACCTGATCTACGGGCTGCTCGCACTCGCGATCATCGTCGCGGTCCTCGGTGTCGTGAACACCCTGGCGCTGTCGGTGGTCGAGCGGACCAGGGAGATCGGCCTGATGCGGGCGATCGGTCTGTCGCGGCGGCAGCTGCGCCGGATGATCCGCATGGAGTCCGTGGTCATCGCCCTCTTCGGTGCCCTGCTGGGCCTGGGGCTGGGCATGGGCTGGGGCGCGACCGCCCAGAAGCTGCTCGCCCTGCAGGGCCTGAAGGTCCTGGAGATCCCCTGGCCGACGATCATCGGAGTCTTCATCGGCTCGGCCTTCGTGGGCCTGTTCGCCGCGCTGGTCCCGGCGTTCCGGGCGGGCCGCATGAACGTCCTGAAGGCGATCGCGACGGACTGATGTGAGCGACAGAAACCGTCGAGATCGACGGGAGCGATAGAACCGACAGGACCGACGGGAGCGGTAGAACCCGCAGGACCGACTGAGAGACCACCGCATACGGGGGTTGCGGGGGAAGGCCCGGCGCCGGAGAGTCCCAGGACTCTCCGGCGCCGGGCGCTTGTGTCCCGTGCGAGACCCCCTGGGCGCGCGGAACGCCGCACAGGACGTCCACAGGCGGTTGTCCACAGCCCCGGCGCGTGTCCACGCGGCGACGTACGCTGGAGACCCCCCGGTCGCAGCCCGCGCCGGGCACTTCGCGTTGCCCACCCCCGGACGAAAGCCGCCTGAATGAGCCTGCACGGTCTGCTCGACGCCGTCGTCAAGGACGCCGCACTCGCGGAAGCGATCAAGGCGGCCGCGGACGGCAACCGCATGCACGTCGACCTGGTCGGCCCCCCTGCGGCCCGTCCCCTCGCGATCGCCGCCCTGGCCCGTGAGGCCGGCCGGCCGGTGCTCGCGGTCACCGCCACCGGCCGCGAGGCCGAGGACCTGGCCGCCGCCCTGCGCACCCTGCTGCCGTCCGAGGGCGTCGTGGAGTACCCCTCCTGGGAGACGCTCCCGCACGAGCGGCTGAGTCCTCGCAGCGACACCGTCGGCCGCCGCCTGGCCGTGCTGCGCCGCCTCGCCCACCCGAGACCCGACGACCCCGAGACCGGCCCGGTCTCCGTCGTCGTCTCGCCCGTACGGTCCGTGCTCCAGCCGCAGGTCAAGGGCCTCGGCGACCTGGAGCCGGTGGCACTGCGCACCGGGCAGAGCGCCGATCTGAACGACGTCGTGGAAGCCCTCGCGGCCGCCGCCTACGCGCGTGTGGAGCTCGTCGAGAAGCGCGGCGAGTTCGCCGTGCGCGGCGGCATCCTGGACGTGTTCCCGCCCACCGAGGAACACCCCCTGCGCGTCGAGTTCTGGGGCGACGACGTCGAGGAGATCCGCTACTTCAAGGTCGCCGACCAGCGCTCCCTGGAGGTCGCCGGACACGGACTGTGGGCGCCGCCCTGCCGCGAGCTGCTGCTGACCGACGACGTCCGCGCACGCGCGCGTGCCCTCGCCGAACAGCACCCGGAGCTGGGCGAACTCCTGAACAAGATCGCCGAGGGGATCGCGGTCGAGGGTATGGAGTCCCTCGCCCCCGTCCTGGTCGACGACATGGAGCTGCTGCTCGACGTGCTGCCCAAGGGCGCGATGGCCGTCGTGTGCGATCCGGAGCGGGTCCGCACGCGCGCCGCCGACCTGGTGGCCACGAGCCAGGAGTTCCTGCAGGCCTCCTGGGCGGCGACCGCGGGCGGCGGCGAGGCGCCCATCGACGTCGGCGCGGCCTCCCTGTGGTCGATCGCGGACGTCCGCGACCGCGCGCGCGAGCGGGACATGATGTGGTGGTCGGTGTCGCCGTTCGCGGCGGACGAGGAGCTGGCCGCCGACACCCTCAAGCTGGGCATGCACGCCCCGGAGACCTACCGCGGCGACACCGCGAAGGCCCTCGCCGACACCAAGGGCTGGCTCGCCGACGGCTGGCGCACGGTGTACGTGACCGAGGGCCACGGCCCCGCCTCCCGCACCGTCGAGGTACTCGGCGGCGAGGGCATCGCGGCCCGCCTCGACGTCGACCTGGAAGAGCTGAGCCCCTCGGTCGTGCACGTGTCGTGCGGCTCGATCGACTACGGCTTCGTCGACCCCGCGCTCAGGCTCGCCGTCCTCACCGAGACAGACCTGTCAGGCCAGAAGGCGGCCGGCAAGGACGGCGCCCGGATGCCGGCCCGCCGCCGCAAGACCATCGACCCGCTCACCCTGGAGGCGGGCGACTACATCGTCCACGAGCAGCACGGCGTCGGCCGCTACATCGAGATGGTCCAGCGCACCGTCCAGGGCGCCACCCGCGAGTACCTGGTCGTCGAGTACGCGCCCGCCAAGCGCGGCCAGCCCGGCGACCGGCTGTACATCCCCACCGACCAGTTGGAGCAGATCACCAAGTACGTCGGCGGTGAGGCGCCCACCCTGCACCGTCTGGGCGGCGCGGACTGGACGAAGACCAAGGCGCGCGCCAAGAAGGCCGTGAAGGAGATCGCCGCCGACCTGATCAAGCTCTACAGCGCGCGCATGGCAGCCCCCGGCCATTCCTTCGCCGGCGACTCGCCCTGGCAGCGCGAGCTGGAGGACGCCTTCCCGTACGCGGAGACCCCCGACCAGCTCACCACCATCGCCGAGGTCAAGGAGGACATGGAGAAGTCGGTCCCCATGGACCGCCTGATCTGCGGCGACGTCGGCTACGGCAAGACCGAGATCGCGGTCCGGGCCGCCTTCAAGGCCGTCCAGGACGGCAAGCAGGTCGCCGTCCTCGTGCCCACCACCCTGCTGGTGCAGCAGCACTTCGGCACGTTCTCCGAGCGATACTCGCAGTTCCCGGTGAGCGTGAAGGCGCTCTCCCGCTTCCAGACCGACACCGAGGCCAAGGCCACCCTGGAGGGCCTCAGGGAAGGCGCGGTCGACGTCGTCATCGGCACCCACCGGCTGTTCTCCTCGGAGACCAAGTTCAAGGACCTCGGCCTGGTCATCGTCGACGAGGAGCAGCGCTTCGGCGTCGAGCACAAGGAGCAGCTGAAGAAGCTGCGCGCCAACGTGGACGTGCTCACCATGTCCGCGACCCCGATCCCGCGCACCCTGGAGATGGCGGTCACCGGCATCCGCGAGATGTCCACGATCACCACCCCGCCGGAGGAACGGCACCCGGTGCTCACCTTCGTCGGCCCCTACGAGGAGAAGCAGATCGGCGCCGCCATCCGCCGCGAACTGCTGCGCGAGGGCCAGGTCTTCTACATCCACAACCGGGTCGAGTCCATCGACCGCGCGGCCTCCCGCCTCCGCGAGATCGTCCCCGAGGCGCGGATCGCCACCGCCCACGGCCAGATGTCGGAATCGGCCCTCGAACAGGTCGTCGTCGACTTCTGGGAGAAGAAGTTCGACGTCCTCGTCTCCACGACGATCGTCGAGTCCGGCATCGACATCTCCAACGCCAACACCCTGATCGTCGAACGCGGCGACACCTTCGGCCTCTCCCAGCTGCACCAGCTGCGCGGCCGGGTCGGCCGAGGGCGTGAGCGCGGATACGCGTACTTCCTGTACCCGCCGGAGAAGCCGCTCACCGAGACCGCGCACGAACGGCTCGCCACCATCGCCCAGCACACCGAGATGGGCGCCGGCATGTACGTGGCGATGAAGGACCTCGAGATCCGCGGCGCCGGCAACCTGCTCGGCGGCGAGCAGTCCGGCCACATCGCGGGCGTCGGCTTCGACCTGTACGTCCGCATGGTCGGCGAGGCCGTCGCCGACTACCGGCGGCAGCTGGAGACCGGGGAGATCGAGGAGGAGCCGCCGCTGGAGGTCAAGATCGAGCTGCCCGTCGACGCGCACGTCCCGCACGACTACGCGCCCGGCGAGCGGCTGCGCCTCCAGGCCTACCGGTCCATCGCCTCCGCCAACTCCGAGGAGGACATCAGGGCCGTCCGCGAGGAACTCACCGACCGCTACGGCAAGTTGCCCGAACCGGTGGAGAACCTGCTCCTGGTCGCCGGGCTGCGGATGCTCGCCCGCGCGTGCGGAGTCGGTGAGATCGTCCTCCAGGGCACCAACATCCGCTTCGCCCCGGTCGAGTTGCGCGAGTCGCAGGAGCTGCGGCTCAAGCGTCTGTACCCGGGGACCGTCATCAAGCCGGCCGCCCACCAGGTGCTGGTGCCCCGTCCGAAGACCGCGAAGGTGGGCGGAAAGCCGCTCGTCGGACGGGAGTTGCTGGGCTGGGTCGGTGAGTTCCTGGCGTCGGTGCTGGGGTCGTAGCCGTAGCCGTAGCCGGAGCCGGAGCCGGAGCCGGAGCCGGAGCCGGAGCCGGAGCCGGGGTCGGGGTCGGGGTCGGGGGACCATCGGCCCCGGGAGCGCAGGGCCGTCGGCCCGGAGGAGCGCAGGGCCGTCGGTGCGGGGCGCGGACGGCCGAGGCGCGGCCTTTGCCGGTTCCCAGGCACCGCCCGCGCCCACTCCCCGTCGTCGACGCATCGGCGCCTGCCAGGCGCCTCGTTCATTCCCGGACAACCCCTGCACACCGGACCTCGTGGACGACGCGACCGTCACGGCGGCCTTCGGTCCGCCGATCCTGCGCTCGGCCCCGGCGGTTTGGCGCGCCACGAACCGGCAAGGCGTGCGTTACGGCGTGCGACCGTGGCGTGGTGTGAGCGGGCGCGTAGGCGTACCGCCCGGGCTTCTCCCGGTGCGTCAAAGCGGTTCCGATAAGGGGGAGTTGGTTGTCAATTCGCCCTTTTAGGTACCATTCGACGTGAACCGTGCGGCGGCTACCGTGAGCCAGGAGAGATCCGCCCGCGTGGAGGCGGAAAGAGGGATGGAAGAGGGGGGCGCACGTGACGCGTCTGAGGGGCGGGGCGGTCATCGCTGTCGTCATGATCTTCGCCGTGGCCGGCTGCAAGGACCTGCAGGACAAGGGGAGCCCGGGAGCCCAGGGCGCGGGCGGCGGGGGAGCGGGCGGCGGGGGAGCGGCGCTGACCGCCGCCGACGCGCTGACCGTCAAGGGCCGGGCGCCGAAGACCGGTTACACCCGGGAGGAGTTCGGCTCCGCCTGGGCGGACACCGACTCCAACTCCTGTGACACCAGGGACGACATACTCAAGCGGGACCTCAAGGAGGTGAAGTTCACCGACGGCGACTGCAAGGTCTCCTCCGGCGTGCTGGAGCCGGACCCCTACTCCGGCAAGGAGATCACCTACAAGCGCGGCCGCAGCCTGGTCGACATCGACCACCTCGTCGCGCTCTCGGACGCCTGGCAGACGGGCGCCAAGTACTGGGACGCCAGTAAGCGCATAGCCCTGGCCAACGACCCGCTCAACCTCCTCGCCGTCGATGCGAGCGCCAACCGCGGCAAGGGCGACGGCGACACCGCCACCTGGCTGCCGCCCGACAAGGCCTACCGCTGCACCTATGTCGCCGCTCAGGTGGCCGTGAAGAAGAAGTACGGGCTGTGGGCCACCGCCGCGGAGAAGGCCGCGATGAAGAAGGTCCTCGCCACCTGCCCCGGTCAGAAACTTCCCGCGGGCGGCAACCCGACCAAGGCGCCGTCCCGGTTCAAGGCCCGCTGACGCGACGGCCCGCACGTCGGGTCCCGACGACGGAAACCTTTCGGCGCCGTGGTCGGCTTCGAGGCGTCCGGCGCGCGCCCCGGTTCGCTGTGAACCAGGGTGCGCGCGGACGCGCCGTGCACGCCGGACCCACCATGCGCAGGCACCCATCGCTCTGACATCGCACACCCCTCGACGCGCGTCCGCCCCTCGGCGCGCGTCCGCGCCCGCGTGCATCGCCCGTCCGCCCCTCGGCCGCGCCCGCGTGCACTCCCCGTCCGCCCCTCGGCCGCGCCCGCGTGCACTCCCCGTCCGCGCAACCCCCTTCTGCGGTCCGCGCCGGGGTGTGGGTGGTCGCGCCCCGGCGATCGCCACACAACGGTTCGATACAACCCGGACCGCACGTCGGTGTCGGGCCATATGCTCGATCCGACCAACGCACGACCGGTGCTGTCCGTCAGCGGACGCACCGGGCGGGCACGTACGCCCTTTTCAGGCAATACAGGAGCGATCATGCAAGGCCAGGGCCATGCGCAGCCGGTGCAGCGGCCGCCGCACGACGCGGTACTGGTCCTGTTGCGCGTGGTGTTCGTGGCGATGGGAGTGTTCAGCGTCGGCTTTCTGGCCTGGGCGATGATGCTGCGGCTGGCCGTGGTGACCCGCAGATCGGCGGACTACGGCCTGCTGGTGGCGGTCGCCGCGGCCGACATCCTCAGCGTCGTGCTGCTGGCGACCGAACCCGGCGACGACGTGCACACGGCCGGCGGCTACCTGGGGATCACGCTGCTGTTCGGCACGCTCCTGGCCACGATCGTCTACTACCTCGCCGCCGACGTACGCCACTTCCAGCGGCAGCGCGAGGCGTACGCGGCGCAGACCACGGCGCACACGTACGGCTACCCGCCCCCCGCCTCCCCGTACACCACGACGACGACGCCTCTGGGCGCGCAGCCCCCGCACACCCCGCCCCCGCACACCCCGCCCCCGCACACCCCGCCCCCGCACACCGTGCCTCCGGTCGCCGCGCCGCCGCTGTCCCAGCCCCCGATACCCGCGCCGCCCCAGCGTCCGGCGCCCGCGCGGATCGAGCAGGTGCGGGCCGAGCTCGACGAGCTCAGTGACTATCTGCGCAAGCACGACGGCCGCGACGAGGGCGGAAGGTGACCGTGGCGACAGGGAGAGTCGTCGCCGACCGCTACCAGCTGTCCACGCTCATCGGGCAGGGCGGCATGGGTCAGGTCTGGACGGCGTACGACCAGCGGCTCGACCGGCGGGTGGGAGTGAAGCTGCTGCGCCCCGACAAGGTGGCGGGCGCGGACGCCGACGAACTGCGCCGCCGGTTCCTGCGGGAGTGCCGGGTGACCGCGCAGGTCGACCACCCCGGCCTGGTCACCGTGCACGACGCGGGCACCGAGGGCGAGGAGCTGTTCCTCGTCATGCAGTACGTGGACGGCACCGACCTCGCCGGCCACCTCGCGGAGCACGATCCGTACCCCTGGCCGTGGGCGGTCGCGGTGGCCGCGCAACTGTGCGCCGTGCTGAGCGCCGTGCACGCCGTGCCGATCGTCCACCGCGACCTCAAGCCGCGCAACCTGATGGTCAAGCAGGACGGCACCATCACCGTCCTGGACCTCGGTATCGCCTCCGTGATGGAAACCGACAGCACCCGCCTCACCCACACCGGCACGCCCATCGGCTCGCCCGCCTACATGGCGCCCGAGCAGGCGATGGGCGGCGCGGTCGGCCCGTACACGGACCTGTACGCGCTCGGGGTGCTGCTGCACGAACTGCTCAGCGGAGAGGTGCCGTTCGCCGGCTCCACCTCGCTCGGCGTGCTGCACCGCCACCTGTACGAGCAGCCGGTGCCGGTACGCCGGCTCCGCCCCGAGGTGCCCGAGCCGCTGGAGGCGCTGGTGCTGCGGCTGCTCGCCAAGGACCCGCAGCACCGGCCCGCCTCGGCGCAGGAGGTGTACGAGAACCTCGTCCCGCTCCTGCCCGCGCGCGGCATGCACACCGGGGCGCCCCTGGACCCCACCCGCCCCTTCTTGCGCCCGCACGCCCCCTGGCCGGACCGCGCGCGGTTGCCCGCACCCCAACCCGCCGCCCCGGTGGCCGCCGTGCCCGGAAGACCCGATGTCGTCACCGCCGTCGAGGAGGTCAAGCGGCTGCTCGGGGAGGGGCGCATCACCCAGGCCGTCGACATCCTGGGTGCGATCCTGCCGGTCGCCGCCGACCAGCACGGTGAGCGCTCCACGGTCGTCCGCACGCTGCGCAAGCAGTACGCGGCCACCCTGATGGACGACGGCCAGTACCGGCGCGCGCTGCCCGAACTGCGCCGGCTCGCCGACGAACGCGCCGCCGAGGCCGGCCAGGCCGACCCGCAGTCCCTGCGCTTCCGCTACGAGACCGCCCAGTGCCTGGAACAGCTCGGCGAACCGGCCGCGGCGCTCGCCGAGTACCGCGCGCTGCTGCCGTACTACGAGAACCAGTACGTGGCCGGTGATCCGCAGCTCGCGCACGACGTGCGCCGCCGGATCGGGCACCTGCTGCTGGCGCTCGGCGACCGGCCGGCAGGTCAGGACACGCTCACCCGGCTGCTGTTCGACGTGGAACGGCTGCACGGGCCCGGTCATCCGATGGCGGGAGAGGTCCGGCGGACGCTGCAGTGGCTGGGGCAGGTGCGCGGCTAGTTCCCGCGCGGTTCATACTGCACCTACTTCTCGTACGGCTTTTCGCACAACACAGTTACAGACAACAGGGGTGGGGTTCCGGCATGTCCAGCCATCGGCAGTCGAAGAAGCGCAGATACATCACGTGGGGCGTCGCGGGAACCGCGGTCGTCGCCGGCGCCGGGATCGCCGCGCAGACCTCCATGGCGGCCACCACCTGGCCCGCCCAGAAGACGTACACCGGCCGCGCCTTCGACACCTGCACCGCGCCCTCGTTGGCCGCGATGAAGGCCTGGCACGGCGGCCTCTACGGCGCCGCCGCCGTCTACGTCGGCGGCAAGAACCGCGGCTGCGCCCAGCCCAACCTCACCGCCTCCTGGGTCAAGTCCGTCTCCGCGGTCGGCTGGAAGCTCATCCCGCTCTACGTCGGCGCCCAGCCGTCCTGCCAGAGCGGCTCCAACCCGGAGAAGATGACCACCGCCAACGCCGCCTCCCTCGGCACCAGCGACGCCACCGACGCGGTCGCCAAGGCCGCCGCCCTCGGCATGAAGGCGGGCAGCCCGATCTACCTCGACATGGAGGCGTACGACACTACGAACACGGCGTGCAACAACGCCGTGCTCACCTATGTGCGCGCCTTCGACAAGCAGCTGCACGCGAAGACCTACCGCGCGGGCTTCTACGGCTTCACCAGCTCCAGCGCCAAGGCGATCGCGAACGCCAAGGACAAGACGGACCTGCCGGGCAACCTCTGGTACGCGCTGTGGGACAAGAACAACACCACCACGGCGGACTGGCCGTTCGGCGCGACCCAGTTCACCGCGCACAGCCGGGCGCACCAGTACATGGTGAACAGCAAGGAGACGCGCGGCGGTTACACGATCACCGTGGACCGTGACGCGTGGGACGCCCCGGTGGCGATCACGGGCTGAGCGGGGCCTGGGCGGAGCTGGGCGCGGGCTGGGCTGGGCGCGGAGCGAGGGCGGGCCGAGGACCGGACCGCCCGGCGAATCCCGCGAACCGACCCGCAAACCCTTGCGGAGGGTGGCGCGGCGGTGCCGGATGCGCGTGTGAATCGTTGGTCGAATGGGTTGGCCAGAGCTTGCCCACTGCCTACCATCGATCACCGCAAGACTTTGTGCACCGTCGCACAATCTCCTCGGGAGGCATCCTTGCACCGCCGCCGTCGCACCGCGCTCGTCCTGTCCGCCGCGATCGCCACCGCGGCCCCCTTCCTCACCGCCTGCGGAAGCGACGCGCACCCGGGCGCGGCGGCCGTCGTCGGCGGCCAGCGCATTTCCGTCGCCCAGCTGGAGACCCGGGTGAACGAGGTGCGCCAGGCGCAGCGGGCCGCGGTGCCGGACCAGCAGCAGTACCAGCAGGTTCTCGCCGCCACCAGCAGCCTCACCCGGGACACGCTGCACAACATGGTCCTCGACCAGGTACTGCACCGGGCCGCCCAGGACGCGGGCATCAGCGTCAGCCGCAAGGAGATCCAGCAGATGCGCACCGGCCTCGAACAGCAGGTCGGCGGCTCCAAGGCGCTCCAGAACGCCTGGCTCCAGAAGTACGGCATCGCCCCCAAGCGCCTGGACGACAACCTCCGCCTCCAGCTGGAGGCACAGAAACTCGCCCAGCTCCTCGGCACCGACACCACCCAGCCCGCCTTCTGGAAGGCCCTGTCCAAGGCGTCCCAGGAGCTCCACGTCGACCTCAACCCGCGCTACGGCGCCTGGGACGTCCAGAAGAGCGGCCGGGTGGACGCCAAGACGCCGTGGGTACGCGAGGTCACGTCGTCAGGGACACCCGTGACGGCGTAGGGCAGGCCGGATCGGCGGGCCGGACGAAGACCGGCCGGCCGGCGGAAGGTGACCGGCGGGTGAAGCCGCGCGGGTCGGGGCCGGCGGGTGGAGACCGGCGGGTGTGACGCGAGCGGTCGTACGATCACTTGATCATCCCCGCCCTGTGGACAACGCCCGAGGCCGGCGACGCGGGTGCGTTACGTTCGGATGGTGAACACCACCAGCTCGGAAGCTCCCGTTCCCACCGTCCCCGACCCCGGCCGGGTCGTCCTGCTCACCACCAGCCACCGTGTCGCCCCCGGCCTGCTGTCCTGGCCCGCCTGGCAGGCGCTGCGCTCGGCGGACCGTGTGCTGTGCGCGGACGGCGCGCACCCGCAGCTACCCTATCTGCGGGAGGCCGGGACGACCGTGGACGAGGCCGCCCCCACCGCCCAGGAGCTGGTCGACGCCTGCGCCGGCGGTCGGACGGTGGTGGTCGTGGCGACGGGCGAGGGCGAGCCGGCCCTCACCGACGGCCTGGCCCGCCTCGCCGGCTCCGGCCGCGTGTCGATGCCCCAGCTGGAGCTGCTCCCCGCCTCCTACGACCTGCCCGGCGCCCGCCTCCTCGACCTCGTCCAGGTCATGGACCGCATCCGCGCGGAGTGCCCCTGGTCGTCGCAGAAGACCCATGAGGGACTGGCGAAGTACGCCATCGAGGAGGCGTACGAGCTCGTCGAGGCGATCGAGGCCGGCGACCGCGACGAACTGCGCGAGGAACTGGGCGACGTGCTCCTCCAGGTCGTCTTCCACGCGCGCATCGCCGAGGAGGACCCGGACGCCCCCTTCTCGGTCGACGACGTGGCCGGGGGCATCGTCGCGAAACTCATCCACCGCCACCCGCACGTCTTCGGCGACGAGACCGCCTCGACACCGGAGGAGGTCAAGGAGCACTGGCTGCGCAAGAAGGCGATCGAGAAGCGGCGCGAGTCGGTGACGGACGGGATACCCCTCGCCCAGCCCGGTCTCGCGCTGGCGTCGAAGCTCGCCTCCCGGGTGCGGACGGCGGGGCTGGAGGTGCCGCTGCCGCAGGCGCAGGGCATCGGGTACGAGCTGCTCGCACTCGCGGCCCGGGCCGAGGCGGAGGGAACCGACCCGGAGGCGGCCCTACGGGCGGCGGCCCGGGCGTACCGGGACGCGGTACGGGTTGCGGAAGGGGTGGATGCGTAGGGACTGCCCTGAGGATCAGCCACGGGTACCGTTGCACGTACGGGTGGGCTTCGATGCGTGGGGGCGTACGTGGAGCAGGAGTTGGACTGGCTGGTGGCGGCTCTCCTGCGATTGCCCCAGGAGAAGCGGAAGATCCACTTTCGCGGATATGGCAGCCCCGACTCGTTGCGCAGCCACCTGCGGTACCTGCGTGAGAACAACCCCGACATCTACGCCGACTTCCTCGTGCTGGCACGGTCGGCGCCGGGGACGGGACGGGCGCCGACACCGGGACCGGCGCCGAGGCCCAAGCAGACAGGGACGCCTGCGGCGGCTCCGGCACCGCGGACCGGAAGAGCACCGGCTCCGGCTCCGGCGCCTGCGTCGACACCGAGACCGGCTCCGGTGCCCGCGTCGACACCGAGACCGGCACGGGCGCCCGCGTCGGCAGCGGGAACGACACCGGGAACGACACCGGGAGCGTCGGCTCCCGCCGTCCTGGGGGACCACGTGGACTTCCGGGACGGCACCTTCCACGAACCGGTGGTCGGCGTCCAGTACAACCACTACGGCAGCGTGTCGGCCCCCGTCGAGTGGCGCCCCGTGGACGATGTCGACCCGGTGGAGCTGGGGGTGCGACCGACTCGGCGGGTCCCGGGCGAGCCGGACGTGCCGCCGTACGTGCCCCGCGACTGTGACGCGGTGCTGCGCGAGGAGTTGGCGCACGGCGGGCTGGTCCTGGTCCTCGGCGAGCCGTACGTGGGCAAGTCCTACACCGCGTGGAACGCGTTGCGCTCGCTCGCGGCACGGCGCTACGCCGTGTACGCCCCCGATCCCCGCGAGGAACTGCGGAGGCTGCCCGCCGCGGTGCGGGGCAGAACGGGAGGGCACGTCGTCTGGCTGGACGACGTGACCGAGCACCTCGGATCCGGCGGGCTGGAGCGGCGCCTGCTGGGACGTCTCACCAGTCTCGGTGTGGTCGTGCTGGGCACGATGGCTCCGGAGGAGTACTACCGGAGGCGCTTCGGCACCACGCCCGGTGAGAGCGCGCTGGCCACGGCGCGCACGGTCACGGTGGATCGGGAATGGAGCGAGGGGGAACTGCAGCGGCTGGCGCACACCGAGGACCCGCGTGCCTATCCGGCGTACATGTGGAGTGGAAAGGAGGGGGCCGCCTCGTACTTCGCCATCGGGCACGTGCTGTTCGACGAATGGCAGCGGGACGGCACCCGGACGGACCATCCACGTGGACAGACCCTCGTCAGGGCGGCCGTCGACCTCGCGCGCTGTGGTGTGACGGAGGCCGTGCCGGCCGGTCTGCTGCGGGAGGTCGAGGCGTGTTACGCCGAGCCCACGGAGAACGGACCGGAGCGGTTCGAGGACGCGTTGGCCTGGGCGACGACGCCGAAGTCCGGAGGGTCGAGCCTGCTCGTGGCGGGGGAGCGGAACGGCACCTGGCGGGCGTACGGGGCGCTGGTCGCGGAGGCTCTGCGGTCAGGAGGCCTGCCGCCTGTGCCGGACGACGTGTGGTGGGTCCTGCTGGACGACGCGAGGGTCGACCGCGCGGCCGTCATGGACGCCGCCCAGGCCGCGATGCGTCATCGGGTCGAGGCGGGCGACGTTGCCGTCATGCGCCGGTTCGCCGTGCTGTCCGAGGGAGAGAAACAGCAGGAGTGGTACCGGATGGCGGTCGGCCACGGTGACCGTCTCGCCGCCCTCCGGCTGGCGGAGATCCTGCTGGAGCGCGACGACGAGCAAGCGGCGATCCCCTACCTGGAGAGGGCCGCGGAGGGTGGGCTCGCGGAGGCCGCCCTCCAGCTCTCCGAGATCTACCAAAGGCGGGCCTGGGAGTGGGCGCGCGTCGCCGTCAAGATCGACCATGGCCGGCTCGAGGGCCCTCCGGCGCCGGATACCGTCTAGAGGTGACCGACCAGCCCGCCCCCGACGGCACCCCAGTCCCCGACGGCACCACCGCTCCTGAGGGCACCACCGCTCCTGGCGGCACCACCGCTCCCCACAGGACCGGCGCTCCTGGCGGCACCACCGCTCCTCACGGGACCGGCGCTCCTGACGGCACCACCGCTCCCCACAGGACCGGCGCTCCTGGCGGCAGCGGCGGCGCCGACGGCACCGCCACCCCTGACGGCACCACCGTCCCGGAACTCTTCAGCTGGGAGTTCGCCGCCGATCCGTACCCCGCCTACGCCTGGCTCCGGGAGCATGCGCCCGTGCACCGGACCCGGCTCCCCAGCGGGGTCGAGGCATGGCTGGTCACCCGCTACGCCGACGCCAGGCAGGCCCTCGCCGACCCCCGGCTGTCCAAGAACCCGGCGCACCACGACGAGCCCGCGCACGCCAGGGGGAAGACCGGGATCCCCGGTGAGCGCAAGGCCGAGCTGATGACGCACCTGCTGAACATCGACCCGCCGGACCACACCCGGCTGCGCCGGCTGGTCAGCAAGGCGTTCACGCCGCGCCGGGTGGCCGAGTTCGCGCCCCGCGTGCAGGAGCTGACCGACCGGCTCATCGACGGGTTCGCGGACCGGGGCGAGGCCGACCTCATCCACGAGTTCGCCTTCCCGCTGCCCATCTACGCCATCTGCGACCTGCTGGGCGTCCCGCGAGAGGACCAGGACGACTTCCGGGACTGGGCCGGCATGATGATCCGGCACGGCGGAGGGCCGCGGGGCGGGGTCGCCCGGTCCGTGAAGAAGATGCGCGGATATCTGGCCGAGCTGATCCACCGGAAGCGGGAGGCGCTGTCCGCCGAGCCGGCCCCCGGCGAGGACCTCATCTCCGGGCTCATCCGCGCCTCCGACCACGGCGAGCACCTCACCGAGAACGAGGCCGCCGCCATGGCCTTCATCCTGCTGTTCGCCGGCTTCGAGACGACGGTCAACCTCATCGGGAACGGCACGTACGCCCTGCTCACCCACCCGGAACAACGCCGCCGCCTGCAGGACTCCCTGGCCGCCGGCGAGCGCGGACTGCTGGAGACCGGGGTGGAGGAACTCCTGCGCTACGACGGGCCGGTGGAGCTCGCGACCTGGCGGTTCGCCACCGAGCCGCTCGGCATCGGCGGGCAGCGCATCGCCGCCGGCGACCCGGTCCTCGTCGTACTCGCCGCCGCGGACCGGGACCCGGAGCGGTTCGCCGAGCCGGACACGCTCGACCTGGCACGGCGGGACAACCAGCACCTCGGGTACGGCCACGGCATCCACTACTGCCTCGGCGCCCCGCTCGCCCGCCTGGAAGGGCAGAGCGCGCTCGCGACCCTGCTCACCCGCCTCCCGGACCTGCGACTCGCGGCGCCGGAGAGCGAGTTGCGCTGGCGCGGCGGCCTCATCATGCGCGGACTGCGCACGCTCCCCGTGAAGTTCACCCCCGACGGCCGATGAGCCCCACAGGCGCCCACCTGGCCCCCGGTCGGCCCCTCACCAGGCCCTCCACCCGCAAAGATGACCAGCGTTCAACTCTGTGATCTTCACGTGATCTACGCGGCATTAACTTGTGACAAGTGATCGTCTGCCTATACGTTCACCCATCAAGTGCGGCGCCCCGGCGGGACCCGTCGCGCCGGTCACCGCTGTCGCTCGAAAGGTTTCCGCATGCTCTCCGGGAACGGTCGTCACCGTCGCCCCCGTCAGGCTCCGGCTCTCCTCGTCGCGGCCGGCGTGACCGGCTCGGCCATCGCCATCCCGCTCCTGGGTGCGGCGAGCGCCAACGCGGCCGACGGCAACACCTGGGACAGGGTGGCCGAGTGCGAGAGCGGCGGCTCCTGGAGCATGGACGCCGGCACCGGCTACTACGGCGGCCTGCAGATGTCCCAGGACGACTGGGACGAGTACGGCGGCCAGGAGTACGCCGCCACGCCGGACCAGGCGAGCCGCTCGCAGCAGATCTCCGTCGCCGAGAAGATCCTCGCGGACCAGGGCACCAAGCCCTGGCGGACCTGCGCCCTGATCGCCGGGCTCTCCTCGGACGACGCCTCGGTGAACGTCGACACCGGCCTCGGCGGATCGGACGACTCGTCCGGCTCCTCCGACTCGTCCTCCGGGCTGTCGGATTCATCCTCTTCATCTGGTTCTTCGGATTCATCCGGTTCATCGGATTCCGGCTCGTCCGACTCCTCGTCGGATTCCTCGGGCGCCACGGACTCCGGCTCCGCCACCCCGTCCCCGAGTGCGAGTGACGACTCCGGCAAGGGCACCCCTGCCGACTCCACGAAGGCGGACAAGTCGGGATCCAAGGGGTCCAACGCCTCGAAGGCGAGCGAGAATCCCGTCGTGCTCGAAGCCGATGACTCGGACAATTCGTGGCAGACGGGCAGTTCCTGGGATCTGGTCGACACGGGGGCCGTCGGTAGCGGCGGCAAGCATCGCGGCGGCTCGGCGGACGAAAGCGTGACAAACGGTCAGAGTGTGACTTCTTCCGGCCGTCACGCCTCCCGGGACGCCGGCACCTACACCGTCCGGGACGGCGACACCCTCGCCTCCATCGCCGACTCCCTTGGCCTCGACGGCGGATGGCATGCGCTCTATGTCGCGAACAAGGCGGACATCGGTGCCGACCCGAACGACATCGCTCCCGGTCAGACCCTGAAACTCGGCAGCGAAACGGACTAAAAGTAGCGGGAGTTGGACCTTCCGACCGCCCTACTTCGAAGTTAAATGTCCGGTTTGGTGAAAGTGTGGGATGAGTCTCAGAAGCCCTGATCATCTTTGAAATTCACCTGATCGCCTGTTTACGGTCAAGGCCGCTCGTCACCACGAGCCCCGGCCGTCGCAACGCCGAGTCCTGCCAGCGGCTGCCCGGGAACAGTCGTCGCGTCAAGCGCCGTAGGCAGGAGCGGGGGACCCAAGGTAAGTGCCGGGACCGGTAGTTGAGACTGCCGTGTCCGGCTCGGGGTGAAGCCGCGCACCGTGAGGTGTGCGGCCGGGCAACTCAACCGGCCCGAACCCGACAGCTCACCTCGCAGGCGTCGGTGAGGGGATCCTTCATGCTGTTTTCCGGCAAGGGCAAGCACCGCCGTCCGTCCAGGGCCACCCGCGCCGCCGCGCTCGCCGGCGTCACCGGTGTCGCCATCGCCGCTCCGCTGATGGCCTCCGGCACCGCCTCCGCCGCCACCGCCTCCGAGTGGGACACCGTCGCCCAGTGCGAGTCCGGCGGCAACTGGGCCATCAACACCGGCAACGGCTACTACGGCGGTCTGCAGTTCTCCTCCTCCACCTGGGCCGCGTACGGCGGCACGCAGTACGCCGCGCAGGCCAACCAGGCCACCAAGGCGCAGCAGATCGAGATCGCCGAGAAGGTCCTCGCCGCGCAGGGCAAGGGCGCCTGGCCGGTCTGCGGTACGGGCCTGTCCGGTGCCGCCTACACCGGCGGCGGCACCAGCTCCTCCTCCTCCTCGTCTTCCTCCTCCAGCTCGGCGAACAGCGGCACGAGCAGCCGTACGACCGACACCCAGGCCGCCTCCCGCTCCGCCGAGCGTCCGGCCGCCAAGAAGACCGTCACCACCCCGACCGGGAAGAAGGTCAAGAAGGGCGACGGCGAGTACAAGGTCGTCAAGGGCGACACGCTCAGCTCCATCGCCGAGAAGCACAAGGTCAAGGGCGGCTGGCAGACGCTGTTCAAGCTGAACAAGGACATCGTCGACGACGCCGACTTCATCTACCCGGGCCAGCAGCTGCACCTGAAGTAAGGCGCCCGACGTAATACGAGGGCGCCAGCTGAATCACAGCGCCCGCACAGCCGTGGTCCCCATAGTGGAGACCGCGTGAGGGTCACCCCCGTCCCCCACGAGCCCCCGCCCCGGTGCGTTCTCCCCCGTACGCACCGGGGCGGGGTTTCTCTTTGCCACCCTCGCGCGGTCCTCGCCGTCCTCGCGGCGCGGTCCTCGCCGTCCCTCGCGCCGTCCTCGCGATCCCCCCCGCGGTCTTCCTCTTGACCCGCTCTTCTTCCGTTCTTCATCGGACCCCCCTTTGTTCCGCACATGAACAATGAGTACCGTCTGTGTGTCCACGGGCCGGTCGGTCGGCCGATTGTCGGGCCCGGGGCGGTTAGGCTCTAGTCGCAAGGCTGAGCAAGGGCCGACAAGGCCCGCGTGCGCCCGCACAACCAGCGTCACATCCCAAGAAGGAGATGCTCGTGCCGTCCATCGACGTCGTCGTAGCCCGGGAAATCCTGGACTCCCGAGGCAACCCCACGGTCGAGGTCGAGGTCGGCCTCGACGACGGCAGCACGGGTCGTGCCGCCGTCCCGTCCGGCGCCTCCACCGGCGCCTTCGAGGCCATCGAGCTCCGTGACGGCGACCCCAACCGCTACCTCGGCAAGGGTGTCGAGAAGGCCGTCCTCGCCGTGATCGAGCAGATCGGCCCGGAGCTGGTCGGCTACGACGCCACCGAGCAGCGCCTGATCGACCAGGCGATGTTCGACCTGGACGCCACCGACAACAAGGGTTCGCTCGGCGCCAACGCCATCCTCGGCGTCTCCCTCGCCGTCGCCCACGCCGCCTCCGAGGCCAGCGACCTGCCGCTGTTCCGCTACCTGGGCGGCCCCAACGCGCACCTGCTGCCGGTGCCGATGATGAACATCCTCAACGGCGGCTCGCACGCGGACTCCAACGTGGACATCCAGGAGTTCATGATCGCCCCGATCGGCGCGGAGTCCTTCTCCGAGGCGCTGCGCTGGGGTGCCGAGGTCTACCACACCCTGAAGAAGGTCCTGAAGAGCAAGGGCCTGTCCACCGGCCTCGGCGACGAGGGCGGCTTCGCCCCGAACCTGGAGTCCAACCGCGCCGCGCTCGACCTCATCCTCGAGGCCGTCAAGCAGGCCGGCTACGTCCCGGGCGAGCAGATCGCGCTCGCGCTCGACGTCGCCGCGTCCGAGTTCTACAAGGACGGCAAGTACGAGTTCGAGGGCAAGTCCCGCTCGGCCGCCGAGATGACCGAGTACTACGAGGAGCTCGTCGCCTCCTACCCGCTGGTCTCCATCGAGGACCCGCTGTTCGAGGACGACTGGGCCGGCTGGAAGGTCCTCACCGACAAGCTCGGTGACAAGGTCCAGATCGTCGGTGACGACCTCTTCGTCACCAACCCGGAGCGCCTGGCCCGCGGCATCGAGGACGGCGCCGCCAACGCCCTGCTCGTCAAGGTGAACCAGATCGGCTCGCTCACCGAGACCCTGGACGCCGTCGAGCTGGCCCAGCGCAACGGCTTCAAGTGCATGATGTCCCACCGCTCCGGCGAGACCGAGGACGTCACCATCGCCGACCTCGCCGTCGCCACCAACTGCGGCCAGATCAAGACCGGCGCCCCGGCCCGCTCCGAGCGCGTCGCCAAGTACAACCAGCTGCTGCGCATCGAGGAGATCCTCGACGACGCCGCGGTGTACGCCGGCCGCAGCGCGTTCCCGCGCTTCAAGGGCTGACCCGTCAGGGGTCGCTGACCCGTTGTTAAGGGTCAAGGCTGCGCCAGTCGTACGTACGTCCCCGTACCGGTCCCGTACCGTGTGCGGGGACGTACGCGCGTGTGAACGGGAGGCGGGGACATGGCCGTGAAGGACCGGGACCGGTTCTCCACCGCGACCAGGCTGAAGCTGCTCGGCGAGCAGACGGCGGCCCGGGTCTACCGCTCCCAGACCAAGCGGCAGGCCCGCCGCTCCCGGCTGACCGGCCGCGCCGCGCTGCTCGCGATCGTGCTGTGCACGATGATCGTGGCGCTCGCCTATCCGATGCGGCAGTACGTCTCCCAGCGAGCCGAGATCGCCGACCAGGAACGCCAGCAGGAGCAGGCCCGGCAGCGGGTCGAGCAGCTGCGGGACGTCAAGGCCCGGTGGCAGGACGACGCGTACGCCGAGCAGCAGATCCGGCAGCGGCTGCACTACGTGATGCCGGGGGAGACGGGGTACATCGTGATCGACCCCGCCGCCGCCAGGCAGGCGCACGCCTACCTCGGGGCGGCCGACCGCCCCTGGTACGCGAACGTCTGGGACGGCGTCGACAAGTCCGACGCGTCCGACCAGTGAACCGACAGAAAGCCACACAGAACACAGTCATGCAAACGCCTCCGCCCTCCACCCCGCGCACCGAGCCGACCGACGCCGACGTCGAGGCCTTCAAGCAGCAGCTCGGGCGGCCGCCGCGCGGGCTGCGGGCGATCGCGCACCGGTGCCCCTGCGGGCAGCCGGACGTCGTGGAGACCGCGCCCCGGCTGCCGGACGGCACGCCGTTCCCGACGCTGTACTACCTCACGTGCCCCAAGGCCGCGTCCGCCATCGGCACCCTGGAGGCCAACGGCGTGATGAAGGAGATGACGGCGCGGCTGGAGAGCGATCCGGAGCTGGCGGCGGCGTACCGGGCCGCGCACGAGGACTACATCCGGCGCCGGGACGAGATCGAGGAGCTGACGGGGTTCCCGAGCGCCGGCGGGATGCCGGACCGGGTGAAGTGCCTCCACGTGCTGGTGGCGCACTCGCTGGCGGCGGGGCCGGGCGTGAACCCGCTCGGCGACGAGGCGATCGCCATGCTGCCCGAGTGGTGGGCCAAGGGCGCCTGCGTGGTCACCGGCGAGTGACGGCCCCCAGGAGGCCCCGCTTCCCCGGCCCCGAGACCTTCGCCCACCCACCAGCCGACTCGGTCCGTCACCAGGTCACGTACAGAGTGAGGAACACCCAGCCATGACCCGCGTCGCCGCCATCGATTGCGGTACCAACTCCATCCGGCTGCTCGTCGCCGACGCCGACCCGGAGACCGGGGAGCTCGTCGACCTGGACCGGCGGATGGTGATCGTGCGGCTCGGGCAGGGGGTCGACCGGACCGGGCGGCTCGCTCCGGAGGCGCTGGAGCGGACCTTCGCCGCCTGCCGGGAGTACGCGGCCGTCATCAAGGAGTACGGGGCGCAGCGGCTGCGGTTCGTGGCCACCTCGGCCTCCCGGGACGCCGAGAACCGGGACGAGTTCGTGCGCGGGGTGCTGGACATCCTCGGCGTCGAGCCGGAGGTCATCAGCGGTGACCAGGAGGCCGAGTTCTCCTTCACGGGTGCGACGAAGGAGCTGACGGGCCGCGACGACCTCACCAAGCCCTTCCTCGTCGTGGACATCGGCGGCGGCTCCACCGAGTTCGTCGTCGGGGACGAGCGGGTGCGGGCCGCGCGCTCCGTGGACGTCGGCTGTGTGCGGATGACCGAGCGGCACCTGGTGCACGGGGGACAGGTCAGCGACCCGCCGGCCGAGACGGAGATCGCCGCCATGCGGGCCGACATCGAGCGCGCCCTCGACCTCGCGGAGCAGACCGTGCCGCTGCGTGAGGCGCACACCCTGGTCGGCCTGGCCGGGTCGGTCACCACCCTCTCCGCCATCCACCAGGACCTGCCGGAGTACGACTCCGCCGCCATCCACCACTCCCGCATCCCCTACGCCCGGGTGCGGGAGATCACCGAGCGGCTGCTGGACTCCAGCCACGCCGAGCGCGCCGCGATCCCCTCCATGCACCCCGGGCGCGTCGACGTCATCGGCGCCGGCGCCCTCGTACTGCTGTCGATCATGGAGCGGGTGGGCGCGGCGGAGGTCGTGGTGAGCGAGCACGACATCCTGGACGGCATCGCCTGGTCCGTCGCCTGACCCTCCCGGCCGGCCTCTCCGGCCCCCCTCACCGGCCCTCTCCGGACGCCCTGCCCGACCCTCCCGACCCCCTCGGATGAGCGTGCGGGGTGCCGGGTGAGCGTCCCGGACGGCCCGTGACACGCCGTGCCACGACACCCCCTCGGGAAACTTCGTGAAGTTCTTCACAAGGAATTCGGTGCAGGTGGGGGGTCCAAGGGGGCCCGTTGGCCCGTTCGGGGGCTCAACAGCCCCGAGCGCGTGCTCAGGAGAGCGTTCCGGGGGTGTTCGCGGAGGTGCTCGTGCGGGTGACATCCGGTGCCCCCGCGGTGCCCGCGGAAGTCTGGAGGAGCAGCTCACGCGGCATTGACAACGGGTCGTATCGGAAGTGGGTTCCCACTGTCGACCATGACCTGTGTCACGTGGGCGGCGGAGTGTAGCACGACCCCCGTGGAACCTTGTGAAGGGGCGCACGAGCGGCCCCCCTGAGGCGGGTGGATACTCGATGCCATGAGCACCACGGAGCGTCCCAGGATCCTCGTAGTAGGCGGTGGGTACGTAGGCCTGTACGCAGCTCGGCGCATTCTCAAGAAGATGCGCTACGGCGAGGCGACCGTCACGGTCGTCGACCCCCGGTCGTACATGACCTACCAGCCCTTCCTCCCCGAAGCCGCCGCCGGCAGCATCTCCCCTCGGCATGTCGTCGTCCCGTTGCGACGCGTGCTGCCGAAGGCGGAGGTCCTCACCGGCCGGGTCACCACCATCGACCAGGACCGCAAGGTCGCCACGATCGCCCCCCTCGTGGGCGAGGCGTACGAGCTGCCCTTCGACTACCTGGTCATCGCACTCGGCGCGGTCTCCCGCACCTTCCCGATCCCCGGCCTCGCCGAACAGGGCATCGGCATGAAGGGCATCGAGGAGTCCATCGGCCTGCGCAACCACGTCCTGGAGCAGCTGGACAAGGCCGACTCCACGACCGACGAGGACATCCGCCGCAAGGCGCTCACCTTCGTCTTCATCGGCGGCGGCTTCGCGGGCGCGGAGACCATCGGCGAGGTCGAGGACATGGCCCGGGACGCGGCGAAGTACTACAAGAACGTGTCCCGCGAGGACATGCGCTTCGTTCTCGTCGACGCGGCCGACAAGATCCTTCCCGAGGTCGGCCCCAAGCTCGGCCTGTACGGCAAGGAGCACCTGGAGAGCCGCGGTGTGGAGATCTACCTCTCCACCTCGATGGACTCCTGCGTCGACGGCCACGTCGTGCTGAAGAACGGCCTCGAGGTCGACTCCAACACGATCGTGTGGACCGCCGGCGTCAAGCCGAACCCGGCGCTCGCCCGCTTCGGTCTGCCGCTCGGCCCGCGCGGCCACGTGGACACCGCCCCCACCCTCCAGGTGCAGGGCACCGACTACATCTGGGCCGCGGGCGACAACGCCCAGGTGCCGGACGTCGCCGCCCGCAAGGCCGGTGTCGAGAACGCCTGGTGCCCGCCGAACGCGCAGCACGCGCTCCGTCAGGCCAAGGTCCTCGGCGACAACGTGGTCTCCGGCATGCGGGGCTTCCCGCAGAAGGAGTACAGCCACGCCAACAAGGGCGCGGTCGCCGGTCTGGGCCTGCACAAGGGCGTCGCGATGATCGTCCTGGGCAAGACGAAGATCAAGGTCAAGGGCCGTCTCGCCTGGTACATGCACCGTGGCTACCACGGTCTGGCGATGCCGACCTGGAACCGCAAGATCCGCATCTTCGCCGACTGGACGCTCGGCATGTTCCTCAAGCGCGAGGTCGTGTCCCTGGGCGCCATGGAGAACCCCCGCGAGGAGTTCTACGAGGCCGCCAAGCCGGCTCCGGTCGCCGCCCCGAAGACCGAGGAGAAGGCCAAGGCCTCCTAGCCGAAGCCTGCTGGGCCAAGGCCTCCCGGGTCCCGGTCCGCCGGCCTCGGCCGTCGGACCACCTCGAGGATCTCCCGCAACACCACCCGAAGGACCTCCCGCCATCCGTGGTGCGGGAGGTCCTTCGGCGTTCCCGGACCCGTCCGTAACTGCGTGGCCGCTACAACTGTTTTGCCCAGTCGTAACTCCTTTGCGGGACTGCGATGCTGACCTCACGGTGTTTACGTGGTAACCGGCATCCGGGATCGTCGTCTTGGAGGTGTACGCCATGGCCGACGCCGCGTCGCGGCTGAGGAGTGTTGCCGAGCAGGTGCTGGGAGTTCCGCTCCCGGTACGGCTGCGGGCCTGGGACGGATCACAGGCCGGACCGCCGGACGCCCCGGCGATCGTGATCCGCAACCGCCGTGCCCTGCGTTACATGCTGTTCAAACCGGGTGAACTGGGCCTGGCCCGGGCCTGGGTCGCCGGCGACCTGGACATCGAGGGCGACCTGTACAGCGCCCTGGCGGTGATGTCAGGACTGATCTGGGAGCGCGGGGAGGACGACCGTACCCTCGCTCAGGCCCTGCGCGACCCCGAGGTGCGGGCGGCCGCCCGGGAGCTGCTGAAGCTCGCCGGACCGCCCGTCCCGCCGGCCCCGCCCCGCGAGGAGGTGCGCAGACGCCGCCATCTGCACACCCGTCGCAGTGACAAGCAGGCCATCAGCCACCACTACGACGTGGGGAACGACTTCTACGAGATCGTCCTCGGGCCGTCGATGGTCTACTCCTGCGCGTACTGGGAGGACGACGGAACCTTGGAGACCGCCCAGCGCGACAAACTGGAACTCGTCTGCCGCAAGCTCGGCCTGAGGCCCGGTCAGCGGCTGCTCGACGTCGGCTGCGGCTGGGGCTCGATGGCGATCCACGCGGCCCGCGAGCACGGCGTGAGCGTCGTCGGGGTCACCCTCTCCCAGGAGCAGGCCGCATACGCCCGTAAACGGGTCGCGGACGAGGGTCTGACGGACCGGGTGGAGATCAGGGTCCAGGACTACCGGGACGTCAGGGACGGGCCGTACGACGCGATCTCGTCGATCGGGATGGCCGAGCACGTCGGAGCGGAGAAGTACCTGGCGTACGCGAGCGATCTGTACGCGCTGCTGAAGCCGGGCGGGCGGCTGCTCAACCACCAGATCGCGCGGCGCCCGCAGCGCGACGAGGCGGACTACCACGTCGACCGGTTCATCGACGCCTACGTCTTCCCGGACGGGGAGCTCGCCCCGGTCGGCACCACCGTCACCCAGCTGGAACGGGCCGGGTTCGAGGTGCGGGACGTGGAGTCGATCCGCGAGCACTACGCCCGCACCCTGCGCCGCTGGGTGGTCAACCTGGAGGCCGACTGGGGCCGGGCGGTACGGCTCACCAGCCCCGGCCGGGCCCGCGTCTGGCGGCTGTACATGGCCGCCTCGGCCCTCGCCTTCGAACGCAACCGGATCGGCGTCAACCAGGTGCTGGCCGTCAGGACCCCCGAGTCGGGTGCGTCGGGGCTGCCCCTGCGCGCCCGTACCTGGAACAGGTAGGACGAGAAACCGGAAGGGGGCCCCACACCATGTGTGCGGGGCCCCTTCGCCGTACCTGCCGCTACTCGGACTTGATCGCCGACAGCATGTTCAGCCGTGCCGCGCGCCGGGCCGGCCACAGGGCCGCCAGGACGCCGACCAGGCCGGCCAGGACCAGGAAGAGCGCCATCCTGGACCACGGCAGGACCAGTTCGTACGTCGGCATCCGCGCGCCGACCAGCTGACCGGCCGCCCAGCCGAAGAACACCCCCAGGCCGAGACCCAGCACCCCGCCGAAGAGCGAGATGACCAGGGACTCCAGCCGGACCATCCGCTTGACCGCCTTGCGGTCCAGGCCGATCGCGCGGAGCATGCCGATCTCCTGCTGCCGTTCGAAGACCGACATGGCCAGGGTGTTGATGACACCGAGCACCGCGACGATCACCGCCATCGCGAGCAGGCCGTAGACCATGTTCAGGATCAGCGTGAACGCCTGCGCGATGGAGTCGGACAGGTCCTGCTTGTCCTGGACCTTGATCGCCGGGTTGAAGCCGAGGACCTTCTCCAGCCCGTCCTTGGCCGCGCCCGACGCGCCGTCCGCCGTCTTGACCATGACCTGCATGTCGGCGGGGTCGGTCACGTGCGGGGTGAGAGTGGCGTTGTCGAGCATGATCCCGTGGATCGCCTCGTTGCCCTCGTAGATTCCGGCGACGGTCATCCTCTGCGCCTTGCCGTCCTCGAAGTGGACGGTGAAGCTCGAACCCGCCTTCCAGCCCAGCGACTTGGCCTTCTTGGCGTCCACGACGACGTTCGACCCGCCGACCTCGAAGGAGCCGCTGTCCACCGTGAGGTCGGTCAGCTTGCCGATCGCCGAGCCGTTGACGCCGGTGAGGAACTCGGTGTCGCCGTCGATCCGGGAGATCGCGTTGCGCAGCGGGCTGCTCGCGGTGACGCCGTCCGCGGCCGCGATCTTCTTCGCCACGTCGGGGGAGAGCGCGTTTCCGTTGGCCATCGAGACGATGTAGTCCGCGCGGATCGCCGAGCTCGCCATCTTGTCGATCGACTTCTGCAGGCTGCCCGCCATCACCGTCATGCCGGTGATCAGGGTCAGGCCGATCATCAGCGCCGAGGCGGTCGCGGCGGTACGGCGCGGGTTGCGCACCGAGTTCTGCCGGGCCAGCTTCCCGGCGACCCCGAACCCGCGCAGCAGCGGGGCGGCGGCCGCGATCAGCGGACGGGACAGGAGAGGGGTGAGGACGAAGACGCCGATGATCAGGAGGACCGCGCCCAGGCCCATCGGCGCCTGGCCGTCGGAGCCGCTCATCGTGGTCGCCGCCAGGATCACCGTCACGCCCGCCGCCGAGAACAGCGCGCCGATCGTGTTGCGCAGCACCAGCGACTTGGTCGTCGGCGCCGAGTGCAGCGCGCTCATCGCGGCGACCGGCGGGATCTTCGCGGCCCGGCGGCCGGGCAGCCAGGCGGCCAGCATCGTGATGACGACGCCGACAGCGAGGGCGGCGGCCACCGTGCCGGGGCTGACGACCAGCGGGCCGTCCGGGACGGTCGCGCCGAACGAGCCCATCAGCGCGCGCAGTCCGGCGCCGATGCCGATACCGGCGACCAGACCGGCGACCCCGGCCACCGCGCCGACCACGAACGCCTCGATCAGCACCGAGCGGGTGACCTGGCGGCGGGAGGCGCCCACCGCGCGCAGCAGCGCCAGCTCCTTGGTGCGCTGGGCGACCAGCATGGTGAAGGTGTTGGCGATGATGAACGTGCCGACGAACAGGGCGATGCCGGCGAAGACCAGCAGGCCCTGGCGCAGGCCGCTCATGCCGGCGGCGATGGCCTTCGCCTGGTCGTCGGCGAGCTGCCGGCCGGTGGTGGTCTCCACGAGCTTCTTCGGCAGCGCCCGGTCCAGCTGCGCCTTGAGGGCGGCCTGGCCGGTGCCGGACTTCGCGGTGACGTCGATCTCGTCGTACGCGCCCTTCGTGCCGAACAGCCGCTGCGCGGTCGCCGTGTCGAACAGGGCGAGGCTGCCGCCGGCCGTGACATTGCCGTCGTCGGTGGTGAAGATGCCGGCGACGGTGGGCGTGAGGACCGGGCCGTTCACCGAGATGCGTACGGTGTCGCCGACCTGGTAGCCGGCCCGCTCGGCGGTCTTGGAGTCGATCAGCACCTCGTTCGCACCGCTCGGCGCGTGGCCGCCGACCAGCGGGTAGCGGGCGTCCTTGGAGCCCCAGTAGTTGCCGCCCTCGGACTGCCAGCCGCCGCCGATCAGCTTGCCGTCCTTGTCGGCGATCGCGGTGAAGCCGGAGACGACGCCGGTGGCGGAGGCGGCCCCGGGGACCTTCGCGGCCCTGTCGAGCAGCGCCTGGGTGAGGTGGGGGGTCTTGCCGACCTGATCGCCCTTGGAATCCTGGTACTTGGCCTGTACGGCCACGTCGACGCCGTCGAAGCCCTTGGCGGAGCTGTTCTGGTAGGCGTCCGAGATGGTGTTGGTGAAGACCAGGGTGCCGGAGACGAACGCGACGCCGAGCATGACGGCGAGCACGGTCATCAGCAGCCGGGCCTTGTGCGCGAGGACGTTGCGCAGGGCGGTGCGGAACATCAGCTGGTCCGGCCCTTCGCGTCGAACTGCTTCATGAAGTCGAGGACGGTCTCGGCCGTCGGGCGGTACATCTCGTCGACGATCCGGCCGTCGGCGAGGAAGACGACGCGGTCCGCGTACGCCGCCGCCACCGGGTCGTGGGTGACCATGACGACCGTCTGGCCCAGCTCCCGCACGGAGTTGCGCAGGAAGCCCAGCACCTCGGCGCCGGAGCGGGAGTCCAGGTTTCCGGTCGGCTCGTCACCGAAGATGATCTCCGGCCGGGAGGCGAGGGCGCGGGCGACGGCGACGCGCTGCTGCTGGCCGCCGGAGAGCTGCGCGGGCCGGTGGCTGAGCCGGTCCTTCAGGCCGACCATCTGGATGACGCTGTCGAGCCACTGCCGGTCCGGCTTGCGGCCCGCGATGTCCATCGGGAGCGTGATGTTCTCCAGCGCGGTCAGCGTCGGCAGCAGGTTGAACGCCTGGAAGATGAACCCGATCTTGTCCCGGCGCAACTTGGTGAGCTGCTTGTCCTTCAGGGTGCCGAGTTCGGTGTCGCCGATCCGCACGGAGCCGGAGGAGAAGGTGTCGAGGCCCGCGACGCAGTGCATCAGCGTGGACTTGCCGGAGCCGGACGGCCCCATGATCGCGGTGAACTCGGCCTGCCGGAACTCGACGGTGACCCGGTCCAGGGCGACGACCTGGGTCTCACCCTGCCCGTAGATCTTCGACAGCTCCGTGGCGCGAGCGGCCACGGAGGTGGTCCGCCGGTCGGCGAGGGGTGTGGTGGACACGGAAGGGTGCTCCTGTCGGGACGACGGCGTTCATGGGGACGTGACCATCGTCCCGGCCGCGGCGGCCCGTGTAGTCAGCCGCAGTTCCGGTTCCGGGGGGCGACCGAGGGGGGACCGGAGCGCGCCGAGTCATACCTGGGGATGACGGCGGACCCCTAGACCGACCGATCGAGCGGCGCGACCGATCGAGCGGCCTGACCGAAAGAGCGGCCCGACCGGATGAGCGGCCCGACCGGATGAGCGGCCCGACCGGATGAGCGGATCGACCGAATGAGCGGATCGACGGATCGAGCGACTGGCTGAGTGGAACGGACCGGACCGACTGACTGACTGACCGACTGACCGACTGACCGACTGACCGACCGAACCGAACCGGAACGAACCGAACCGGATCGGATCGGATCAGATCCGGAACCAGTCGCTCCCATCTGTCCAGAACAGGTGGAGCCCCCTTGTTCGGACGGTGAAATTCCGTCATTCCCCGTACGCGTGCACCCACCGCGCGTAACGCTACTGGCAAGTGCGGATGGCCCGTTCCGGGGGCTGATGCACCCTCAGACGTCAATAAAATAAGACAACATCGGGTCGCCTGCCCGCTGTTCGGGGGACGCCTCCCGATAGGCTCGGAATCTCGTTGCGAAGCCCATGGCCTGCCCGGATGGTGGAATGCAGACACGGCGAGCTTAAACCTCGCTGCCCCTCGCGGGCGTACCGGTTCAAGTCCGGTTCCGGGCACTTTCGCTGCCATTGCGTCGGCCCTGCCGATAAGGTCGGTCGGCGCCGTCCCTCGTGCGAGTCGCGACAGACGGTAGCGCTTCGACCCCACCGACGAAGGCCCGGAGGCCGGTTGCCCGGGATTCGATCGACGACGGGCGGCACCGCTTGCTCGAGGAGCACACCGACGCGCCCGAGACCGCCACCCCACGCCGGCCCGCACCGGTGCGTTCGCGGGCACCGAGAGCCATCGTGACCAGGAGGACCGCCCCCGTTCCACGACGACGTGCGGGCGCTGCGCAAGTTCGCCGACCCGCTGGTCTTCGGGCACTCCAGCATGCTGCCGCTGCTCGCGGAGGACGTGGCCGCGGCCAGGCTGCACCTGAGCGGCGAGGTGGCCGGGTTGCAGGAGCGGCGGTGGGGGAACGCCGCTCTGTTCGACGAGCTGACCGACGGCCGGCTCGTCAGTGCCGGGCAGCGTTCGCCCGTCCGCGGGGCCCATTTCGCCACCGAGCAGGCGGCGTTCGAGGCCGCGAGGCGGCTGCGCTCGGCCGGCGTCCTGGTACTGCCCGCCTCCTTCCCGACCGTCGCGAAGGGCTCCGGGCTCATCCGCTTCGCGCTCTGCGCGCTCCACGAGACCTCCCGGCTGACGGCAGCCGCGGAGGCGCTCGGCCCGATCGCCTCATGACCGTCCCCCCACCGCAACCGTGAGCCCACGACCCGGCGGGCCCGCCCAAGGAGTCACGTGAACACGAAGAACCTGGTCCCTCCGGCCGGACCGGCGCGTACGCTCGCCCTGGCCCAGTTGATCAGCAGGACCGGTGACGGCGCGTACTACGTGACGGCGGCGCTGTTCTTCACCCAGGTCGTCGGGTTGTCCGCGGCCCAGCTGGGCCTCGGGCTGACCATCGCCTGGACGGTGGCGCTGGCCGTGAGCGTGCCGCTGGGACATCTGGCCGACCGCCGCGGGGCGCGGGGGACGGCGGTGTTCTTCTTCCTGTGCGCGGCGGTGGCCGTCGGTTCCTACCTGGTCGTGCGCTCCTTCCCGCTGTTCGTGCTCTCCGCGTGCCTGTACGCGGTGGGGCAGCGCAGTGGCTCCGCGGCCCAGCAGGCTCTGCTCGCCGGGGTGGTGCCCAAGGAGAACCTCACCAAGGTCCGCGCCATCCTCCAGGCCGGCTACAACGCCGGGCTCTCCCTGGGCGCCGCGCTCGGCGGCGTGGTGCTGCTCTTCGACACGCGGGGCGCCTATCTCGCCGCGTTCGCGCTCAACTCCGTGGCCTTCGCGGTGGCCGCCGCGGTGCTGTGGCGGGTGCCGCCCATCGCCCCCGCCCCGGCACCCGCCGACGGCGAGCGGACGAAGACGGTGTTCCGGGACCGGCCCTACGTCGCCGTCAGCCTCCTCAACCTGGTCCTCGTCCTGCACGTGCCGCTGATCGACGTGGCGCTGCCACTGTGGATCGTCGGGCACACCGAGGCCCCGAAGTGGGTGCTGTCGGTGATGTTCGTGCTCAACACGCTCGCCGTCGTGGTCCTCCAGGTGCGCGTGGCGCGCGGGGTGACCGACCTGGCGAGCGGGGCGCGGTACGTGGTGCGCGGCGGGCTGCTGCTCGGCGCGGGCTGCGTCGTCTTCGCCTTCTCCGGCAGTGGTGACTCCGCCTGGTCGGCGGTGCTGCTGCTGGTCGCCGCCGCGGCGGTGCAGACGGTGGGCGAGATGACGCAGATGGCCGGCAGCTGGGAGATCAGCTTCGGGCTCGCCCCCGACGGCAAGCACGGCCAGTACCAGGCGTTCTTCGGGTCGGGGCTGACGGTGGCCGAGATCGTGGGCCCGCTCGCGCTGACCGGGCTCCTCGTCTACTGGGGCGCGCCCGGCTGGATCCTGCTCGGCGCCCTCTTCGTCGCGGCGGGCCTGGCGATGGTGCCGGTCGTGCGCTGGGGTGAGCGCACCCTGGCCGGCCAGGGGGAGGCGGTGCCGGACACCGCCGACGCGGCCGGACACCAACTGACCCGGGACTGACCACCGACTGACGGACCAGCTGGTCCGTCCTGCGGCCCCTGGTGACGGCCGCGCACCAGGTCTTCGGTTTCTCGGGCAGGGCGACCATCACCGAACCCGGTGCGGAGCCGGTCGGCCTCAGCTGCGACACGCCGGGCCCGCGCGGCAACAGCCACCGGTGCGCCCGGCTGCTGCGCGACAGGGCGGAGATGCGGGGGCACCTGGCCGGCCGGCCCGGCGCGGTCGCCGCCGCCGTGGCCGAGGACCGGGCCGCGCTGGAGAGGTTCGGGGCCGGCCCGGGCGGCGCGGAGACACGAATGGCGGCATTGCCCGGGTGCCGGGTCGGCTCACCCCTCGTAGACGGTCAGGACCGCGCCGTCGACCTCGATGCGGCGGCCCGCCCGCATGCCGTTGCGGCGCAACGCGTGCAGGCATTCCCCGAAGAGGGCGAGTTCACCGGTGTCCAGGATGGC
Organism: Streptomyces sp. NPDC001220; assembly: GCF_053597895.1. Taxonomy (NCBI): domain Bacteria; kingdom Bacillati; phylum Actinomycetota; class Actinomycetes; order Kitasatosporales; family Streptomycetaceae; genus Streptomyces; species Streptomyces sp. NPDC001220. The sequence goes on from NZ_JBSFJE010000016.1 coordinate 168,086, forward strand.
GGCGGCCAGGTCCAGGAGCTCGGTGACCGAGGCGTCGGTGAGCACCTCGGGCAGTTCCCCGGACAGCAGGACGACGGACTCGCCGTCGGGTCCCCGGACCACGGCCGTCGCCGGTCCGCCGTGCACGAACAACACATTTCCCCCTGAGAGCCCGTGGTCGTGCGGCTCTCGCGTCCCGGGCAGGACGAGAGACTAGTCCTGGATCTTCACGGTTTCGTGCGGAGTCGGATTCTTTTTCCGACTTGGCGAAAGACCGTCCGAGAGCGTTCGAGGAGCCGTCCGGTGGCGGTCACTTCTCCTTGGCGGGCCCGGAGGAACGGTCCAGCAGGGACTCGACCAGCGCGGTGACATGGCGGCGGTCGTCCGCCGACAGCTTCTGGACGCTCGCGATGAGCAGCGCGACCTCGGGGTCGGCGGCGCCGCCGGTCGCGCCGGCGTCCGGCGAGGTGTCGTACACGTGGATCCCGCACGCCTCGGCGGCGGCCCGGCGCACGCTCTCCAGTGGGAGCTCCAGGCCCTTGGCCAGGCCCTCCAGGGTCGCCGTCTGGGGCATGCGGACCACCCGCTCGGTGGTGGCCAGGTGGTGGACCGTGGAGCGGGGGACACCACCGCGCCGCGCCACGTCACCGTAGGACCAGCCCTTGCGGTCGAGGTGCTCACGGATCAACTGCTGCAGTGCGTTGGCCACTGAGTCACTTCCTGCTCGCCGCCTGCGGAGTCCGCCATGTCGCGCCGATTCTACGGTCGTGACCGCGATCGGCCGAGAGGGTGATTTCCCGAACGGGTTGCGCGAGGGGTCTCCGAGGCCCTAGTGTCCAATCTCGTTGGACAGCTCGTCCGACCAGATTGGACAGAGTCCGGGGGGAACCTGACTCGGTCCGATCGGAAATGTCTATCCCTGAGGGGGAAGCGATCATGATGGACGCCCATGAGCTCGAGGCCGAGTCCGCGGAGCTGCTGCCGGGTCGTGAGGCCCTGGGCCGCCTGAAGTTCGGCTTCGGCAAGACGGTCAACGTCACCAAGCACGTCGCGAACATCAGCGCCCACAACGAGTCCGCCGCCCTGAACGACCACTCGTCGTGGTCGGTGGCCGACTCCGGCGCCGCCCAGACCATCAGCGTCACCCAGTAACACCGCGCCGGCGCCCGGCGCCGGCGCCCACCTCGACCTCATCGCACACGAAACGAAAGGACATCCGTCATGAGCATGGACATGAACGAGCTGGAGAACGAGTCCGCCGAGCTGCTGCCGGGCCGTGAGGCCCTCGGCCGCCTGAAGTTCAGCTTCGGCAAGACCGTCAACGTCACCAAGCACATCGCCAACATCGACGCGTCCAACCAGTCCGCCGCCCTGAACGACCACTCCTCGTGGTCGGCCGCCACCTCGCAGGCCGCGCAGACGATCAGCGTCACCCAGTAGTCCCCGGGAGCGCCACCGCCGTCGCCCCGGCGGTGGCGCTCGCGGCCGGCGCCGGACCGGCGCCAAGGGGGGGAACTGCATGCGGGATCCGGGGGGAGACCAGACATGACGGTGCTCGGAGACGGGACCGCCGCACTGTACGACACGGGCCCGGTGCCCGGACCCGGCGGCTGGCCGGTCACCTACGAGCAGGTCGCGACGGGCAGCCTGCCGGTGGTCGACCCGCCGTCGCCGATCCCGAGGCTGAGCGCGGGACTGCGGTTGCACGGCGAGTACCAGGGGTCGGGATTCACCGAGTCCAAGTACATCGCCCGTCGGGGGGACGGGCAGGTCGTGCAGCTGTCCAGGCTGCTGTACCTGGTGGCGTCGTCGGTCGACGGCGTCCGCGATGCCGAGGCCATCGCCCACCGGGTCAGCGCCCGCTTCGGCCGCGAGGTCAGCGGGGAGAACATCCGCTACCTCGTCGAGAAGAAGCTCGAACCGCTGGGAGTGACGGTCCCGGAGGGCCAGGAGGACGACGAGGTCGACGCCCCGCGCTCCGACCTGCTGCTCGCCCTCAAGGGCCACCGGGTGATCTTCGACGAGCGGCGTACGGCGAAGATCGCCCGTTCGCTGGCCTGGCTGCACCGACCGGTGGTGGTGGCACTGGTGCTGGCCGCGGTCGTCGGCATGGACGTCTGGCTGTTCGGGTTCTTCGGGGCGATAGAACCCGTCCTGGAGGTGCTCGACCAGCCCGTCCTGATCCTGGTCGTCTTCGTGCTCACGGTGGCCTCCCTCGTCTTCCACGAGTTCGGCCACGCCTCCGCGTGCAGATACGGCGGAGCCCGCCCCGGCTGTATCGGGTGCGGGCTCTTCCTCATCTGGCCCTCGATGTACACCGACGTCACCGACGTCTACCGGATCGGCCGGGCCGGCCGGCTCCGCACCGACCTCGGCGGCGTCTACTTCAACATCGTCTTCATGCTGGCCATGGCCGGTGCCTACTTCGCCACCGGGGCACAGTTCTTCCTGGCCACGGTCTACCTCGGGCACTTCGAGATCCTGGAACAGCTGATGCCGGCCGTACGGCTGGACGGCTACTACATCCTCGGCGACCTGGCCGGGGTCCCGGACCTGTACGGCAAGATCAAGCCGATCCTGCTGGCCCTGGTGCCGGGCCCACGGGGGGACAAGGCCCGCGAGGAGGTCGCCGGGCTGAAGAAGTCGGCGCGCGCCATCGTCGCCACCTGGGTGCTGACGATGGTCCCGCTGATCATCGGCGAACTCGGGTACGCGCTGTGGAACCTGCCGCGGATCCTCACCACCATGACCCGCTCCCTGACCGAGCAACTCGTCGGCACCGGCTCGGCGTTCGTGGACGGGAAGATCGTCGAGGGGCTGGTCGGAACCATCGGCAGCGTGATGCTGCTGTGCCCGATGGCCGGTGTCGTCTATCTGTCCGTGAAGATCGGCGGGCGGATCATCCGGGCCGCGAAACGCACCACGGCGGGCCGGCCGGGGCTCCGGCTCGCGGTCTGCGCCGTCGCCCTCGCCGGGCTCACCGGTCTCAGCTACGCCTGGGTGTCCGGGGTGACGCCGAAGCCGCTGCCCAAGCAGCCGCCGATCGCGCCGATCCTGCAGCCGGGGGTGCCGACCGAGGCACCGCCGGCCCGGCAGGCCACGACCCCGGACCGCCCGACGGGATCCGGCAGCCCGTCGGACCCGTCGGCCGGTGCGCCGGCCGCCTCGGGCGGGGCGGGCGCCGGGCCCTCGCCGACGGAGTCCTCGCGCCAGGCGTCCGCCTCGGCGTCGCCGTCCGCCTCGGTACCCGGCGGTCCCGGCGACGGTGCCTCCAGGTCGCCGGTGCCGTCCAGCGGGGGAACGGTCGCCGATCCGGTGCCCTCGCCGTCCGACGGGCCCGGCACGACGGAGCCCGAGCCGTCGCCCACGCCGTCGGAGAGCGTCCCGGTGTCCCCGCCGCCCAGCCCGACCCCGCCGCCGGCCAGCGACCCGCCCAGCTCCCCGGCCCCGGCCACGTCCTGACGAGCGGCCCCGGGCCGTCGTACGGCCACCGCGCGGGCCGCGCCGCCGGCCACCACCACGCGGCCGGCCCGCGCACGGCCACCGAACCACCTACCGCAGAAGCACAGGAGCATCCATGAGCAGTCACCGAAAACCACGCACCACCTCAGGTCCGCTCACCCGGCGGGCCGTCCGGATCGGCCTGTTCGCCGCCGGGGTCGCCGGCGCGGCCACCGCCCTGCCCGCACAGGCGGCCACCGCCGTGCCGCACGCCGCGGTCGCCTCCGACCATGTCTTCAGCCACGCCGACCGCGGCCACCACACCCAGGTCCGGGACTCGTTCACGGTCCGTCAGTTCGGCAAGGTCAACGCCGCCGCCGTACGCAACCAGGCCAACGCCGTCTCGGCCGGCTGCTCGGCGGACGACCACTGCCGTTCGGTGGCGCTGTCCTTCCAGATCGTCACGGTCGCCGGGGAGCACACGCGGCTGAACGCGGTGAACCTCAGCGACGCGGCCAACAAGGAGTGCACGGGCTGCCAGACCCTGGCCGGTGCCTACCAGTTCGTGGTCGCCACGCCCAACCCGCTGCTGCTCGACGCCACCGCGCGGGGCAAGCTCGGCGACATCCACCGCCGGCTCGACGAGCTGAGCCGCTCCACGCTGCCCGCCGACGAGCTGCGCACACAGGCCGACGGGCTGGCCGCCGAGGTCACCACCGTCCTGCACGACGCGGTCGCGAACGCCCCGAAGGGCGACCCGCGCACCGATGTCACCCTGCACCGCCACCTGGACGGCTGGCCGGGTCGCTGACCCCCGCTCCACCGCTCCGCGCACCGGCCGCCCGGCCCACCACCGCCTCCGGCGGACCGGGCGGCCGGCCGCGCGCGCCGCCGGAGCTCGGGCGCGTCCATTGACAGGGGGTAGGTGCGGGCGGAGACTCGGGAGAACAGGGTGAAGGAAATTTCACCAGACGAACAGGCGAACCAGGTGAACGCCGCAGTCTCCGCAACGGGCGACGACGCCCCGTCCACGGAAGGAACGACCGATGCGCACCACCGTCGGCATCATCGGAGCCGGACCCGCCGGGCTCCTGCTCGCCCGGCTGCTGCACAACGCCGGCATCGACTCGGTCGTCCTGGAGGGCCGCGACCGCGGCTACGTGGAACACCGCCAGCGCGCCGGGATCCTGGAGCAGGGCACGGTGGACGTGCTGCGCGCGGCCGGCGCCGGGGAGCGGATGGACCGCGAGGGCCTGCGCCACGACGGCATCGAGCTGCGGTTCGCCGGACAGCGCCACCGCGTGGACTTCCCCGGGCTCACCGGCGGGCGGTCCGTGACGGTCTACGCCCAGACCGAGGTCTGCAAGGACCTCATCGCCCTCCAGCTCAAGGAGGGCGGCCCGCTGCTCTTCGAAGCGGAGGCGCTGGCCGTGGAGGGCGCCGACAGCGAGCGGCCGCGGGTGCGGTTCCGGCACGAGGGGCGGGAGGACGTGCTGGAGTGCACGTACGTCGTCGGCTGCGACGGCTTCTGGGGGGTGGCCCGCGGCGCGTTCCCCGACTCCCTCTCCCGGGTGTTCGAGCGCACCTACCCCTACGCCTGGCTGGGCATCCTCGCCGATGTCGCCCCCTCCCACGACGAACTGGTCTACGCCCGCCACGACCGCGGCTTCGCCCTCCTGTCGATGCGCTCCCCCTCCGTCTCCCGCCTCTACCTCCAGGTCCCGGCCGGCACGGACGCCGAGGACTGGACCGACGAGGCGATCTGGGACGAGCTGGAACGGCGCCTGGAGACCGACGACGACTGGCGCCTGGCGCGCGGGCCGATCGCCCAGAAGTCGGTCACACCCATGAGGTCGTACGTCCACGAGCCCATGCGGCACGGCCGGGTCTTCCTCGCCGGGGACGCCGCCCACATCGTGCCGCCGACCGGTGCCAAGGGGCTGAACCTCGCCGTCGGTGACGTCGTCACCCTCGCCCGCGCCCTCGCCCACGAGAAGGAGACGGGCTCGCCCGAGCTCCTGGAGACCTACTCGGCGACCTGCCTGCGCCGGGTCTGGCAGGCCGAGCGGTTCTCGTACGACATGACGACCCTGCTACACCGCGGCCCCGGGGACACCCCCTTCGACGCCCGGCTCCAGCTGGCCCGGCTCGGCCGGATCGCCTCCTGCCGGGCGGCCGAGACCGACCTGGCGGAGGCGTACACGGGGTTCCCGCTGGACGCCTGAGGCATCTCGGGCCGGTTCCGGCCGTGTAGCGACCCGGTCATGGAATGAAGCCCTCCATGGCCGGGAATGAGGGGTCCGCGTAGCGTGTTGCGCAGCACGACGAGGGAAAGATCCTCCCCAGGTACGAGGGTCGTTCTTTTGCCAATCCATTACTCTTGACGCCAAGGCCACGCACCGTGGCCATGGAGGAGCGAAATGAGGAGCAGTAACCCGGTCTTCTCGCGACGGGGGTTCAGCCGCGACAACGGCTACGCGGGCTTCAACACCGCGCCGCAGGCCGGGTACGCACAGGGCAACCCCTACGCGCAGAACCCGTACGCGAACAACCCCTACGCCCAGCAGGACGTCCAGCAGGGCGCCCCGCCGCAGGCCCCGGCCACCACCGGCCGGATGACCATGGACGACGTGGTCCTGCGCTCGGCGATGACGCTGGGCACGGTCGCCGTCGGCGCGGCCCTCGCCTGGGCCCTGCTGCCGGTCTCCAGCACCAGCTACGGCCTGGCCTTCGGCTCCGCGATCGTGGCGATGGTCCTGGCCCTGATCCAGAGCTTCAAGCGCACCCCGGTGCCCGCGCTGATCCTGGGATACGCCGCCTTCGAGGGCGTCTTCCTCGGCGTGATCAGCGAGATGTACAACAGCCGGTGGAGCGGCGCCCCGTTCCAGGCGGTGCTCGGCACCATGGCGGTCACGGCCGCGACCCTGCTGGTCTACAAGGCCGGCTGGATCCGCGTCACGGCCCGCTACGCCCGCGTCGGCATGGCCATCGCCATCGCCTTCGTACTGGTGATGGCGGTCAACCTGCTGCTGGTCGCGTTCGGCGTCGCCGAGAACGGCGGATTGCGCAGCTTCGGTCCGCTCGGTGCGATCGTCGGCATCATCGCGATCCTGCTCGGCGCGTTCTTCCTGACCCTCGACTTCAAGCAGATCGAGGACGGCATCGCGTACGGCGCCCCGAAGAACGAGGCCTGGCTGGCCGCGTTCGGCCTCACCCTGACCCTGGTGTGGATCTACGTCGAGATGCTGCGCCTGGTGGCGATCTTCAGCAGCAACGACTAGCGGTCACGGCCTTCGGCCGCAAGAGAGCCGAGAAGGGCCCCGGGACTCCCGGGGCCCTTCCTCGTCTGTGCGCGCCTAGAGAAGTTTGCGCGCGGCCCTCCTCAGGTCGTACTCGTGGATCAACGCCTTCGCGTGGCCGTACGCGAGGTTGTGCTCGTGGCGGAGCCAGCTGACCTTCTCCTCGAAGCGGAAGAGGGACGGGCCTTCGGCCACGGTACGCAGCCAGTCGGACACTTCACGACCGGTGCAATGGGGGATGCGGGCGAGCATGTTGCGATGGGTCTCCTCGGAGAAGACTTGGGACATCGGCGCCTCCGGTGCGCAAAGGGGGTTGTAGCCGGTCCTTCACGTCACCGTGCCTGAGTGTTGGCGTGTTGGCAACAGTCAGGACAGGACAGCCGACGTCAGGCGTTACGCTCACGGCGTGGTTGATACGACGCCTCTTACCCGTGCCGTGGAGCATTTCGCCGACAAGTTGAGGGCTGCGCCGCAGAGTCGGCTGCAGAGGGGGGCGGCCGCGGAGGCGCTGGCGCTGGCCAGGCAGTTGGCCGACTGGGCGCAGGATGTCGAGGAGCCGGGCGGCGAGGCCCGGGAGATGCCGGACGCGGGGATGTTCGCGGTCGCCGACCAAATCACGGTGGCCGGGAACGACTTGGCGGTGGTCCTGGAGAGCGACGCGGAGGTGGGGGACGCGGTGCGCCTGGTGGAGGAGGCGCAGAAGAGGGCGGGGGTGTGAGGGCGGCGGTGTGTCGGCGGGTGCGGGCGCGTGGGCGTTGCTCACGCAGTTCCCCGCGCCCCTTAAGGGCAGGACGTTGCGGCAAGCGCCCCTTCAGGGGCGCGGGGAACTGCGCGACCAGCCACATCGCACCCGCACCCGACCACGCACCCTCAACGGCTCACAGCGACGCTATGACCCGGTCCGCCAGGATGTACACGTTCTCCTCGCCGCACGCGAACGTCAGCGTGTAGGCGCCGGAGATCCCGGACCCGCCCAGCAGGTACGGCGTCTCGCCCGCGCTCAGCGCCGCGGCCAGCCGTTCCGCCGTCTCCCGGTGCCCCGGCGTCATGCACAGCGTCGTGCCGTCGGCGAAGACATAGACGTCCAGCGTGCCCAGCGGCCCGGGGCGGACGTCGGAGAGCTCGACCTGGGACTCGGCCAGCTGCTCCAGCGTCGCGACCGTGCGCTCGTGGTCGTTCACCACCGGCGACTGCACGGGCACGAAGTCCGGGTGGGACGGGTGCCGGCGGCGGGCCGCGGCCAGCTCCGGCGACTCGGTGGCGCCGCCCCCGGCGAAGTCGTCGGCCTCCGTCGCCTGCTCGGCGACCGGCTCCAGACCCACGAAGTCGCTGTGCCGGGGCAGGAACGGCTCACCGTCCGCCAGGCCCAGCAGCGAAGGCGTGTCGGAGGCGTCACGCACCTCCTGCGCGGCCCAGAAGGCCCGCGCCTCGGCCAGCTCCCGCTCCCGCTCCTCGGCCAGCGCCTCGGCCACGGCGGCCCGTATCTGCTCGGCGTCCGCATGGCTGCGGGCGGCCGGCAGCAGCGCGCGCATCGCGGCGGCCTGGTTCTGGGCAAGCTGGGTGTGCAGCTCGGCGACCTGACGGCGCAGCTTCAGAACACTGCGCAGGACAGCGACGCCCACGGCGCCCGTGGCGGCCGTGGTGAGCAGCAAGGCGATCGGCATGGCGCTCACTGACGTACTCCCGGTTCAAAGTCGACCCCCGACTTCCTACATCAGCTTGAAGGGCGGACTATCAAGCTGTCAGTGCGTAACGTCACGAAAGGGACAGGACTTTGACCCTCGGGTTTACTGGGGCGACCCAGCTGACCTGCGGTGATATACCCGCAGAGGGAGATAGGTCACATCCTGGGGGAGATTGGATCACAAATCGGCCCGGTGTTCGGAGTTTTCTCGAACACCGGGCCGTGGCGTCACGGTGGGTCCCGTGACGGTCACTCAGGGATCAGGCAGGGGGGGTTCACTCGGGGTTCACCCGGAGGCCCCGCGGTGGCTCAGCTCAGGCGCTCGATGACCATCGCCATGCCCTGGCCGCCGCCGACGCACATCGTCTCCAGACCGAACTGCTTGTCGTGGAACTGGAGGGAGTTGATGAGCGTGCCGGTGATCCGGGCGCCGGTCATGCCGAAGGGGTGGCCGACGGCGATGGCGCCGCCGTTCACGTTCAGCTTCTCCAGCGGGATGTCCAGGTCGCGGTAGGAGGGGATCACCTGGGCGGCGAACGCCTCGTTGATCTCGAACAGGTCGATGTCGTCGACGGTCAGGCCGGCGCGGCGCAGGGCCTGCTGCGAGGCCTCCACCGGGCCGAGGCCCATGATCTCCGGGGAGAGGCCGGTGACGCCGGTCGACACGATCCGGGCGAGCGGGGTCAGGCCGAGCTCGCGGGCCTTGGTGTCGGACATGATGATCACGGCGGCGGCGCCGTCGTTGAGCGGGCAGCAGTTGCCGGCCGTGACCAGGCCGTCGGGGCGGAACACCGGCTTCAGGCCGGCCACGCCCTCCAGGGTGACGCCGGCGCGCGGGCCGTCGTCCTTGCTGACCACCGTGCCGTCGGGGAGGGTCACCGGGGTGATCTCGCGCTCCCAGAAGCCGTTCTTGATGGCTTCCTCGGCGAGGTTCTGGGAGCGGACGCCGAACTCGTCCATGTCCTGGCGGGTGACGCCCTTGACGCGGGCCAGGTTCTCGGCGGTCTGGCCCATCGCGATGTACGGGTCGGGGACCAGGCCGTCCTCGCGCGGGTCGTGCCAGGTGGAGCCGGTGGACTGGGCGGTGGCGGCGGTACGGGCCTGGGCCTCGGCGAAGATCGGGTTGGTGGTGTCCGGGAGGCCGTCGGAGCTGCCCTTGACGAACCGGGAGACCGTCTCGACACCGGCCGAGATGAACACGTCGCCCTCGCCGGCCTTGATGGCGTGCAGCGCCATGCGGCTGGTCTGGAGGGACGAGGAACAGTAACGGGTGATGGTGCAGCCGGGGAGGTGGTCCATGCCCATCTGCACGGCGACGATCCGGCCGAGGTTGTAGCCCTGCTCACCGCCGGGGAGGCCGCAGCCGAGCATCAGGTCGTCGATGTCCCTGGGGTCCAGCTCGGGGACCTTGGCGAGGGCGGCCTGGATGATCGTCGCGGTGAGGTCGTCGGGGCGCAGGTCCTTCAGGGAGCCCTTGACGGCACGGCCGATCGGGGAACGGGCGGTCGAGACGATGACTGCTTCGGGCATCTCACGGCTCCAGTGACGCGGGGATTGGCAGGGCTGCTTGGGAAGTTACCCGCACGTATGTCATCGGTCACCGGTGCCGCGGTGTGACACTGGCCGCACTTTCTAAGCGCTTGCTTTTCTGCGTCGGCGGTCCAGTCGTCCGTCCGCGGCGCCGTCGTGGCCGTTCGCGCAGTTCCCCGCGCCCCTGAAGGGGCGCTACAGCGCGGGCGCGCTTGCCGGTGACACAGCCGCGCCCACCCCACCGTCTCCCTAGTCGGTGGTACCCGCCCGCGACCTCGCCTCCTCGGAATCCGGGTCGGTCGGGAGGGCGGGCGGCTCGTCGACCTGGTGGCGCCGGCGGCGTTTCAGCAGGGCCCACGGTCCCCGCGGCCCCGTCGGCATCGCCGCCGTGACCTCCGTGCCGGCCTCCGCCGCGGCCTCCGCCGCCGCACGGGCGACCGGGAGGAAGCCCTCGCGGCGGGTGACGTCGGGGCGCTCCTCCTCCGCCGGCCACAGACCGAGGGCCGCGCAGACCGTGGGGAGCACCGCCATCGCCGCCGTGGCGTAGCCCTCCGCCGAGGGGTGGTAGTTGTCGGGGCCGAAGAGCTCGCGGGGGTTCGCGGCGAACTCGGGGCCCAGCAGGTCGCCCAGCGACACCGTGCGGCCGCCCTGCTCCACCGTGCCGATCGTCTGGGCGGCCGCCAGCTGGCGCGACGCCCGCCGGGCCAGCCAGCGCAACGGCTGCCGTACCGGCTCGATCGTGCCCAGGTCCGGACAGGTGCCGACCACCACCTCCGCGCCCGCGGTGCGCAGCCGTCGTACCGCCGCCGAGAGATGACGCACCGAGCGGGTCGGCGGCATGCGGCGGGTGACGTCGTTGGCGCCGATCATGATCACGCAGACGTCGGGGGCCGGCGAGGCCGAGCCCAGGACCAGCGCCACCTGGCGGTCCAGGTCGTCGGACTGGGCGCCGGGCAGGGCCACGTTGGTGAACTCGACCGGACGTTCGGCCACTGCCGCGAGGCCCGATGCCAGCAGCGCGCCCGGCGTCTGCGCGGCCCGGTGCACACCCTGCCCCGCCGCCGTGGAGTCGCCGAGCATCGTCAGGCGCAGCGGGGGCTCGCCGGTTCCGTACGCGTCGCCGTAGCGGCCGTTCGCCGCCGGTACCCGGCCGCCGCTGTTGCCGTTGTTCACCCGGGTCCTGGCCATCCGGACCTCGGCCAGCACCAGGCCCACCGCGGCCGCGCCGACCAGCCCGATCCCGCCTCCGCCGTACGCCGCCCCGGCCGCGATCCGCCGGGCCACCCGTGCCCTAGACATGCTCGACATACGTCGCCGCCACCTCCTCGTTGCCCGTACATCCACTCCTTGCCCCGTACCGGCCGTCCGCCAATCTCAACGGTGAGTGAACCTGTGGAGCGGGCCTTAGGCTGGCGGCACCACCAGGACCACTTCTTTTGAAAGCAACCGGAGACAACGGTGCGATTCCACGACTCGATGATCAGCCTCGTCGGCAACACCCCGCTGCTGAGGCTCAACAGCGTCACCCAGGGCATCCAGGCCACCGTGCTCGCCAAGGTCGAGTACTTCAACCCGGGCGGTTCCGTGAAGGACCGCATCGCCCTGCGGATGATCGAGGCCGCCGAGAAGAGCGGGGAGCTCCAGCCCGGCGGCACCATCGTCGAGCCGACCAGCGGAAACACCGGGGTGGGGCTGGCGATCGTGGCCCAGCAGAAGGGGTACAAGTGCATCTTCGTGTGCCCCGACAAGGTCAGCACCGACAAGATCAACGTGCTGCGGGCGTACGGCGCCGAGGTGGTCGTCTGCCCCACCGCCGTCGACCCCGAGCACCCGGACTCGTACTACAACGTCTCCGACCGGCTCGTCCGGGAGACCCCCGGCGCCTGGAAGCCGGACCAGTACTCCAACCCGAACAACCCCCTTTCGCACTATCACTCGACCGGCCCCGAGCTGTGGGAGCAGACGGAGGGGAAGATCACCCATTTCGTGGCGGGCGTGGGCACCGGCGGCACCATCTCCGGCACCGGCCGCTACCTGAAGGACGCCAGCGACGGCCGGGTCCAGGTGATCGGCGCGGACCCGGAGGGCTCCGTGTACTCCGGCGGGTCCGGGCGGCCGTACCTCGTCGAGGGCGTCGGTGAGGACTTCTGGCCGACCGCCTACGACCGGACCGTCGCCGACGAGATCGTCGCGGTGTCCGACAAGGACTCCTTCCAGATGACCCGGCGGCTGGCCAAGGAGGAGGGCCTCCTGGTCGGCGGCTCCTGCGGCATGGCGGTCGTGGCCGCGCTGCGGGTGGCCGAGCGGCTCGGCCCGGACGACGTCGTCGTCGTCCTGCTGCCGGACAGCGGCCGCGGCTACCTCAGCAAGATCTTCAACGACGAGTGGATGGCCGACTACGGCTTCCTGGAGGACGAGGGCCCCAGCGCCCGCGTCGCCGACGTGCTGAGCGACAAGGCCGGCGGCTCCATCCCCTCCCTCGTCCACATGCACCCGGAGGAGACCGTCGGGGAGGCCATCGAGGTGCTGCGCGAGTACGGCGTCTCGCAGATGCCGGTCGTCAAGCCGGGCGCCGGCCACCCGGACGTGATGGCCGCCGAGGTCGTCGGCTCGGTCGTCGAACGCGAGCTGCTCGACGCGCTGTTCAGCAAGCGGGCCTCCCTGCAGGACCCGCTGGAGAAGCACATGAGCGCGCCCCTGCCGCAGGTCGGCTCCGGTGAGCCGGTCGGCGACCTGATGTCGGTGCTGGGCGCGGCGGACGCGGCGATCGTCCTCGTCGAGGGCAAGCCCAAGGGCGTCGTCAGCCGGCAGGACCTGCTGGCGTTTCTCGCCAAGGGCGGCAAGCACTAGCGAACGTCCGGTGAACCGGCCGTGACGCCGGGGAACTTGCCGTCCTCCGTCCAAGCGATGGACTTCGCGGAAGTGGTACGAGCGTGTCACGTCCACGCAGCACACGCTTAACACGGGTCCGGCACATTGGTGGGTGTCGGCAGGGCGGGAGCGGCTCCCCGCCCCGGCCGGCACCGAACGTCCAAGGACCTCCGGAGCGGCTCCCGGACCTCCATGGACGCTTGGACGTGCGACCCGGCCCTGACCCGGTCCATGTCCCTCGCGGGGACCGCCGTCGTCCCGCCCCCCGGTAACGGGGGTGCGGCGGTCCCCGCGCCACTTCTCGTGCCTGAACCGGCGCCGCTCTCGCGGACGTGGTTGCTCGCCGGCGTGGTTCCTCAGTTACTGGTTGCGGCCGTCGTCGCTTTCCAGCTGCCGAGCAGCGCAAGCCGTTCTTCCGTCTCCGAGCCCGGTTCCGGGGTGTACGCCACGAGCGTCTGGTCCGGGGCCGTCGGGACCGTGAGGGTCTCGTAGGGGAGGGTGAGCAGTCCGGCCACCGGGTGCTGGATGCGCTTCACGCCGTACGCGCACTCCTTGACCTCGTGGTCCGCCCACAGCCGGCGGAAGTCCGCGCTCTTCAGGGACAGTTCGCCGATCAGCGTGGCCATGCGCGGGTCGTCGGGGTGGCGGCCCGCGTCGATCCGCAGGTTCGCCACGGTCTGGGCCGCGACCGCCGCCCAGTCGGGGTAGAAGTCCTCGGCCGCCGGGTCGAGGAAGACCTGGCGCGGCACGTTGCGCTCGGCCGGGGCCAGCGCGCTGAAGCCGTTCACCGCGTCGCCGAGCGCGTTCCAGGCGAGCACGTCCATCCGGCGGCCCAGAACGAACGCCGGCGTCCGGTCCATGCCGTCCAGCAGCAGCTGCACACCGGGGCGCACACGCGGGCCGGCGGGATGCCCGGCGCGCCTGGTGTTCCTGCCCGGGCGGGCCACCGTCCGCAGATACGCGTGTTCGGTCTCGTCCAGGCGCAGGACGCGGGCGATGGCGTCCAGCACCGCGTCGGAGACTCCCCCGGACTTCGTCCGGGACGGGCCTCCGGGCCCTCTGCCCTGTTCCAGCCGGATGTAGTAGTCGACGCTCACGCCCGCCAGCTGTGCCACTTCCTCGCGGCGCAGGCCCGGCACCCGGCGCCGTCCGTGCGAGGGCAGCCCCACCTCCTCGGGCCGGATCCGGGCGCGGCGCGAGCGCAGAAAGTCTCCGAGGTCCCCGTCCATAGGTTCGATCGTAGGGGAGCGGCGGCCTTCCAGCCTGGTTCTGCCAGACCCAGGAAAAACGCATCCCTGGGTAGGGCGCCCGGCCCCGGCGAGGGTGGAGACACGCCACCGGGACCGGCCCGGCGGCACTGACCAGGGAGTACCTCATGTCGTACGACAACCTGTCCGGCCGTACCGCCGTCGTCACCGGAGCCGCCAGCGGGATCGGGGCGGCCGTCGCCCTGCGGCTCGCCGGGTCGGGTGCCCGGGTGGCCCTGCTGGCCCGGCGCGCGGACCGGCTGGAGACGGTCGTGGCGAAGATCCGGGCGAACGGCGGTCAGGCCCTCGCCGTCACCGCGGACGTCACCGACGACGCGTCCGTACAGGCGGCTGCGGACGCCGTGCACGAGGCCTTCGGGACCGTCGACCTCGTCGTCAACAACGCCGGTGTGATGCTGCCCAACCCGGTCGACGACGGCCGGCTCGACGAGTGGCAGCGCATGATCGACACCAATGTGACCGGAGTGCTGCGGGTGCTGCGGGCCTTCACCGGGGACCTGGTGGCGGCGGCCGCCGAGGGCCGCACCGCCGACCTCGTCAACGTGTCGTCGATCGGCGCGCACGCCGTCTTCCCCACCTACGCGGTGTACGGCGCCACCAAGGCCGCCGTCACCCACCTCTCGCAGCTGCTGCGCACCGAGTTCGGGCCGCGTGACGTGCGGGTCACCAACGTCGAGCCGGGGCTGACGGAGACCGAACTGGCCGACCACATCGGGTCGGCCGAACTGCGGGAGCAGCTGGGCGGCATGCTCGAGGGAATGGGCTCGCTGGCCGCCGAGGACGTCGCCGACCTGGTGGGCTATGTGACGAGCCGGCCCCGCCACGTCAACCTGCGCCAGGTCATGGTGCTGCCGACCCGGCAGGTGTGACCCGCGGGGCCGCGGGTCAGTTGTCGCGGTCGGGGCGGTGGAACATGCCCGGGTTGACGCGGACCGCCTGGGCCATGTTCACGCCGACGATGCCGAGCCAGGTGGCGATCAGGCCGGTCGTGCCGCCGAACGTGCCGCCGAGCGCCGACAGCGGGACCGCCAGCACCAGCGAGACGATCGCGAAACCGAACCGCTCTCCCCAGGAGTCGGTGCCCTTGCCGCGCCGCGTGCTCCGGGCCGCCTGGAGCTGCTGCTCGGCCAGGGTCCTGCGCAGCCGGCGCTCCACGGCGCCGTCGATGCGCTGGTCGATCTTCTCCAGGAAGGAGTCGGCCAGCTCCGACTCGTACTCGGGCCCCAGTTCCCTGCGGGCGTGCAGGGTGGCGTCGAGTTCCTTCTTCAGGTCGGTGTCATGCGCGTCCGTCATGGAGCCCACGGTAGGGAGCCGGGACGCCCGCCGCACTGGGGTAAGCCCCCGCAATTCTCCGGGGGCCCGCCCTCAGGGCAGCAGCGACACCAGCCCGCTGTCCAGGTCGAACCGGGCCGCCACCACCGACGCCCCGCCGAACGCGGGGTCCGCCCGGATCGCGTCCCGCACCCACGCGGTGTGCGCCCGCATGGTGTGCTCGGCCCAGTCGCCGGGCAGCGCCCTGGTGCGGCGGGCGGCCGGGGAGATCTCCTCGACGAGCAGTTCCAGGTGGCCGGGGACGGGCGCGCCGGTGCGCAGCCGGGCGAGGGTGGCGGCGACGGCCCCGCAGCGCTCGTGGCCGAGCACCACGACCAGCGGGACGCGCAGTTCCTCCACGCCGTACTGGATCGAGCCGAGCACGGCCTCGTCCAGCACCTGCCCGGCCGTCCTTATGCACAGCAGGTCACCGAGACCCTGGTCGAAGACCAGCTCGGGGACGACCCGGGAGTCGATGCAGCCGAGGACGACGGCGAACGGGTGCTGGCCGCCGGCCAGCAGCCGGCGGTGGCCGACGATGTCGTGCGGGTGACGCGGCCGGCCGGCCGCGTAGCGCCGGTTGCCGGCGAGGAGTTCGTCCAGTGCGGCGTCGGCGGTGGCCGGCGCGGGGGAGTGCGGTCGGCCGGTGCCGGCCGTCGCCGGGGTGGGGGCGACGGCCAGGGCGCCGACGGCGGTTGCGGTTGCGGTGGCGGTCAGAAAGGCCCTGCGGTTCGAGGCCATGACGCTTCCCCAGAGTTCACAGAGTTCCGGTGCGGTGCTGCTGACACCTCCTCACCGTAAGCACACGCATGGTTACTCCGTGTGCCTGTTTGCGGACATTTGGTACTTCCGTCATCGGCTCATCGACCGTGCGATACGGCTTCGTGATCAGGTCAGCCCGTGCTGCTCGGCGTAGGCGTCCGCCACGTCCTCCGGGTCCTTCTTGTCGTTGTCCACCTGGCTGTTGAGCTGGGTGAGCTGCTCGGTGGTGAGGAGGTTGCCGAGCCGGGCGAGGGCCTTGCGGACCGTGGCGTCGGCCTTGCGGTCGGCGATCAGCGGAACGATGTGCTGGCTGGGGATCAGGTTCTTCGGGTCGGTCAGCACCACCCAGTCGTTGGCGGCGATGTCGGTGTCGGTGGTGAAGAGGTTCGCCACGTCCACGTCGCCCTTCTTCAGGGCGCCCTTGACCAGCGGCCCGTCCGAGTCCAGCGACTTGAACTCCTTGAACTGGACGCCGTACACGTCTTGGAGGCCGATGGCGCCCACCCGGCGCTTCTTCACCTCGGGCGCCGCGCCGATGACCAGCCTGCCGTTCTGCTTGGTCAGGTCGGCCAGCGAGGTCAGGCCGTACTTCCGCGCGGTCGCCCGGGTGACGACGAAGCAGTCGGAGTCGGCCGCCTGCCCGTAGGGGAGGACCTGGAGGCCGCTGGGCAGGGCGATCGCCAGCGCGTTCTGCATGGTGCCCGGGTCCGCCGAGGTGTCCTTCGGGGCCAGGTAGTTGAGCAGGGCGCCCTGGTACTCGGGCAGCAGGTCGATGTCGCCGGCCTCGAGCGCGGGGATCACGATCTCCCTGGTGCCGAGGTTGGGGCGGACCTTCACCTTCACGCCGGCGGCCTTGAGGGCGGCCGCGTAGAGGTAGCCGAGCACCTGGTTCTCGGTGAAGTTGGCGGTGCCGATGGTGATCCCGCTCTTGCTGGAGCCGCCGCCGGCGGCCGAGCCGCCGCTCTCGTTCAGGGAGGTGATACCGCTGGAGCAGGCGGAGAGGGCGGGCACGGAGGCCGCTGCGAGGAGGCCACCGAGGAGCGTACGTCGGTTCATCTGGGGTCCCTAGGCGGTGCGGTGGCGGAAGAGGAAGCGCTGGAGGCTGCTCAGCAGCAGGTCCAGGACGATGGCGACGACCGCGACCAGGACCGCGCCGCCGAGCACCTGGACGAGGTCGCGCTGGGCGAGTCCGTCGAAGACGTAGCGGCCGAGGCCGCCGAAGGAGACGTAGGCGGCGATGGTCGCGGTGGCCACGACCTGGATGAGCGCGAGACGCAGGCCCGTCATGATCAGCGGGAGCGCCAGCGGCAGCTCGACCTGGAGGAGGACCTGGTGGCCGCGCATGCCCTGGCCGCGGGCGGCGTCGCGGACGTCCGGGTCGACGGCCGTCATCCCGGCGTAGGTGTTGGTGACGATCGCCGGTACGGCGAGGGCGACCAGCGCCACGTACACCGGCAGCATCGACAGGCCGCCGGCCAGGAAGACCAGGACGACCAGGCCGACGGTGGGCAGCGCGCGGCCGAAGGACGCCAGGTTGATGGCGACGAACGCGCCCTTGCCGGTGTGACCGATCAGCAGGCCGATCGGGAGGCCGATCGCGGCCGCGATCAGGGTCGCGAGGAGCGAGTACTGGAGGTGCTCGGCGAGCCGGTGGCCGATGCCGTCCGGGCCGGCCCACTGGGAGCCGCTGGTCAGCCAGGTGCCGAGGTTCTTGAACAGCTCGAACATCTCAGGCCCGCCTCCTTCGCCACGGGGTGAGGACGTACTGGAGGGCCACCAGCAGGGCGTCGGCGACCACCGCGAGCAGGATCGTGAGCACCACGCCCGCGATCACCGGGGTCGGGAAGTCGCGCTGGAAGCCGTCGGTGAAGAGCTGGCCGAGGCCGCCGTCGCCGATGTAGGTGGCGACGCTCACCAGCGAGATGGACATGACCGTGGCGATCCGGACGCCCGCCATGATCACCGGGAGGGCCAGCGGGAACTCGACCGTGAGGAGGGTCCGCAGCGGGCGGGTGCCCATCGCCTTGGCCGCCTCCTTGGTCTTCGCGGGGACCGAGTCCAGGCCCTCGACGGTGTTCCGCAACAGCACGACCAGCGTGTAGACGGTGAGGCCGATGACCGTGGTGGTGCGGGTCAGGCCGCTGATCGGCAGCAGCAGGACGAAGATCGCGATCGAGGGGATCGTGAAGAGCACGTTGGACAGGCCGAGCAGGAAGCCGCGCAGCGGGCGGACCCGGTGGGCGAGGACCGCGAGCGGGAGCGAGATCAGCAGGCCGAGGAGGACCGCGGTCATCGCCGCCTGGAGATGGGAGAACGTGAGGCCGGCGAGGTCGTCGGTGTGGTCGCCTATCCACGACCAGTCGATGGTCATGCCGCCACCACCCGGGCCTCGGTGTGCGCCTGGCCGGCGTGCGCGTGGATGTCGTCGCGGGACGAGACGCCGGTGAGGACGCCGTCCGCGTCGACCCTGGCCACGAGCCCGGTGGGGGAGGCGATCGACTCGTCGAGCGCCGCCAGCAGGGAGTCGCCGTCCTTGAGGGGGCGCAGCGGGAGTTCGGCCTCCTCGGACCGCCAGTGCAGGGGCTTGCCCGCCGGGTCGAGCGCGAGGGTCCAGTCGCCCTGGGGTGCCGGGCCCTGCGGGACGTCGGCGAGGGTCTTGAGGGACAGCAGCTTCAGTCCCCTCTCCGCGCCCAGGAAGTCGGCGACGAAGTCGTCGGCGGGGCGGGCCAGCAGCTCGGCGGGCGGCGCGCACTGGACGAGATGGCCGCCGGTGCGGAAGACGGCGATCCGGTCGCCGAGCCGGACCGCCTCGTCGATGTCGTGCGTGACGAAGACGATGGTCTTGTTCAACTCCTTCTGGAGCCGGAGCAGTTCGTCCTGCAGCTGGGCGCGGACCACCGGGTCGACCGCGCCGAACGGCTCGTCCATCAGCAGCACCGGCGGGTCGGCGGCGAGGGCGCGTGCCACGCCGACGCGCTGCTGCTGGCCGCCGGAGAGCTGGTGCGGGTACCGCTTGCCGGAGTCGGCGGCGAGGCCCACGGTCTGAAGGAGTTCGGCGGCGCGGGCGCGGGCCTTCTTCCGGTTCCAGCCGAGCAGCAGCGGGACGGTGGCGATGTTGTCGAGCACCGTGCGGTGCGGGAAGAGCCCGGCCTGCTGGATGACGTACCCGATGGAGCGGCGCAGTTCGGCCGCGTCCTGGTCGAGGATGTCCTTGCCGCCGACCCGGATGGTGCCGGAGGTCGGGTCCACCATCCGGTTGATCATTCGCAGGGTGGTGGTCTTGCCGCAGCCGGAGGAGCCGACCAGGACGGTCACCCCGCCCTCCGGCATCTCCAGGGAGAGATCGTGGACTGCTGTCGTGCCGTTGGGGAAGCGCTTGTGGACCGCGTCGAACTGGATCATGAGATGTCCCTTGCCCGGCTGTATAACGTCATGCAGAGTTCTTCGTAGGTGAATAGCTTGTCAACGGTCTGGCGTTAATCCGAGGTAACGGATGACCGCAACGCAAGACCGGGTGTCCGGATTGAGGGGAGTTTGGGCGTGTTGTCGTCTCGCATCGTGGACGCACCCGGAACAGAACATTCCGGCCTGGTGATCCTCGACGGCATCGGAATGGGCGTCGAGGATGTCGTACGACTCGCCGACGGCGCCGCCCGGCCGGTCCCCGGCACGGACGGGATGCGCCGTGCGGAGGAGTCCTGGAACGCCGCCCGGCAGATCGCCGCGACCGGCCGCGTCTACGGCCGTTCGACCGGCGTCGGCGCCAACCGGAACGAGGACGTGCCCACCGAGGCCGCCGCCGGACACGGACTGCGGCTGCTGCGCAGCCACGCCGGGGCGATCGGCGAGGAACTGCCCGCCCGGCAGGTGCGCGCGATGCTCGCGGTGCGGGCCAACCAGCTGCTGGCGGGCGGCGCGGGACTGCGGCCGAGTGTCGTCACCGCCCTGTGCGAGGCGCTGGAGGCGGGGGCCCACCCGGTCGTCAACGAGTTCGGCTCGGTCGGCACCGGCGACATCGCCGCACTGGCCCAGGTGGGGCTGGCGCTGGCCGGGGAGCACCCCTGGCGGGGTGAGAAGGCCCCGGACCCCCAGCCGCTGGACAACAACGACGCCCTCGCCCTGATCAGCAGCAACGCCCTCACCCTCGGTCAGTCGGCGCTCGCCCTGCACGAGTTGCGCGGGCTGATCGAGGCCACCCAGGTGGTGGCGGCCCTGTCGCTGCTCGCCGTCGACGGCTCCCACGAGGCCTACGCGGCCCCCGTGCACGCGGCCCGCCCGCACCGGGGCAGTGTCGAAGCCGCCCGCCGGATGCGGGAGTTGATCGGCGCCGCCGACCGGCCCACCCCGCCGCTGGGCCGTATCCAGGACCCCTACGGCTTCCGCTGCCTGCCCCAGATCCACGGCCCCGCGCTGGACGCCGCCGACGCCCTGGAACAGGTCCTCGCGATCGAGATCAACGCGGCCGCCGAGAACCCCCTCATCTCGTCCGAGGACCTCGCCGCCTACCACCACGGCGGCTTCTACCAGGCCCAACTCGCCCTCGCGCTCGACCACTTCCGGCTCGCCGTCACCCAGGTCGCGCGCCTGTCCACCTCCCGGCTCTCCTCCCTCAACGAGCCCGCCTTCACCCGCCTGCGCCCCTTCCTCGCCGACCCGGAGCCCGCCTCCTCCGGCGTGATGATCCTGGAGTACGCCGCCGGCGCCGCCCTCGGCGATCTGCGCGCCTTCTCCGCGCCCGCCTCCCTCGGGCACGCTGTACTCTCCCGAGGCGTCGAGGAGCAGGCCAGTTTCGCCTCGCTCGCCGCCCGTCAAACGCTGCGCGCCTGTCGTGCGTACCGTCTGGTGGTCGGCTGCGAACTCGTCGCCGCCGTACGGGCGCTGCGCCAGCGCGACCTGAAGCCCGAACCCGGGCTGGGGGTGGGGCTGGCGCTGGAGCTCGCCGAGGCGGTCCTCGAGTCGGACCCGGCCGACCGGCCGCTCACGGACGACGTCACGGCGGCGGCCGGGCTGCTCGACCGGTTCACGGACATCTGGAGGGGGAGCACGTCATGAACGTGACCGACAGCCCTGCGACACGGTTGCAGGCGCTCTTCGAGGGGCACCGGCTCACGCCGACCCAGCGGCGCATCGCGCACAGCATGGTGCGGCGCGCCGCCGACGTGCCCTTCCTGTCCAGCGTGGAGCTGGCCGAACTGGCCGGGGTCAGCCAGCCGTCCGTGACCCGGTTCGCGGTCGCCCTGGGCTTCGACGGCTACCCGGCGCTGCGCAAGCACCTGCGCGAGGTGGTGCCCGCCGAACAGGCGGCGGGCAACGGCTCGTACAACGAGTACCAGCAGGCCGTCGAGGCCGAGATCGAGAACCTGCGGCACCTCGCCGAGGTGCTCGCCGACCCGCGCCCGGTGCAGCAGGCCGGCCGGCTGCTGGCCGCGTCCCGGCCGCTGCCGGTGCTCGGGCTGCGCGCCGCCGCCTCGCAGGCCTACGGCTTCGCCTACTTCGCCGCCAAGGTGCACCCGGACGTCCGGCTGCTCAACGAGGGCGGCACGATGATCCACGACCGCATCGACGCCGCCGTAAGGGCGGGCGCGACGGCGCTGCTGTGCTTCGCGCTGCCCCGGCATCCGCGCGAGGTCGTGGACACCCTCGGCTATGCGAAGACGGCCGGGCTGACCGTCGTGACCGTCGCCGACTCCGCCTTCGCGCCCGTGGCCAAGGTCTCCGACCTGCTGTTGCCGGCCGCCGTCGGCACCGGGCTCGCCTTCGACACGGCGTGCGCGCCGATGCTGCTGGGCCGGGTGCTCCTGGAGGCCATGGCCGACGACCTGCCGGACGCGCAGGCCCGCCTGGAGGAGTTCGACGCGCGGGCGACGACCCTGGGGCTGTTCGTCGAATAGCCCGCCCGGTCGGACGCCTGTCGAGCGACCGGCATGTCGAGCGACCGGCTCGTCGAACGGGCGGCTTTAAGACTCGTCTCACGTTGACTGGTTAGCGTCCCGCCCTACGGACCGACTGGGCCGATACGGGCGAGGAGGCTGCGGACATGGCGCGTGCGGGACGAGGGACACGGGGCGGGCAGGGATTGGCCCGGGTGGCCGTGGTCGTACGGGCCGGGGCCGCCCCGCTGTGGTGGTTCGGGGTGTTCGCGGCCGGGATCGGCGTGCTGCCCGAGGGGATCACCGGACGCCGGATCGGCGTCATGGCCGGGGCCGCGCTGTTCATCGTCGGCGCCGCCGTCGTGGCGCTCACCCGCCGCAAGCGGTACACCGCGCTGCTGCGCGGGGCCGCCCGGGCCGGCAAGCACGATGTGCTCCAGGACCGGGCGGTGACCGTGCGGAACTGGCGCCGCGGGCACCGCTGGTGGCTGCTGCTGGCCTGGGCCGTCGCGCTCGGCAGCGCCTTCGCGGTGCCGGCCGCCGGGGGCATGCTGCTCGCCGGGACCGGCACCGGGCTGCGGCTGAAGGCGGCCTGGCTGGGCCGCCGGGAGCGGGACGGGGAGCAGCTGGTGTGGCTGCGCGTGGACTGGCTCGACGGGCGCGGCGGACGCCCGGCCGGCAAGGCCGTCAGGGCGTACCGCGGTACCGGCATCGCGGCGGGCGACGCGGCCCCGGGCGGGGCCCGCCGCCGCACCGCGGCGCTGGTGTGACTCCGGGACCCGGGGGGTCAGACCTCCAGGTCTTCCTCGATCTTCTTCAGCTGGTGCCGGGCCATCGCCAGGTTGGACCGGTTGATGTCCAGCACCAGGTAGAGGAAGAGGCCGTTGCCGCCCCGGCCCTTGATCAGCCGGATCAGGTGGTACTGGGAGGAGAGCGTGATCAGGATGTCCTCGATCTCGCCCTTGAGCCCCAGGTGCTCCATGGTGCGCATCTTGGCGCGGATCACGTCCGTGTTGCCGGCGGCGGCCACGTTCAGGTCGAAGGTCTTGCTGCCGCCCATCGTGCCCAGCGCCATGCCGGTGGTGTAGTCGACGAGCGCGACGCCGGTGGCACCCTCGATGGAGGTGAGGGCCTCTTTCAGCGCGGTTTCGGTGTTGGCCATGACTCTCTGTTTCCTTTCAACTCAACTGTCGGTTGCTGCGGTGCGCGCGTCGGTAGTGGTGCTGGTACGAGGCGTGCGCGTGGATCTGGTCCGTGTGGCTGCTGTGCGGGCGGGGCGCATGGCCTTGGCGGCGGCCTCGGCGGCGTCGACCAGCTCGCCGATCCGGGCGGCGGCCCGGCGGCCCTCCAGATGGAGCCGGCCGACGTTCACCCGGTCCTCGGCGAGCAGGGTGAGCACGGCGCTGCGGCCGGCCGCGTAGGTGGCGACATAGCCGTCCTCGCCGCGTACCAGCAGCTCCCTGAGCTCCCCCTTGCCGGTGGCGTCGGAGACCCGCACGGCGACGCCGAGCTCGGCCGCGGTGAGGGCGGCGAGTCCCTCCGGGTCGACGCCCGGGCAGTCGTGCGCGACGACCAGGCCGTCGACGCCGGCCGCGAGGGCGCCGGTGAGCTGGGGCATCCGGGTGCGTAACCGGCGTAGTTCGTCGAGGACGGCCTCTCTGCCGGAGCTGCCGGGTTCTGCCGCCATCAGCTGTCTCCTCTCGGCGGGGCGGTGCCGTTCAAAGGGCCTCCAGCGCATCCCTGAGCCTCTTCAGCAGCGCGATGTCGGGGTCGGTGACCGGGGGGAGCCGGGGCGGTGCGGCCGTGCTGCTCCTCGGGGCGAGGAGCCCGGCCGCCGCCAGCCGCCGTATGTCCACCAGCGTGTGGAAGGCCGGCCGGCCCAGCTCCCGGGCGATCTCCGGGGCCGTGCGGACGCCGTCCACCCGGCCCAGGACCGCCCGCTGGCGCTGGGTGACCGGCGGTGCCGCGACCGGGTCGGCACGGATCAGCGGGGTGCCGTCCGTCGACGGGTCGGGCCAGATCCGGTACAGCAGCTCGCGGCGGCGCAGGGTCTCGCGTTCCAGTGCGGCGGCGGGGACCGCCGGGAACGGGCCGGCGGCGGCCGGGTCGCCGTACCGGAACCGCCCCGGGGTGCTGCTGGGCGCGAGCGCGAAGAACCCGGCGTCGTACAGCGCGCCGAGGCGGCACAGTTCCAGGGCCCCCTTCGGCAGCAGACCGGCGTCGAGCAGCCGGTGCATCGCGGCGGGTATGTCGTCGGTCCAGGGCCAGACCGCCGCGTCGAGCGTGCCGTGGGCCGTGAGGAGCACGTCGAGGCCAGGGGCGAGCGGGCTCTCGGCGTGCACCACGCGGCCCTCGGCCAGGTGCAGGGTGCCGTGCTCGCGGACCAGGACACCGGTGGCCCGCTCCTCGGCGAGACGTATCAGCATCGGTGAGAGCGCGCCGGCCACTCCGTCGGGCGGGGCCGCCCGGTCCCGGACCGGCAGCGGCGGAGGTATGTCGACCACGGTCATCCCAGCACCAGCCGCTCGGCCATCTCGCCGAGCCGGATCCGGGCGAGGGCGAGATTGCCGTCCTCGCGGGCCAGCCACAGATGCAGGAACACCGTGGCGTCGAAGGACGTGACCACGAACCGCAGCAGGTGGTAGCTGTCCCGGTTGCTGACGATCAGGTCCTCCACCGGAGGGTTCACCTCGGTGTCGTCCTCCGTGCTGAACGCCCCGTGCTCGGCGGCCAGCCGGGCCAGCTCGGCGGCCTCCGCGGCGGTGGTCTCGTGGTCACCGCCGGGCGCCTCCCCGACCGTGCCCAGGGCCAGTCCGCTCGTCCAGTCGACCAACGCGGCCCCCCGGGCACCGGGCAGTCGCATCGCTTCCAGTAAGCACTCGTCGATTCCGGGCACCGTGGCTCCCCTCCCACCGCCTGGCTCTCCGGTTGAGTGACGCAGACACTACGCAACGTGTGCGACGGGAGGGATGCGTTTGGCATTTTCCAGTGGAACATGCTTACGGCAGGCTAGTGTTGGTCAACTGAGCTGCTTTTCGCACCAGTTGATCCCTCTGTCCCGGGTCCCTCAACGGCTTCCGGTTGCGCGCAGGGTGGTGAGCGCGTCGGCGTGCGCCCCTCCGGACTCGGCCACGATCTCCGCGACCGTCTGCGGCCGCCGTACGACGGCGAACGCCACGCCTCCGGCGCCGTCCGGGGCGAAGCCGTAAACCCCGGGCCGGACAAGGGAGTTGTAGGAGTAGTGGGTGCCGAAGTAGTACGCGCCGGTGTCCAGCGCGGCCGCGTAGTCCCCCTGCTCCAGCGCCGGGAGCGCGCGCCCCTCGGCGAGCAGATCGCCCGAGAAACAGGCCGGCCCCGCCACGTCCTGCACCACCGGCGGCCCCTCCTTGGGGCGCCCCTTGCCGTCGTACCCGGCGATCCTGAGCGGCCACGTCCCCGGCACGTACACCGTCCGCGCCGCCACCTGTACGCCCGCGTGCGTCACCGCGATCCGCCGTCCGCCGGAGCTCTTGGCGTACTCCACCCGGGCCACCACCGTGCCGTGCCGGGCCAGCAGCGACCGCCCGAACTCCGTCACCAGCCCGTACCGCCCGTCGAACAGCCCCGGCACCGCCTCCGCGAGCAGCCGCGCGTACTGCGCGTACGTCGGCTGCGTGACCTCCGACGCCAGGTTGACCGACAGCCCGCCGCCGATGTCGAGGGTGTCGATCTGCCGCCGCCCGATCCGCGCGTTGATCTCCTCGGCCAGCGCGTAGGTCTCCGCCACGCCCCGCGCCAGCAGCGACAGCGAGATCCCCTGCGAACCGATGTGCGCGTGCAGCCGCGTCAGCCACGGCCGCTCGCCGAACGCCCGCACGACCCACTCGCGCGCCCCCTCGTCCCGCAGCCCCACCCCGAACTTCGAGGTCGCCGTCGCCGTGGAGGTGGCGCCGATGCTCCCGGCCCCGATCTGCGGGTTCACCCGGATCCCGAGGGGTGAGCGGGGGAGGCCGCCCGCGGGTGCGCCGGTCACCAGGGCGTCGATCCTGGTCAGCTCCTGCGGGTTGTCCGCGTTCACGGCGACGCCCAGCGCCAGCGCCTCGCGCAGCTCCGCCTCGGTCTTGGCGGGGGCGTCGAACACCGTCCGCTCCACCGGCACCCCGGCCGCCCGCGCCAGGGCCAGCTCGCCCGCGCTGGCCACCTCGGCGCCGATGCCCTCCCCGGCCAGCAGCCGCACCACCGGCACCAGCGGGTTCGCCTTCACCGCGAAGGCGTGCAGGATCGGGGTGCCGGGCGCCGCGACCGCCTCGAACGCCCGGCGCAGCGCCGCCGCCGAGGCTCGGATGCCGGTCACGTCCAGCAGGCCTACGATCGGCGCGTCCGGCCCCAGCAGTCCCTGCTCCACCGCCGCCCGCACGGCGTCGTCCCGCCGCACCACCCGCTCGCTGTCGTCCACGCAACCGTCCCTGCCCACTTCGCCGCCCGTCCTGCCGTCCGCCACGTCGTCCCCCGACATGTCGTCGTCCGCACCCTTAAGGCCCATAAGTCCAGCGAAACACCCGGAACGCGGCCGCGCTGGCGGACCGATGTATTGACTAGTTCTATTCAGCGAGCCAGGATGTGAATAACCGAATAACCGCAGGAACACTTCACTGGCCGTCATTCGCTAGGAGGCAGACCATGTCAGGACCCCGCCCCGTACGAGCGCCGCGCGGTACGGAACTGAGCGCCCTGGGATGGCAGCAGGAAGCCGCCCTGCGGATGCTGCAGAACAACCTCGACCCCGAGGTCGCCGAGCACCCCGACAAGCTCGTCGTCTACGGCGGCACCGGCAAGGCCGCCCGCGACTGGCGCTCCTTCGACGCCATGGTCCGCACGCTGCGCACCCTCAAGCAGGACGAGACCATGCTGGTCCAGTCCGGCCGCCCGGTCGGCGTCATGCAGACCCACGAGTGGGCCCCGCGTGTCCTCATCGCCAACTCCAACCTGGTCGGCGACTGGGCCAACTGGGAGGAGTTCCGCCGCCTGGAGGCCCTCGGCCTGACCATGTACGGCCAGATGACCGCCGGCTCCTGGATCTACATCGGCACCCAGGGCATCCTCCAGGGCACCTACGAGACCTTCGCCGCCGTCGCCGCCAAGAAGTTCAACGGCACCCTCGCCGGGACCATCACCCTCACCGCCGGCCTCGGCGGCATGGGCGGCGCCCAGCCGCTCGCCGTCACCATGAACGACGGCGTCGCGATCTGTATCGACGTCGACCCGCGCGCCATCGAGCGCCGCATCGAGCACCGGTACCTGGACGTGAAGGCCGACTCGCTCGACCACGCGCTCCAGCTGGCGACCGAGGCCCGCGACGCCCGCCGCCCGCTCTCCGTCGGCGTCCTCGGCAACGCGGCCGAGCTGGTCCCGCAGCTGCTCGCGATGAACGCGCCCATCGACATCGTCACCGACCAGACCTCGGCGCACGACCCGCTGGCCTACCTGCCGGTGGGCGTGGCCTTCGAGGACATGGCGGACGCGGCCGCCAAGGACCCGGCGGGCTTCACGACCCGCGCCCGGGAGTCGATGGCCAAGCACGTCGAGGCCATGGTCGGCTTCATGGACGCCGGTGCCGAGGTCTTCGACTACGGCAACTCCATCCGCGGCGAGGCGCAGCTGGCGGGCTACGAGCGGGCGTTCGCCTTCCCCGGCTTCGTCCCCGCCTACATCCGCCCGCTCTTCTCCGAGGGCAAGGGCCCCTTCCGATGGGCGGCCCTGTCCGGTGAGGCCTCCGACATCGCCAAGACCGACAAGGCGATCCTCGACCTGTTCCCGGAGAACGAGTCCCTGCACCGCTGGATCAAGCTGGCCGGTGAGCGGGTCCACTTCCAGGGCCTGCCGGCGCGTATCTGCTGGCTCGGCTACGGCGAGCGGGACAAGGCAGGCGAGCGGTTCAACGACATGGTGGCGAGCGGCGAGCTGGCGGCGCCGCTGGCGATCGGCCGCGACCACCTGGACTGCGGCTCCGTGGCCTCGCCCTACCGCGAGACGGAGGCCATGCTGGACGGGTCCGACGCGATCGCCGACTGGCCGCTGCTGAACGCCATGGTGAACGTGGCCTCGGGTGCGTCCTGGGTCTCCATCCACCACGGCGGCGGGGTGGGGATGGGGCGGTCCATCCACGCGGGGCAGGTGACGGTGGCCGACGGTACGAAGCTCGCCGGCGAGAAGATCCGCCGGGTACTGACCAACGACCCCGGCATGGGTGTCATCCGGCACGTGGACGCCGGGTACGACATCGCGGAGTCGGTCGCCGACGAGCGGGGCGTGCGAGTGCCGATGCGTGAGGGCGACGACGCGTGAATCCTCGTGAGGGTGGACGTAGCGGCAGCGCTCCGGTGGGGGCCGAAGCCTCGTCGCCGAGCGCGGGGGCGGCTGGGCCCACCCGCCCCCACTCTCAACTTCGTTCGAGCGGGGGGACCCCCATCGCCCCGCGGAACGACTGCCCACAGCCCGGAGCGGTACGGCCCGGAGCGGCCCAGGCTGTACCGGCGCAGCCCGTGCAGCCGGTCGGCGGTGGCGGCTCCTTCCACGAGATGTGGCGGGAACTGCTTCCCGTCGGCCGCCATCCCGAGTCCCGCGGTTACCGGCGCTTCGCCTGGACCGGGGCCGATGCCGAGTGCCGCGCCTGGTTCAAGGAGCAGGCCGAGGCGCGTGGGCTGACGTACGAGGTCGACCGGAACGGGAACCAGTGGGCCTGGCTCGGCGACCCCGCCGCCGGGGACGCCGTCGTCACCGGGTCGCATCTGGACTCCGTCCCGGACGGCGGCGCCTTCGACGGCCCCCTGGGTGTCGTGTCCTCCTTCGCCGCGCTCGACGAACTGCGCCGCAGGGGAGCGGAGTTCACCAGGCCCCTCGCCCTCGTCAACTTCGGTGACGAGGAGGGTGCCCGGTTCGGGCTCGCCTGCGTCGGGTCACGGCTCACCGCCGGGCAGCTCACCGTCGAACAGGCGCACCGGCTGACCGACGGGGACGGGGTCACCCTGCCCCGGGCCATGGAGGCCGCCGGCTACGACCCCGACGCCATCGGCGCCGACCCCGAGCGGCTCGCCCGTATCGGTGCCTTCGTCGAGCTGCACGTCGAACAGGGCCGGGCGCTGGACCTGTCCGGTGACCGGGTCGGCGTCGCCAGTGCCATCTGGCCGCACGGCCGCTGGCGGTTCGACTTCCGGGGCGAGGCCAACCACGCCGGCACGACCCGGCTGGCCGACCGCCGCGACCCCATGCTGTCGTACGCCGAGACCGTGCTCGCCGCCCGCCGCGAGGCCGAACTCGCCGGTGCGGTCGCCACCTTCGGGAAGATCGCCGTCGAGCCGAACGGTGTCAACGCCATCCCCTCCCTGGTGCGCGGCTGGCTCGACTCGCGCGCCGCCGACCAGGCCACCCTCGACACCGTCGTCGGCGGCATCGAGAAGGCGGCCCGGGAGTACGCGCAGGCGCACGGCATCGACCTGGACGTGGTCCGGGAGTCCTTCACCCCGGTCGTCGAGTTCGACCACGCCCTGCGGGACGAACTCGGCCGCATCCTCGGCCGGGACACCGGTCTCACCGTGCCCGTCCTGGGTACCGGTGCCGGACACGACGCCGGGATCCTCTCCGGGAGCATCCCGACCGCCATGCTGTTCGTGCGCAACCCCAGCGGTGTCTCGCACTCCCCGGCCGAGTTCGCGGCCGAGGACGACTGCGTGGCCGGGGTGGGCGCGCTCGCCGACGTACTGGAAGGGCTGGCCTGCGGGTGACGACACGGACGACGTACTGGTTGGAGCACGCCTGGCTGGACACCTACGTCGAGCCCGGTGTCGCCGTGGAGGTGGCGGACGGCCGGATCACCGCCGTCCGCGCGGAGACCCCCACCCCGCCGCCGGGGGCCGAGATCCTGCGCGGTCTCACCCTCCCCGGCCTGGCCAACGCCCACTCGCACGCCTTCCACCGCGCCCTGCGCGGCACGGTCCAGGTCGGCTCCGGGACCTTCTGGACCTGGCGCGAGCTGATGTACTCCGTCGCCGACCGGCTGACCCCGGAGACGTATCACGCGCTCGCCCGCGCGGTGTACGCCGAGATGGCGCTCGCGGGCATCGCATGCGTCGGAGAGTTCCACTACGTCCACCACGCCCCCGGCGGCACCCCGTACGCCGACCCCAACGCCATGGGCGAGGCGCTGATCGCGGCCGCCGCCGACGCAGGTGTCCGCATCACCCTCCTCGACACCGCCTACCTCTCGGCAGGCTTCGGGGAGCCGCCCAACGCGCATCAGACGCGCTTCTCCGACGGCAGCGCGGAGGCCTGGGCCGAACGCTGTTCAGTTCTCAAGGAACGGGATCACGCGCGGATCGGGGCGGCCGTCCACTCCGTACGGGCCGTGCCCGCCGGCCAGCTGGCGACCGTGGCCCGCTGGGCCGAGGAGCGGCGGGCCCCGCTCCATGTGCACCTGTCCGAGCAGACGGCGGAGAACGACGCCTGCCTGGCCGCCCACGGCCGCACCCCCACCCGCCTGCTCGCCGACCACGGTGTCCTCGGCCCGCGCACCACGGGCGTCCACAACACCCACCTCACCGACGAGGACATCGCCCTGCTCGGCGGCTCCGGCACCGGCACCTGCATGTGCCCGACCACCGAGCGGGACCTGGCCGACGGCATCGGACCGGCCGCCGCCCTCCAGCGGGCGGGCTCGCCGCTCTCCCTCGGCTCCGACAGCCACGCCGTCATCGACCTGTTCGAGGAGGCGCGCGCGATGGAGCTGAACGAGCGGCTGCGCACTCGCACCCGGGGCCACTGGACGGCCGCCGCCCTGCTGCGCGCCGCCTCCGCCGACGGCCACGCCGCGCTCGGCTGGGAGGACGCCGGCACCATCGAGACCGGCATGCTCGCCGACCTGACGACGATCGCGCTGGACTCGGTCAGAACGGCGGGGCCGCTGCCCCGGCTGGGCGCCGAGACGGCCGTATTCGCCGCGACGGCAGCGGACGTACGGCACACGGTCGTGGGCGGACGGCACGTCGTACGAGACGGCGCGCACGCCCTCGTCCCCGATGTGCCACAGGCCCTCGCGCGGGCCGTGGAAGCCCTTCGCGCCTGACGGGCCGTCGAAGCACCCCGCGCCTGACGACCACCCACGAGGACACCATGAGCAGCAGCACCGTCATCACCAACATCGCCACGCTGGTCACCAACGACCCCTCCCTCGGTGACAACTCCCCTCTCGGTCTGATCCAGGACGCGGCCGTCGTCATCGACGGCGACCGGGTCGTGTGGACCGGTGAATCCAGCAAAGCACCCGCCACTGACAACCGGGTCGACGCGGGCGGCCGGGCGGTGCTGCCGGGCTTCGTGGACTCCCACTCCCACCTGCTCTTCGCGGGCGACCGCACCCAGGAGTTCAACGCCCGGATGTCCGGCCGCTCGTACACCGCGGGCGGCATCCGCACCACCGTCGCCGCCACCCGCGCCGCGACCGACGCGGAGCTGGAGGCGAACCTCACGCACTACCTCGCGGAGGCCCTCCGCCAGGGCACCACCACCTTCGAGACGAAGTCGGGCTACGGCCTGACGGTCGAGGACGAGGCGCGGGCCCTGCGCATCGCCGCCGCCCACACCGACGAGGTGACCTACCTCGGCGCCCACATCGTCTCCCCGGACTACGCCGACGATCCGGCCGCCTACGTCTCCCTGGTCACCGGCGATATGCTCGACGCCTGTGCCCCGTACGCCCGCTGGGTCGACGTCTTCTGCGAGAAGGGCGCCTTCGACGGCGACCAGGCCCGCGCGATCCTCACCGCGGGCAAGGCCAGGGGCCTGACCCCGCGCATCCACGCCAACCAGCTCTCCTACGGCCCCGGTGTGCAGCTGGCGGTGGAACTCGACGCGGCCAGCGCCGACCACTGCACCCACCTCACGGACGCCGACGTGGACGCGCTCGCGAACAGCGCGACGGTCGCCACCCTCCTGCCGGGCGCCGAGTTCTCCACCCGCGCCGAGTGGCCGGACGCCCGCAGGCTCCTCGACGCGGGCGTGACCGTGGCCCTGTCCACGGACTGCAACCCGGGTTCCTCCTTCACCTCCTCCGTCCCCTTCTGCATCGCCCTGGCCGTCCGGGACATGCGGATGACCCCCGACGAGGCGGTGTGGTCGGCGACTGCGGGCGGCGCGAAGGCCCTGCGCAGGGACGACATCGGCCGGCTCACCCGGGGCGCCTACGCCGACCTGACCCTGCTGGACGCCCCCAGCCACGTCCATCTGGCCTACCGGCCGGGTGTTCCGCTGGTCGCCGGGGTGTGGCGCAGGGGCGTCCGGGCCGTCGGCTGAGTCAGCTCGCCCCGGCCCGCCAGAGCTGGGCCTTGCCGTCGTTCACCGGGTCCAGGGAGAGCTGGTCGTCGCCGTTCGGGGTGAGGGCCGTCTCGATGGCGATCTCCGGGCGGATCTCGCCGTCGGAGACGACCGTGAAGCGCAGGTTGGCGCCGTGGTCGCCGTCCACCGACGAGCACTCCCAGATGCCGACGCCCTTGTCGACCGAACCCCGGCTGTCCAGGCAGAAGCCGGGGTCCGCGGCGGACTGCAGCACGCCCCGGTCCGTGTCGACCCGCCAGCGCTGGGTGGCGGAGCCGGAGCAGGCGGCCGTGACCACGTCGGTGCCGTTGTCGAAATCGCCGTCCCGGACGTCAAGACAGCGGCCGGTGGCGGCGTTCACGACCTGGGCGTAGCCGGCGCCCGGCGGCTTCGGGGCGGGCGAGGGGGCCGGCGACGCGGAGTGCGTCGGAGACGGGGCGGGCGACGCGGAGTGTGCCGGGGTCGGGCTGTGGGACGGCTTCGTGGGGGAGGGCGACGGGGCGACGGTCGCCGTCGCCGTCACGGTCACCTGGGGGGTGACGGGCGGTGCCGGGGTCGCGGCCGCCGGGGTCCGGGTGTGCCCGGCCGGGTGGTTCAGGAGCACCAGCAGCAGCGGTACGAGGGCCACGCCCAGCGCCGTGGAGGTCAGCAGGACGCGGCGGGACGGGGACCGGCGTCCACGCGCCGGGCCCGGCGCGGCGGCCGCCTCGGCCGGGGTCTCCTGCCGTACGTATCCCGTTCCGCTCCAGGGCAGCAGGCCCTCGGCCAGGGCCGTGCGCGGGTTGTCCCGGAGCGCGGTCAGGTCCTCGAACGCGGCCGTGCAGTGCGGGCAGTGGGCCATGTGCGCGTGCAGGTCGGCGCTGTGCCGGGGGTTGTCCGGGCGTACCGACTCCTCGATCAGCCGGCGGAAGTCCGCACAGCGCGGGTCGTCGGACGCGGCCAGGCGGCTGCGCAGACAGGCCTGTGCCAGCGACTGGAGCGCGGGCGGGGTGTCGTACCGGACGTCCTCGGGGGTCAGGCCGAGGTGGGTGGCGGTCCGGGCCGGGGGTTCCTGGTCCAGTACGCCGTACCAGAGCAGGCCCTGGGTGCGGGACGGCAGGGACTGGAACGCCGTGAGCAGCGGCGGGGCGGGCGGCTCGGGTGCGCCCGTCGAGTTCAGGACCAGGAGGAGGGTGGGGTCCAGGGCGGCGGAGCGTTCGTCGTGCGCCCACTCGGCGGCCAGGCGCGCGGTCAGCAGGAGCAGGTGGTGGCGCAGGGGGACGACCGGTTCGGCGCCGCGCGCGATGTCCCGGGCGACGGTGGTGAAGGTCTGCGCGGCGAGCCGGCGGGCCGCCGCGTCGCCGGCCGTGCAGAGCCGGGCGTAGCCGAGGACCGCGGGGTGGTGGCGGGCGCGCAGTTCCTGGAGGGCCGGGTAGGCGGTGGCCGCGGGCGTGCGCAGGAGTTCGGTCAGGCGTGCGTCCGGGGGTGGGTTGTCCTGGACCATGCTGCACCCCTTCGCGCCGGCCCGCCGTGGGCCCGTCCTTGCTGACGTACCGGCCAGTTTGGGGTGTGCGTGGGGCGCGAGGGAGGCCTTTGGCGAAAAGAGGCGGCCGGGAATCGCCCCTCCAGGGGGCACAGCGGCAGCACAGGGGCCGCACAGGGGGCGCGTGTCCGGCATACGGCTGCGGGCGCGTGGGACGACCGGTCCCCACGCGCCCGCAGCCGTACGACGACCCCGGCCGGTCACCGCCGCGGTCACTCGTCGAGCGTCAGTGCCTTCCGCAGCCGCACCAGCGTGCGGGACAGCAGCCGGGACACGTGCATCTGCGAGATGCCCAGTTCCTCGCCGATCTCCGACTGGGTCAGGCCGGCGACGAAGCGCAGCGAGAGGATCTTCCGGTCCCTGGACGGGAGTTCGGCGATCAGCGGCTTCAGGGACTCGATGTACTCGATGCCCTCGAGACCGTGGTCCTCGTAGCCGATGCGGTCCGCCAGGGCGCCCTCGGAGTCGTCCTCGTCCGGCTGTGCGTCCAGGGAGGAGGCGGTGTAGGCGTTGGAGGCGGCCATGCCCTCGACGACCTCGTCGTTCGAGAGGCCGAGGCGCTCCGCCAGTTCCGCGACCGTGGGGGCGCGGTCCAGCTTCTGGGCCAGCTCGTCGCCCGCCTTGGCGAGGTCGAGACGGAGCTCCTGGAGACGGCGCGGGACCCGCACCGACCACGACGTGTCGCGGAAGAAGCGCTTGATCTCGCCGATGATGGTAGGCATCGCGAAGGTGGGGAACTCGACACCGCGGGAGAGCTCGAAGCGGTCGATCGCCTTGATCAGGCCGATCGTGCCGACCTGGATGATGTCCTCCATGGGCTCGCTGCGGGAGCGGAACCGGGAGGCGGCGAACTTGACGAGCGCGAGGTTCAGCTCGACGAGCGTGTTGCGTACGTACGAGTACTCGTGCGTGCCTTCCTCCAGCGACTCCAGCCGCTCGAAGAGGGTCTTGGACAGGGCGCGCGCGTCGACCGCGTCGACCTCGTCGTACGGGGGGATCTCGGGGAGGTCGAGCCCCGCGACGGATCCCTCGATGGCATCCAGTTGTTCCGGTGGGGGTGTCGACGTCGCCGTCCGGGTATGCGATGCGTCGAGCCGGGGTGACATGGTGTCCTCCATCGTTCTCGGCATAAGGCTGCCGAAGCCGTGCGTGCACTGCGGAGTGCGGCGCCTCCAAAGCCGGCCGTGTCGGTTCAGGTGTCTCTACTAGCCCTACCCGCTTCGACGAGTCACTCGCAAGTCCGTTCTATTAGCATTTGTCCGATTGTGCGAGGTTGTTCGGGTGTCGGAGTGCGTGGAGAAGGCGTAATGTTCGAGGGCGTCGACACGGCGTTCGGCGGACATCGGTGGGCATCGTCAGACATCGGTCAGACGGTGGCAAAAGCGTCACGACCTCGGGAGAGAGACGGCAATGGACCACGGGACGGTCGGCAGCGCACAGTCGGGCCGGCTGCTGGTGGAGGTGCGGGAAGAGGGCCCCAGCGCCGTCGTGATTCCGGCGGGTGAGCTCGATCACCACACCGCCGATCTACTGCGCGAGCCGCTCGACGATCTCCTCGACAAGGGGTTCTCGCGCCTTGTCGTCGACTGCTCACGCCTTGAGTTCTGCGACTCCACCGGGCTGAACGTGCTGCTCGGCGCCCGACTGCGGGCCGATGCCGCCGGCGGCGGGGTGCACCTCGCCGGGATGCTGCCCGTCGTCGCTCGGGTGTTCGAGATCACGGGGGCGGAGGCGGTCTTCACCGTCCATGACTCCGTCGAGGCGGCCCTGGCCGACGGCGCCGGCGAGACCGGCGCGAGCGGCGACGAGAGCTGAGTTCCGGCCCGGTGTTCGCAACCAGGGGGTGTCCCGGCGGATCGCCCGGGCAGGAGAGATCTGTCGGCGGTCGTCCCGGCCCCGGTTGAGTAGGCCCTACCGACGGGCCCGTACGAAGTGCAGCAACGCGAGTTTATGAATCGTGAACCGGTGAAACGGTGAGGTGAAGCGCTGATGAGCACCACCCGGCCTTACCCGCCGGGCGACCGCGGCCCGGAGACCAGCGGCGTCTCCGGGATGTCCGAGGCGGCGGCGTCCGACGTGCCGTCCGCCTCGTCGGGGGGTCGTCAGGTCCGCAGGCTGCGCCTCGCCGGCGAGAGCGGGGTGGTTCCGCTCGCCCGCGACTTCGCCCGGCAGGCGCTGTACGCGTGGGGCTGGCTGCCCGCCGCGTCCGCCGACCGCAGGGCCGCCGCCGAGGACGTACTGCTTGTCGTCTCCGAGCTCGTCACCAACGCGTGCCTGCACGCGGAGGGGCCGGACGAGTTGGTCCTGGCCTGCGACAACAAGGTGATCCGGGTGGAGGTGTCCGACCGGGGGGCCGGGCAGCCGTCGCCGCGGACCCCGCACCGGGCGGGACGGCCGGGAGGGCACGGGATGTTCATCGTGCAGCGGCTGTGCCTGGACTGGGGGGTCGTCCGGGCGTCCGGGGAGACCGGGAAGACGGTCTGGGCGGAGCTGGGGGCGCCGGCGTAGGGGGCGGCGTGCGCCCGAGAGGGTGCCGCGTGATGTCCGGTGGCGACCGCGGGTTGATCGTGGTCGCTCGCGCCCGCGCGGCGGAGCCGCGAATCGGCAGAGCCCCGCGCCCCTGAGGGGCGCTTCGGCTGACGGGATCGATTCCCCCGCGCCCCTCACGGGGCACTCACACTTCCGCCACGCCCTTTCTCTTCCCTCCTCATGGGCCCCGGCGTACCTTGACGGCCGAATCTGATACCTCGTCAGTAGCGAATGGGGTGGACCGACCGTGTCGTCGTACCCGAAACGCACCGCCGTGCTCGCGTCCGCCGCCGCCCTCGCCGGCTCGGCGGTGCTGCTCACCGCCCCGGCGGCGCACGCCACCGTCGTCGACGTCAACTACGCCTGCAAGACGCCGATCGGCGACAAGAGCGCCGTCTCCCCGATCGACATCAAGGGCGTCCGGAGCGGCAGCGGTTACAAGATCACGATGTCCTGGCAGAAGGGCGTCTCCTCCAGCCCGGTCGAACTCGGCAAGGGCGCGATGAACCCGAGCGCCACCATCAAGCTGGGCGGCGCCGACAGCGGGACCCTGAACGTGACCGGCTCGCCCAACCAGGCCGCGATACCCGCCAACACCCCCATCAAGATCAACGACTTGAGCGGCACCTACACGCCGGAGAAGAACGGCAAGGTGACCTTCACGGCGGGCATCCTCACCATCAAGGCGCTCGGCACGACGACGACCTGCACCCCCACCAACAACCCCGGCCCGTCCCTGACCCTGGACGTGAGCGCCGCGGGCGGGGGCGGCTCGACCGGCTCCGGCTCGTCGTCCGGCGGCACCGGCGCCGACTCCGCGGGCACCCTCCCGAAGACCGGTCCCGAGGACTCGTTCGTCGCGCTCGGCACCCTCGGCGGCACCGTGCTGCTCGCGGGCGCGGCCGGCGCCCTCTGGCTGACCCGGCGGAACCAGCCCGTACGCCGCTGACCCTCGGGGTCCGACCGCCGGAGCCGCCCATGCCGTCCGCCCAGTCCGTCACCCGTGTGCTCGGCCTCGCCGCGCTGACCCTGCTCGCCACCGCCCCGCGCGCGGCGGCGGCCGGCGGCTGGTCACTCGCGCCCGCGGGCGGCGGCCGCCCGTCCTTCTACGCCGAGGGCACCCCCGGGGCCGTCCTCCAGGACACCGTGTCGGTGACCAACCGCGGCGGACACCCCGTCACGGTAAGGCTGTCCGGCACCGGCGTCCCCGTCACCTTCGCCGGGCCGAGCGTCCGGGTGCCCGCGCGCACCCGGGCCGACGTCCCTTTCACGGTGACCGTCCCGGCCGGTGCCGCCCCCGGCGACCTCCCCGGCGCGCTCGTCGCCAAGGACACCGACGGCCGCACCGCCACCGTCCGGGTCCGGCTGCGCGTCGGCGGCCCCACCCTGACCGCGCTGACCGTCGAACATGTCGCCGTCCACGGTGACCGCATCACCTACGAGCTGGTCAACCGGGGTACGACCGTCCTCGTGCCGAAGCTCGCGGTGCACGCGGACGGGGTCTTCGGCCGGGACCTCCTCGACCGGGCCCCGCGCACCCTCCCGGTCCGCCTCGCCCCCGGCAGCCGCACCGAACTCGCCGAGCCCTGGCCAGACCACCCCGCCCTGGACGCGGTCGACGTCCGGCTGACGGCGACGGCGGCCGGCGGCGCGCACGACACGGCGGACGCCCGGGCGCGGTTCGTGCCCTGGGGCGCGGTCGCGGGGATCGCGGGCGCGCCGGCGGCGGCGGCGGCCGCCGCCGTGACGGTCGTACGACTGCGCAGGCGCCGGGCCGGCCAGGCGGCGACCGAACCCCTGCCCATGGAGGCCGAGTTGACGGGAGCGGCGAGGTGAGAGCGCGTGCGATCGCGATATCGACGGCGCTGGCGGCGGTGTTCGCACTGCTCCTGACGCCCCTGGCCGCGGCCGCCGGCGGGCCGGCCGTGAAGGTCTCCGAGGCACAGGCAGGCACCGGCGGGTCCATCACCGTCAGCGGCACCGGCTGGCGGCCGCACACCCTGCTGATGATGCTGATCTGCGGCCTGGCCACCCCCGCCCGGGGCGTGATCGGCGGCACCAACTCCTGCGCCAACGCCGACGGGCGCGCCGTCACCACCGACGCGAAGGGTGGCTTCGGCAAGCAGCTCCCGGTCGCCGAGCCACCGGTGCCCTGCCCCTGCGTGGTGCACGTGGCCACCGTGACCGGCGCGAAGGCCGACGCGGACGCCGTCTTCCAGGTCGGCGGGCACCCCGTGAAGGCGCTGCCCGCCGAGCCCACCGGCGGCCGTCTCGCGATGCTCACCGACACCCGCCTCGACGGCTCCTCGTCCCTGCTGACCTGGTTCGGCGCGCCACCCTCCCGCACCCTCGTCTTCACCATCGGCAACGCGGGCGCCACCACACTCAAGGATCCCGTCTTCCAAGTCGGCGCCGCGCACGGTGTGTTCGCCCCGCAGTGGGACGAGCAGCAGTGGCGCGGCACCCTGGCACCCGGCAAGAAGGCGCAGATCAAGCTGCCCGTCGAACTCTCCGCCGGGGCGCACGGCGACTACACCGTCTCCCTCAGGTACGACGGCAAGGTCCTCGCCGAACAGCCCTGGGGCGTCGGCCGCCCCTGGGGCGTGACCCTGTTCTGGCTCCTGCTCTGCGTGGTCGTACCGGCCGCCGTCTTCCGCATCGGCATGGCGGTGGTCGACCGGGTGCGGCCGCCCCGCGCGGGCGGCATCCGCCACCGGGGCGTGCACCGCCCGACCCTGCGCCTGCCCCGCCTGCGCGCGCCGGAGCCCGCGCCCGACACGACCTCGACCCTGCCGTGGTTCACCCCGGACAACGATCCGGGCACGGCGGCCGGTCGGCTCTCCGCACCGCACGACGACAGTTCCACGAGTCCCACGACTCCCACCAGGAAGGGAACCACGTGACCATGCGAAGGAGAGTGACACCGGTCAGAGCGGGTGCGGCGGCGGCCGCGCTGGTCCTCGCCGGGGCGGGCGCCCTGCTCGGCGCGGCCGCCGGTACCGCACAGGCGGCCGAGGTGTCGTTCGCGACCCACTGCGTACCGCCCGCCGGTGTCGCCGACCCCGTCGACGGGACCACGAAGGTGGCGATCACCGCGCCCGCGACCGCGAAGGTCGGCGACACGGTCGACATCACCTGGAAGTTCGTGCAGGCCGCGTCCAAGAACCCGGACATCATCGACCTGCCCGCCAACTCGGTCCAGCCGTCCGGCACGCTCAAGGCGGCCGGTGCCCAGACCGCCGACATCGCCCTGCAGGGGCCGCGCGAGAACCCGGCGATCCCCAAGGGCGGCGACATGGTGCTGTCCGACATGACGGGCACGCTGAAACTGACCTCACCGGGCGAGGTGACGCTCACCCCGGACGCGTACAAGGTCAACGCGTTCGGGACGGACACCGTGTGCACCCCCTCGGCGACCGTGCCCAAGGCGGCGACGATCGAGGTGACCGGCAGCGGTTCCAGCGACTCGGCGTCCCCGACCGGCACCGGCTCGGCCTCTCCGTCCGCCTCGGCGAGCCCCTCCGACTCGGCCTCGGAGTCCGCCTCGGCCTCCGCCTCCCCGTCCGCCTCCTCCTCCGACGGCACGGGCACCGGCCAGACCGACTTCACGGGCAAGGAGGTCGACGTCCCCTACGCCTGCAAGACGCCCATCGGCGACAAGAACGCGACCTCGCCGGTGCAGATCAACGCCAAGAAGAACGGCGGGAGCTTCGACCTCACCGTGCAGTTCAACGGGTCGGTGATGGACAGCCCCGCGGACATCCCGGCGGACTCGGTGAAGCCGTCGATGGAGGTGGTCCTGGGCGGCGCCGACAAGGGCACGGTCCATGTGGAGGGCCCCACCAACTCCGCCCCGATCAAGTCCGGCGACCCGATCGACATCCCGGACCTGACGGGCACGTACAAGCCGGGCGCGAGCGGCGAGTCGACGCTGTCGCCGGGCGTGCTCACGGTCAACGCGCTCGGTACGACGACGACGTGCACGCCGACCAAGTCGGAGGTGTCGCTGACG
The DNA here is from genome assembly GCF_053597895.1 of Streptomyces sp. NPDC001220. NCBI lineage: Bacteria > Bacillati > Actinomycetota > Actinomycetes > Kitasatosporales > Streptomycetaceae > Streptomyces > Streptomyces sp. NPDC001220. Next base: position 208,508 of record NZ_JBSFJE010000016.1, read on the forward strand.
CTGGACACGACCGAGCAGGCGGGCGGCGCGTCGGGGGGTTCGTCGACGTCGGGCGGTTCGTCGAGCAGCAGTGGCGGCAGCGGTGGCCTGGCGGAGACCGGCGACAGCAGCAACGGCGCGGTCAAGGCGCTGGGGCTGGTGGCAGGAACGGCGATCCTGCTGGGCGGCGCCGTGTTCACGTTCATGCCACGAAAGAGGACGCGGTGATGCTTTAGGGGCGCGGGGCTCTGTTCGATGTGCGGCTGCCGCCGCGCGGGCGCGACCAGCCACATCCGGCGGACAGCCGAAACACAAGAGGGCCACCCCATTCCAAAGAATGCGGTGGCCCTCTGTCGGAAGACGCAGAAGACGATCAGTGAACGTCGCCCATGAGCTCCCGGACCTTCTTCCGGTACATGAACACCGCCGCACCGGCGAGCACCGCCAGCACCGCCTGGAACGCCACGATCCCCGTCTTGTTGAGGTCGACGCCCGCGATGGACAGCAGACCGGTCGTCGCGTCGCCCGCGGTGACCGCCAGGAACCACACGCCCATCATCTGGGACGCGTACTTCGCCGGAGCCATCTTGGTCGTCACGGACAGACCCACCGGGGACAGCATCAGCTCACCCACGGTCTGCACGAAGTAGATCCCGACCAGCCACATCGCGGCGGCCTTGTGACCGCCGTCGGCGATCGACAGCGGCGCGAGGAACAGGAAGAACGACGCACCGATCAGCACCAGACCACCGGCGAACTTCACGGCCGTGCTCGGCTCCTTGCCGCGCCGCGCCATCGCCAGCCACGCCCAGGCGAAGACCGGCGCGAACGCCATGATCATGACCGGGTTGACGGACTGGTACCAGGAGACCGGGAAGTTCCAGCCGAAGATGGTGTTCTTGGCGGAGGCGTCGGCGAACAGGGAGACGGTCGAGCCACCCTGGTCGTAGATCATCCAGAAGACGGCCGCGGCCACGAAGAACCAGATGTACGCGCTCATCTTGGACTGCTCGGCGCGGTCCAGGTCCTTGTCGCGCTTGATGCGGGCGATGACGACGACCGGGATCAGCAGACCGGCGACGGTGATCGGGACCAGCAGCCAGTTCAGCGTGTAGACGCCGGAGACACCCACGACGACGTAGAAGACCGCGGCGACGGCGGCCCAGAAGCCGGCCTTCGTCAGCGTCGCCTTCTTCTCCGCGGCGGACAGCGGCGTCGGGACGATGCTCGAACGCGAGCTCAGGTGCCGCGTGCCGAGCAGGAACTGGGCGAGACCCAGCGCCATGCCGAGCGCGGCCAGCGCGAAGCCGAGGTGCCAGTTGTAGTTCTCGCCGACCGTGCCGATGACCAGCGGTGCGGCGAAAGCACCCACGTTGATGCCGATGTAGAAGAGCGTGAAGCCACCGTCACGGCGCGGGTCGTCCGGACCGTCGTACAGGTGACCGACCATCGTGGAGATGTTGGCCTTCAGCAGACCTGAGCCTATGGCGACCAGGCCGAGGCCCGCGAAGAACGTACCCGAGCCGGGCAGCGCCAGCGTCAGGTGGCCGAGCATGATGATCGCGCCCGCGACGGCGACCGTCTTACGGGGGCCGAGCACACGGTCGGCGAACCAGCCGCCCGGCAGGGCGAGCAGGTACACGAGCGACAGGTACACGGAGTAGATCGCCGTCGCCGTGGCCGCCGTCATGTGCAGGCCGCCGGGAGCGACCAGGTACAGCGGGAGCAGGGCCTTCATGCCGTAGTAGGAGAAACGCTCCCACATCTCGGTCATGAAGAGAGTGGCCAGTCCGCGGGGGTGGCCGAAGAAGGTCCTCTCGGAACCGGGGGTGCCCGGTCGGACCGAGTCCTTCGTCAGGCTGGACGCCATGTCGTTCCTTGCTGGTCGGGACGCGCGGTGGGGCTGTGCGCGCCCGTGGGGGGAGCGGCCGGCACCGGCGGGTCGGACCGTCCACCCCACGCCCAGGGGAGTCCGCCCCGGATCACGGAGCGGCGGACGGCGACCACCGGGATCCACGCTCCGTGACGCTGTGTCGCGTCCGGAGCCCGGCCAGAGGTCATTCCTTTCAAGGCCGGCCTGGGCCGACCCGCACACAAAAGAGACCTTCAGTGTCAAGAAGCCCACCAAAGGTCCCCGGGTGTACTACAGGCGTTCACGTCACTCTACGTCAGGACACTGCCGTATATGGAAGGACTTGAGACACGGATCACAGGTGTCGGGGGAACCGCGCACCCGCTTTCGAAGGCCCCTCTACCGTCTCACCTCTCGCCCACAGGTTCGTACCACTGTGCCCCAAGGTAAGAATCCCTGGTGCCGATCACACCCCGGCACAGCGCGTAATCGGACTACCATCACCTCATGACCCGTGTACTGCTCGCCGAGGACGACGCGTCCATTTCGGAGCCGCTGGCCCGCGCACTGCGCCGGGAAGGTTACGAGGTCGAGGTGCGCGAGGACGGACCCACCGCGCTCGACGCCGGAATGCAGGGCGGCATCGACCTGGTCGTGCTCGACCTCGGGCTTCCCGGCATGGACGGCCTGGAGGTCGCTCGCCGGCTGCGTGCCGAGGGCCACGCCGTACCGATCCTCATCCTGACCGCGCGGGCCGACGAGGTGGACACCGTCGTCGGCCTGGACGCGGGCGCCGACGACTACGTCACCAAGCCGTTCCGGCTCGCCGAACTGCTCGCCCGGGTGCGGGCGCTGCTGCGCCGCGGTGCCGCGGAGCCCGCGCAGCCGCCGGCCACGCACGGTGTGCGGATCGACGTCGAGTCGCACCGGGCGTGGATGGGGGACGAGGAACTCCAGCTCACCGCGAAGGAGTTCGACCTGCTGCGGGTGCTGGTGCGGGACGCCGGACGGGTGGTTACTCGTGACCAGTTGATGCGTGAGGTCTGGGACACGACGTGGTGGTCCTCGACCAAGACGCTCGACATGCACATCTCGTGGCTGCGCAAGAAGCTCGGCGACGATGCGGCGAACCCGCGGTACATCGCTACGGTGCGTGGTGTCGGGTTCCGTTTCGAGAAGAGCTAGGTCGGCTACGCGCGTTGCGCCGTGGGGGGCTCGGGTAGGTGCGTGACCGACCGTCGCATGTGGCTGGTCGCGCAGTTCCTCGCGCCCCTGCGGGGCGCTGAAGCCGTCGTTTCCCGGAGAGTGCCGTGCGTCGTCGTCTGATCCAGTCCACCCTCGCCGTCGTACTGGTCGTCATCGCGGTCTTCGGCGTGTCCCTCGTGATCGTCGAGTCGCGGACCATCAGCAACAGCGCCCAGGAGCGGGTGGACTCCGAGGCGCTCCGGCTCGCCAGCATCGTCGACAGCCGCATCCTCGGGGACGAGGACGTCACCGCCGAGATACTGCACAGCCAGGTCGGCAAGGACCAGTACGCCGTCATCCGGATCCCGGGCAAGGCCCCGATCGAGCTCGGGGTCAGGCCCGAGGGTGATGTCATCCACTACACCGTCGACGGCGAGGAAGGCGAGACGGTCACCGTCCAGGAGCCGCGGTCCACGGTGACCCGGGAGGTCGGCCGTACGCTGCTGATCATCGGGGCGGTCGCGCTGCTCGCCGTGATCGCCGCCGTGCTGCTGGCCATCCGGCAGGCCAACCGGCTCGCCTCCCCGCTCACCGACCTCGCCGAGACCGCCGAGCGGCTGGGCTCCGGCGACCCGCGCCCCCGGCACAAGCGGTACGGCGTCCCGGAGCTGGACCGGGTCGCCGATGTGCTGGACTCCTCCGCCGAGCGGATCGGGCGGATGCTCACCGCCGAACGGCGGCTGGCCGCCGACGCCTCCCACCAGCTGCGCACCCCGCTGACCGCGCTGTCGATGCGGCTCGAGGAGATCACCCTCACCGACGACCCGGACACCGTGAAGGAGGAGGCGAACGTGGCGTTGACGCAGGTGGAGCGGCTGACCGATGTCGTGGAGCGGCTGCTGACGAACTCCCGCGACCCACGCACCGGCTCCGCGGTCTCCTTCGACCTGGACGAGGTCATCCAGCAGCAGCTCGCCGAGTGGCGCCCCGCCTACCGCAGCTCGGGCCGGGCGATCGTCAGCTCGGGCAAGCGGCATCTGCGGGCGGTGGGCACGCCCGGCGCGGTCGCGCAGGTGCTGGCCGCACTGATCGAGAACTCGCTGATGCACGGCGGCGGCACGGTCGCCCTGCGGACCAGGGTCACCGGCAATCAGGCGGTCGTCGAGGTGACCGACGAGGGCGCCGGGGTGCCCGCGGATCTCGGCAACCGCATCTTCGAGCGCACCATCAGCGGCCGTAACTCCACCGGGATCGGGCTGGCCGTCGCCCGTGACCTCGCGGAGGCCGACGGCGGCCGTCTGGAACTGCTCCAGGCCCAGCCGCCGGTGTTCGGTCTGTTCCTGTCCCGCACCCCGCCGGCCCACAAGCTGCCGCCGGACGACGACCGGCCGACGGTCCGCTAGGAACACTCATCCGCCAGGAAGACCCGCGCCGGGAAGTCTCAGAAGACCCGCTGCTTGGGCTTGGGCTCCGGGGAGTCGGCGGCCCGCTCCAGGATCGCCTCCGCGTCGGCGACCGTCTCACGGGCCGGCAGTGCCTTGAACACCCACGAGCGGTACGACCAGAAGCGGAACAGCGTCGCCACGCCGATGCCGACGAACTTGAACACGTTGCTCTGCAGCGGGCTGTCCCAGCCGAAGCCGTAGGTCGCGAGATACAGCAGACCGTTCTCGATCACCAGGCCGACCGCGCTGAACAACAGGAACAGGGTGAGTTCCTTGGTGCGGCCGCCCTTGTCGCGGTCCCGGTACGTCCAGTAGCGGAAGCCGAGGTAGTTGAACACAATGGCGACGACGGTGGCTATCACGCTCGCCCGCACCACCGGAAGCTCGGTGAGGTGCCGGACCAGGTTGAAGACGCCGAGATTGACGAGAATGCCGGCGCCGCCGACGGCGCCGAATTTGGCGACCTCGCGTACGAGCCGTTGCAGCCCCGAGGAACCACGTTCCATGGTTGTGCGGGCTCCTGTCCGTAGGTGATGGCGATCCAGCCATGCTAACGATCCAGTATGTCCCATGCCCGTGGATGACGACACAGGTCGGGAACGGCTTGGAAAGAGCACGGGAAAAGCGGGGCAAGAGGAGGCGAAGCGGCCGGTAAGAGCCCTGGTCGCGGGCGTGGAATCAGGCCACTGTGGCGCGGCCGATACCCTGGGGGTGTGACGTTCCCGGTAGTCGGCATGGTCGGCGGGGGCCAGCTCGCGCGTATGACGCACGAAGCGGGCATCCCGTTGGGCATCAGGTTCAAGCTCCTCAGTGACACTCCTCAGGATTCCGCGGCCCAGGTGGTGAGCGACGTCGTCATCGGCGACTACCGCGACCTGGAGACACTGCGCGCGTTCGCGCGCGGCTGCGATGTGATCACCTTCGACCACGAGCACGTGCCCACCGAGCATCTGCGGGCCCTGGAGGCGGACGGCATCCCCGTGCGCCCCGGCCCCGACGCTCTGGTGCACGCCCAGGACAAGGGCGTGATGCGGGCGAAGCTCACCGAGATCGGCGTCCCGTGCCCACGGCACCGGATCGTGACCGACGCGGAGGACGTGGTCCGGTTCGCGGCCGAGGGCGACGGCTTCCCCGTCGTCCTGAAGACCGTCCGCGGCGGCTACGACGGCAAGGGCGTCTGGGTCGTGGAGACCGCCGAGGAGGCCACCGACCCGTTCCGCGCCGGCGTGCCCGTCCTCGCCGAGGAGAAGGTCGACTACGTCCGCGAGCTGGCCGCCAACGTCGTACGCTCCCCGCACGGCCAGGCCGTCGCCTACCCGGTGGTCGAGTCCCAGCAGGTGAACGGCGTCTGCGACACGGTGATCGCGCCCGCCCCCGACCTGGACGAGTCCCTCGCCCTGCGGGCCGAGGAGATGGCCCTGCGGATCGCGAAGGAACTGGGCGTGGTCGGCCACCTCGCCGTCGAGCTGTTCCAGACCCGCGACGGCCGCATCCTCGTCAACGAGCTGGCGATGCGCCCGCACAACTCCGGCCACTGGAGCCAGGACGGCGCCATCACCAGCCAGTTCGCCAACCATGTGCGAGCGGTTCTCGACCTGCCCCTGGGCGACCCGCGGCCCCGCGCCAAGTGGACGGTCATGGTCAACGTCCTCGGCGGCGACTACCCCGACATGTACTCCGCGTACCTGCACTGCATGGCCCGCGACCCCAAACTGAAGATCCACATGTACGGCAAGGACGTGAAGCCGGGCCGCAAGGTCGGGCACGTCAACACCTACGGCGACGACCTGGACGACGTTCTCGAACGCGCACGTCACGCTGCCGGCTACCTGAGAGGCACGATCACCCAATGAGCCCTGTTGTTGGCATCGTGATGGGTTCGGACTCCGACTGGCCCGTCATGGAGGCCGCCGCGAAGGCCCTCGACGAGTTCGAGATCGGGTACGAGGTCGACGTCGTCTCCGCGCACCGCATGCCGCGCGAGATGGTGACGTACGGCGAGCAGGCGGCGGAGCGCGGTCTGAAGGTGATCATCGCGGGTGCCGGGGGAGCGGCCCACCTCCCGGGCATGCTCGCCTCCGTGACCCCCCTCCCGGTCATCGGCGTCCCGGTCCCGCTGAAGTACCTCGACGGCATGGACAGCCTGCTGTCGATCGTGCAGATGCCGGCCGGTGTCCCGGTCGCCACGGTCTCGGTCGCCGGCGCCCGTAACGCGGGCCTGCTGGCCGCCCGCATCCTGGCCACGCACGACGAGGACCTCCTGGCCCGGATGCGGGACTTCCAGCAGGACCTCAACGACCAGGCGACCGAGAAGGGCAAGCGCCTGCGGTCAAAGGTCGAAAGCGGCTCGAACGGCTTCGGCTTCGGCAAGTAGGACACCGGGAAGCAATACGCAATGACCTCATCCGACGAAGCCCGGTCCCTGCTGCGCGAGTTCCCGGTCGTCGACGGCCACAACGACCTGCCCTACGCACTGCGCGAGCAGGTCCGCTACGACCTCGACGCCCGTGACATCGCCGGCCACCAGAACGCGCATCTGCACACCGACATCCCGCGCCTGCGCGAGGGCGGGGTGGGTGCGCAGTTCTGGTCGGTGTACGTCCGCTCGGACCTGCCGGGCGCGGTTCCGGCGACCCTCGAACAGATCGACTGCGTACGGCAGTTGATCGCCCGTTACCCGGCCGACCTGCGGGCCGCGCTGACCGCCGCCGACATGGAGGCGGCGCGCGCCGAGGGCCGGATCGCCTCCCTCATGGGCGCGGAGGGCGGCCACTCCATCGACAACTCGCTGGGCACGTTGCGTGGCCTGTACGCCCTCGGCGTGCGCTACATGACGCTCACCCACAACGACAACAACGACTGGGCGGACTCGGCGACGGACGAGCCGAAGGTCGGCGGTCTGTCCGCCTTCGGCCGCGAGGTGGTGCGGGAGATGAACCGCCTGGGCATGCTGGTGGACCTCTCCCACGTGGCCGCGACGACCATGCGGGCCGCGCTCGACACCACCGCCGCCCCGGTGGTCTTCTCGCACTCCTCCGCCCGGGCCGTCTGCGACCACCCCCGCAACATCCCGGACGACGTCCTCGAACGCCTCCCCGCCAACGGCGGTGTGGCGATGGTGACCTTCGTGCCGAAGTTCGTGCTCCAGGCGGCGGTCGACTGGACGGCGGCGGCCGACGACAACATGCGCGCGCACGGCTTCCACCACCTCGACACCACCGAGGACGCGATGAAGGTCCACCGCGCCTTCGAGGAGAGCCACCCGCGCCCGGTCGCGACGACCGCCACGGTCGCCGACCACCTCGACCACATGCGCGAGACCGCCGGCATCGACCACATCGGCATCGGCGGCGACTACGACGGCACGGCCTTCACCCCCGACGGCCTGAACGACGTCTCCGGCTACCCCAACCTGATCGCCGAACTCCTCGACCGCGGCTGGTCCCGCCCCGACCTGGCCAAGCTCACCTGGCAGAACGCGGTCCGCGTCCTGGGCGCGGCGGAGGACGTGGCCCGGGACCTCCAGGGGACACGGGGACCGTCGAACGCGACGATCGAGTCGCTGGACGGCTGAGGTCCGGCCGCCGTCGACCGCGCCGATCCAGCGGGCCTTCGGCGGCACACCCGTCCGGATGCCGGCGCGGGCCACCAGGGTCGGCCGAGAGGGACACCGTCAGCGCCGCGAGGCCGCGGATGACCGGCAGCAGGTCGTCCACAGGGGCACGTCGGCGGCGCAGGCCGGTGCCGGCCTCTCCCGTGAGCGGGCTGACTGAAGGGCCGTCAGCCCACGGAGAACGGATCTCCCTCCGCCGGTAGGCCGGGCGGAGGGCGAGCGGGACGTCGGGACGTCGGGACGGCCGGGCCGGTCGGGTTCGTGCGGCCGCCGGTTCAGGGTGACCGGACCGGGCGGCCGTACCCCCGAACGCCGCGTCCACCAGGAACCCTCCCGGGCGGGCGTGCGACGGTGGGCTACAGCCCCATCACGACGTAGCTCACGACGACGTACGGAGCCCGCAATGGCCGACCTCCACGACATTCCCGCCACGACCGAGGTCGGCGAGGACGACAGCCTCCCGGACGACCCCTTCCCCCTGGTGCCCGACACCGAGTTCCTGGAACGGGCCCGTGTCCTGCTGGACGCGCACCCGGTCGCGGACGGCTACAGCGGGCTGCCGCGGGCGCTGGGGCCGCTGCCCTGGTACGACCTGGAGCTGGGCGAGGCGGCCGTGGACACGGACGTGCCCCGGCTGCGCGAAGGGCACGTGGGCGCGCTGTTCTGGTCCCTGGACCTGCCGGAGCAGGAGCGCGGCGGCCGGGCCGTGGGGGCCACGCTGGAACAGCTGGACCTGGTGCGCCGGGTCGTCGAGACGCACCCGGAGGGGCTCCGGCTGGTGCGCACCGCCGGGCAGGTCATCGACGCCCGCAACTGCGGCCGGGTCGCCGTGGTGCTCGGCCCCGCCTCCGCCGCCGCCGTCGACAACTCCCTCGGCATCCTGCGCGTCCTGAACTCCCTCGGCCTGCGCGTGCTCTCGCTGGCCGGCGCCGACTGGGCCGACCGTGAGGGGCTGACCCGGTTCGGCGAGGAGGTGATCCGTGAGATGAACCGGCTCGGTGTGCTGGCCGACCTGTCCGGCGCCCCGGAGAGCGTCCTGGCCCGGGTGCTCGCCCTGTCCAAGACGCCGGTCCTGTGCACCCGCTCCGCCGCCGCAGCCGTACGCCCCCACCCCGCCAACCTCTCCGACGCGCTGCTCGCGCAGCTCGGCGAGCAGCGGGGCCTGTGCATGGTGCCGCTCACCGCCGAGCAGTCCGGGCCGACCGTCGCGGACGTCGCCGACCACCTCGACCACGTCCGGATCGTGGCCGGCCCCGAGTGCGTCGCCCTGTCCGGCAGTTACGACTCCGGCGCCGCCCACCCCCGCGACCTCGCCGACACCTCCCGCTACCCGCACCTGATCGCCGAACTGCTCAGGCGAAGCTGGTCCGACATCGAGCTGTCCCTGCTGACCTGGGGAAACGTCCAGCGAGTCCTGCGCAGCGCCGACTTCACCGCCCGCGCGGCCCAAGGCCGCCGCGAGCCGATCCCGGGCAGACCGGGACCGGCCGACGCGGAGACGTGAGCCCGCCCCGGCCGATCCGGACGGCGTGATCAGGGGAGATCCCGTTCAGGGAAGATCCGGTTCAGGGAGCTCAGGGGGGCTCAGGGGGGCTCAGGGGGTCAGGGGATCCGGCACAGGCAGAAGGGGTGACCGGCCGGATCGGCGTACACCTGGAAGTCCTTCTTCTCCCGGTCCTCCAGGTCCAGCGGCCGCGCCCCCAGCGCCAGCACCTTCTCGTGGGCCGCGTCCACCTCCTCCCAGGTCGCCCCCGCGTCGAAGTCGAGATGGAGCTGCTGGGCGTTGCGGTCGGCCCGCGGCCACTCGGGCGGCGTGTACCCCGCCACCCGCTGGAAGCCCAGCCGCGGTCCGTGCGGTACCTGGAGGACGACCCACTCGTCGTCCTCCACCACCGGGGTGCCTCCGGCGACGGCGGCGTAGAAGCGGGCCAGCGCGAGCGGGTCGGGACAGTCGATCACTACGTTGCGCAGACGGGCGACGATTGCCATGAGTCCTCCTGGGTCAGCCGGCGCAGAGACAGAACGGGTGCCCAGCCGGGTCGGCGTACACCCGGAAGGTGCGCCCCCTGTCCGCCGCGTCCAGCGGCCTCGCCCCCAGCTCCAGCACCCCCTTCTCGGCCGCGTCCAGATCGCCCACCGTCAGGTCCAGGTGGAACTGCTGGGAGTCGTCGGGCGCGGGCCACTTCGGCGGCACGAAACCGGGCGCCCTCTGGAAGGCCAGCACCTGCCCGCCGGGCACCGTCAGATCCACCCACTCCTCGTCCCCCTCGACACTGCCGCCCAGCACCCCGGCGTAGAAACCGGCGAGCGCGGACGGGTCGGGACAGTCCAGGACGACGGCACCGAGCTTGGCGAGAGCCATGACTTCCTCCTCGAGGTCCGAGTTGCTTGTTACCTGTAGAGCCGGGTAACCAGTCACCGTTACCGCATGCTCCCGCAGCGGGGGTAACCTCGCAAGGGAATTCGGGAGGCTTGCAGGGATGAGTGAGAGATCGCCCGCGCCGGGCGGCCTGGCCCTGGTCGAGACCCTGGTGAACACGCTGGACATCGAGTCGGGCGCCGACACGCTCGACACACCGGACGGCAGGGCACGCCTCGGCATCACGGAGGCCGAACTCCCGCTCTCCCGCGCCCTGCGCGAGTCCCTGCGCGCCGCCCTGCTCGCGCACGCCGGACACCTCCCGCACCGCGAGGTCACCCCGCTGGGCGAACTGCTCGCGCAGGCCCCTCTGTACGTCACCGTCGACCCCGCGGACGGCTCGGCGGCCCTCACCCCCGCCGGCTCGGCCCCGCTGCTCTCCCGGATCGCCGCCGCCGTCGCCACGGCCCTGGTCGAGGGCACCTGGATGCGCCTCAAGGTCTGCGAGGCCGACACCTGCCACTGGGCGTACTACGACCGCAGCCCGGCCGGACGCGGCCGCTGGTGCTCGATGCAGGTGTGCGGGGCGCGCGCGAAGATGCGCCGGTACCGGGCCAAGGACAAGTAAGGCACAGGCAGTTCACCGGTCACACCTGTGCCGCATGGTGCAGAATGCGACAAGACACCGGTTCGGCCGACTGAGCCTCGGCCGAACCGGTGTCGTCCTTCCGACCTGGGCGGACAGCTGCCCCCAACGCCCTGCCCGGGGCCCCCGTCCGGGGCGCGGGGCCGTGTCGATGCGCGGCCACCGCCGCCTGGGCGCGACCGGCCCTACGCACCCGCGGCCTGAGGCGGTCGGCCGCCCCCACGCACCCGCGGCCTCAGGCGGTCGACCGGCCCCCACGCACCCGGGGCCTCAGGTGGTCGGCCGCCCCCACGCACCCGCGGCCTCAGGTGGTCGGCCGCTCCCACGCACCCGCGGCCTCAGGCGGTCGGCCGCCCCATCGCCCGGTACGTCCACCCCGCCCGCCGCCAGACCTCCGGCTCCAGCGCGTTCCGCCCGTCGAGGACCACCTTCGACGAGGCCACCGCACCCAGCTCCGCCGGATCCAGCTCCCGGAACTCCCGCCACTCCGTCAGATGCAGCACGACATGGGCCCCCCGCACGGCCTCCAGCGCCGTCTCCGCATAGCCCAGCGTCGGGAACAGCCGCCGGGCGTTCGCCATGCCCTTCGGGTCGTACACCGTCACCTGGCCGCCCTGCAGATGGATCTGCCCGGCGACGTTCAGCGCCGGCGAGTCCCGCACGTCGTCCGAGTCCGGCTTGAAGGCCGCGCCGAGCACCGCGACCCGCTTCCCGAGGAACGACCCGCCGCCGAGCGCCTCGCGGGCCATCTCGACCATCTGCCCCCGGCGCCGCATGTTGATGGAGTCGATCTCGCGCAGGAAGGTCAGCGCCTGGTCGGCACCCAGCTCACCCGCGCGCGCCATGAAGGCGCGGATGTCCTTCGGCAGGCAGCCGCCGCCGAACCCGATCCCGGCACGCAGGAACTTCTTCCCGATCCGGTCGTCGTGCCCGATCGCCTCGGCCAGCCTGGCCACGTCACCGCCCGCGGCCTCGCACACCTCGGCCATGGCGTTGATGAAGGAGATCTTGGTGGCGAGGAAGGAGTTCGCGGACGTCTTCACCAGCTCGGCCGTCGGGAAGTCGGTCACGACGAACGGCGTGCCCTCGCCCACCGGCGTCGCGTACACCTCGCGCAGCAGCTTCTCGGCGCGCTCGCTGCGCACGCCGACCACGATCCGGTCGGGGTGCAGGGTGTCCTGGACGGCGAAGCCCTCCCGCAGGAACTCCGGGTTCCAGGCGAGTTCGGCGTCGGCGCCGGCGGGCGCGTTCGCGGCGAGGTAGGCGGCCAGCCGCTCCGCCGAACCGACCGGCACGGTCGACTTGCCGACCACGAGCGCGGGCCCGGTCAGATGCGGGGCCAGCGACGCGATCGCGGAGTCGACGTACGACATGTCACACGCGTACTCGCCGTGCTTCTGCGGGGTGTTCACACAGACGAAGTGGATGTCCCCGAAGGCGCCCACCTCGGCCCAGTCGGTGGTGAAGCGCAGCCGCCCGCTGGAACCCTCGAAGCCCGCCACGTGCCTGCGCAGCAACTCGTCGAGGCCCGGCTCGTACATCGGGGTCTCGCCGCGCTCCAGCATGGCGATCTTCTCCGGTACGACGTCGAGGCCGAGCACCTCGAAGCCGAGCTCCGCCATGGCCGCGGCATGCGTGGCGCCGAGATAACCGGTGCCGATCACAGTGATCTTGAGGCTCATGGAATGCTCCAGCTCGGGGACGTTGATGCTGCTGCGGGGCCGAGCATAACCGGGCCCTCCTGCGGGCAACTTTCCCGCTGTCGCGTACCTCACGTCACCGTTCCGTGGGCCGCGCTCTAAACTTTGAGTTACTTAACAGTAATTAGCGTCAGCACCACTGCGTCTGGAGTGAGAGACCTTGGCCGGATCGGCTGACTTCGACCTGTACCGCCCGTCCGAGGAGCACGACATGCTCCGCGACGTCGTCCGCGCGCTGGTCGAGGCGAAGATCGCCCCGTACGCGGCCGCGGTCGACGAGGAGGCCCGCTTCCCGCAGGAGGCCCTCGACGCGCTGGTCGCCAACGACCTGCACGCCGTGCACGTACCCGAGGAGTACGGCGGTGCCGGCGCCGACGCGCTCGCCACGGTCATCGTGATCGAGGAGGTGGCCCGCGCCTGCGTCTCCTCCTCCCTCATCCCCGCCGTGAACAAGCTGGGTTCGCTCCCGGTGATCCTCTCCGGCTCCGAGGACCTGAAGAAGAAGTACCTGGCGCCGCTGGCCAAGGGCGACGCGATGTTCTCGTACGCCCTCTCCGAGCCGGAGGCGGGCTCCGACGCGGCCGGCATGCGGACGAAGGCGGTCCGCGACGGCGACCACTACGTCCTCAACGGCGTGAAGCGCTGGATCACCAACGCCGGCGTCAGCGAGTACTACACGGTGATGGCCGTGACCGACCCCGAGAAGCGCTCGAAGGGCATCTCCGCCTTCGTGGTCGAGAAGTCGGACGAGGGCGTCTCCTTCGGCGCCCCGGAGAAGAAGCTCGGCATCAAGGGCTCGCCGACCCGTGAGGTCTACTTCGACAACGTCCGCATCCCCGCCGACCGCATGATCGGCGCGGAGGGCACCGGCTTCGCCACCGCGATGAAGACCCTGGACCACACCCGCATCACCATCGCCGCCCAGGCGCTCGGCGTCGCCCAGGGCGCGCTGGACTACGCCAAGGGTTACGTCCAGGAGCGCAAGCAGTTCGGCAAGCCGATCGGCGACTTCCAGGGCATCCAGTTCATGCTCGCCGACATGGCCATGAAGATCGCCGCCGCCCGCGCCCTCACCTACCAGGCCGCGGCCGCCTCCGAGCGCGGCGACGCCGACCTGACCTTCCAGGGCGCCGCGGCGAAGTGCTTCGCCTCCGACACCGCCATGGAGGTCACCACGGACGCCGTCCAGCTCCTCGGCGGCTACGGCTACACCCGCGACTACCCGGTCGAGCGCATGATGCGCGACGCGAAGATCACCCAGATTTATGAGGGTACGAACCAAGTGCAGCGGATCGTGATGGCAAGGAACCTTCCCTAGCGCTGAAAACAGCCACCGACCTGCACAAATAACACAGCCCCCGGCGCGACGCCGGGGGCTGTTGTCGTACGCGGATCAGGCGACCTCCGACGCCTCCGTCGGGTCGTCGGCGCCGGGCATCAACATCGTGGCGATGGCGGCCCGACCGCGCTGCTCAGCCCCTTCGAAGATGTAGTGGTAGTGCTCCCTCAGCACGTCCGTACTGCTGTGGCCCATCCAGTCGGCCACATCGTTCTCGGGGACTCGGGCGTAGAGCAGCCGCGACCCGTAGTAGTGCCGGAGTGAGTGAGCCTTGCAGTACTTCACCTGCCCCTTGCCCAGAGCCTCCATCCAGATCTTCGGGTAGAAGTACGAGGCGTAGAGGTAGCCAGTCCGCGTCACATTGGGGAAGAGAAGCCGCTCCGGCCCCCATACGCCGTGGTTCTTGATGTGCCGCTGAAGCTCGAAGGCGACGTTCGGCGGGAGAGGGACGGAACGCCCTGGCTCGCCTTCGTCACGAGCTTTGATGTGCCGACGCTGGATCGCGCTGTTCTTCCCCGACTCGGTGGCTCCGTCCTCCGCAATCTGGAAGTCGACGCGAAGCGTCTCGGCCTTGAAATCGATCTGATCGCGGGACACCGCCATGGCCTCACCCAGCCGCAGACCACACCCGGCCATGAGCCACAGCATTGCCCGGTATCGCGGAGGAGCGGCATCCAGCATCGCCAGGACTTCCTGCGTCGTGAGTCGCCGTGCGGTGTTCTTGTGTTCCCTGATCTCCTTGGCGCGGCTCCCGGCACACTTGACCTCCTTGCACGGGTCCCGGCCGATGATCTCGTTGACGACAGCCCAGTCCATCATCCCGGAGAAGAACGAGAACCGCTGACGCCGAGTGCGGGCCGAGAGCTTCCGGTCCTGCTCCATCCACAAGAGCCACTGCTCAACGTCGGCAACCTTCAAGGACGCAATCGGACGGGCCTTGAAGAACGGCTCAATGGTCGTCTTCTGGATGGACCGGTACTGCTTCTTCGTGCTGTTCTCCAGCTTCCTTTGATTCGTCCATTGTTCCCAGACGGCCGTCACAGGCTGCCTGCCCAACCGGTCGTCCAGGTGGGTACCGGCATCGAGTTCCTGTTCCTTCAGGTCGTCCATCGACTGTGCGACCCATGCCCTTGCCACTGAGGCGGCCCCCTCTCCCTGCTGCCGATGTGCGGCCCCCCGCCGTCGCGCCGGCCACTCGCCGGCATCTCAAGTTTGCTCATGGCCCACCCTGGGTTGTCAACACAGGGTGGGCCACCCTGTGTGGTACGTTGGAAGCGTGGAAGCGGATGGGAGCGGGTTCGAAATTACCCAGGAGCAAGGGGCTTGGGTGATCCGCATGTGGTGGCCGACCGGGCCGGTCACCGGAGGGCCTCAGCGGATCACTGTCGAGTCGTCCGAAGGTGCTGCCGCTCGTGACGTGGCGCGCGGGATCTCCACGACTGTTCTGCGCAGGTTCGACCTGGCGGCGGCCGTGAAGCTGGCGGAGAAGGCCCCCGAACTGCAACAGGGCATGGGGGAGGTGACGGCGAAGGTGGAGGAAGCGGCATCGTCGGCGGCCCTGCTGCTGACCAACGAAGGCGTGTCAGAGTCCTACTTGGCCATGTTGGCCACGACCTACAAGACCATGGCCGACTTGGGTGCTCCGGCACCTGTTCCATGGTTGGCACGGCTCATCGGTCGCCGCCCTGAGACCGTGAAGGACCACCTCAAGCGCGCGCGAAGAGAGGGGTACCTGACCACTGTCGCGGGCAAGGCCGGCGGAGAACTGACCGAGAAAGCAGCGGAGGTACTTGCGGCCTTCGTCACGCTTGGGGACGGTCAGAGCTGACATTCGTTGTCACTGAGGCGGCACGCAATGAGCCTCCAGGGAGCTGGGGCCTCTCCTTGAGCAGGTGGACCCATGCGGGCAAATCTGATGAAAGAGCTCGCCGAGGGTCCTGGATGAGGTTGTCACGGATGGCCTTCTGGATCAGTTCCATCGGGATCTCGACCATGGTTTCGTGAGCGGGAATCTGAAAGCCGTGATCGGTTGGCGTCTCGCCTGAACCAGGACGTGCGCGAGCCGTTGCGTAGATCGTCGGGCAGTCCGTGAATGACACGTGCTGGCCAGCTTCGTGACCTTCATGGACCGGGTTCCCCTCTCTCGAGGATCAGGCGTATCGAGCAATCACAATTGGCGGAACGGGAACCGCGTAACCTACGCCGGTGCTGCTCGCCTACAGCACGGCCGTGATGGCGCTTCCGACGCGGTTCATGCCGAGAGGTGTTCGTACAGGTCGGAGCCGTATGGCCGAGAGGGATCCGGCTGTCGCCGAATGGCGCTACCGGTCGGTCGGGCTTAGGAACGAAGACGAACGGGGCCTGCCCCGGGCCCTTCCCCCTCTCCCCTGGAGGAGCCATGACCCAGACCGGACCCATGACCGCCATGAGCAAGCAGATGCAGGAGTGCGTCAACGCGTGCATGGCCGCCCACACGATGTGCGAGGAGACCATGAGCTCCTGCATGTCCATGGACGGTGGCCAGGCCCACATGAGGATCATGCGCGCGCTGATGGACTGCTCCGAGATGACCCGGATGTGCGCCGACATGATGATGCGGCGCTCGCCCCTGTCGGCCGAGATGTGCGCGATGTGCGCCAGGGCCTGCGACATGTGCGCCGAGGCGTGTATGTCCATGCCGGACGATCCGCAGATGAAGCGCTGCGCGGACGCGTGTCGCCGCTGCGCCGAGATGTGCCGCTCGATGGCCGGCGCGTCCATGTGACACCCCGCTGAAACGGCGCGGGGGCACCCCGCAGGGTGCCCCCGAACCGCGTACGACCGGTCTCAGTTGCCGGTGACGGTGACTTTCTGGTCGTTCTTCAGCTCGTCGACCAGGGTCTTGACCTTGGCCTTGTCCCAGACGAGGTTGCCGCCCGTGGAGCCGGAGACCGGCATGTTCATCGAGGTGCCGTCGCCGCCGTTGACGTCCTTCATCGCGAAGAACATGGAGGCCAGGTCCCACAGGCTCATGTCCTTGTCGACGGTGAGGGAGTCCAGTCCCGCGCCGAGGGTGGGGTAGAGCTTGAAGGGGTTCAGGACCGTCGAGGGGGTGGCCACCTGGTGGGCCAGCGCCGCCAGGAACTTCTGCTGGTTCTTGGTGCGCTGCAGGTCGGACGCGGCGAAGGCGTGCCGGGTGCGGACGAAGGCGAGGGCCTCCTCGCCGTTCAGGGTCTGCTTGCCCGCCTTGAAGTTCGCGCCCGAGTACTTGTCCGTGAAGCCCTTGTCGATGTCGATCGTGACCCCGCCGACCGCGTCCACGATGTCCGCGAAGCCGGCGAAGCCGATCTCCACGTAGTGGTCGATGTGCAGCCCGGTGTTGTACTCGACCGTGCGCACGAGCAGGGTCGGGCCGTCCTCCGCGTAGGCCGCGTTCAGCTTCGTGTGCCGGCCGGTGCCCTGGTAGACCTTGCCGGACGTGGACCCCTTGTACGAGGGGATCTCCACGTCCGAGTCGCGGGGGAGGGAGATCAGCGTGTCGCCGTTGTCGCCGACGTGCAGGATCATCATCGAGTCCGTGCGCTGGCCCTCGGCCGACCCCGTGTGCAGCTTCTTCTTCTCGTCGGCCGACATGCCCTTGCGGCTGTCGGAACCGACGATCAGGTAGTTGGTGCCCGCGCCGGCCGCGGGACGGTCGATGACCTTCGACAGGTCGACGTCCCGGTGCAGCTTGGAGTCGGCCCAGAAGTAGGTCGCCACGGATGTGACGATCAGCACGCTCAGGACGACGATCGCGGTCCACTTGATCCGCTTGCGCCAGTTCGGAGCCGGCCGCGGGCCGCGCTCACGGGTGCCGCCGGGTCCTCCGCTCCCGGGGCCGCCGCCGTAGACCTGGCCGGTGTTGTAGCCGCTGTCGTACCCGTTGTCGTACCCGGAGCCGTCGTCGTACCCGTTGCCGTACGCCGGCTGCTGCGGGACGCCGGCGTAGCCGCCGCCCCCCTGCTGCGGCGCGCCGTACGGCGGCGCCGACGGCTCCCCGCGCCGTACCTGGCGCATCACGCGGGCACCCTCAGGCTGCGCGCTTGCGCTACCGCGTCCGTACTGGTTGCCGCGGCTGTCGTTCGACCGTCCCTGGGGCCATTCGCTCATGGGCCCCAGTGTGCAGGCAGCGCCCATACCTCTTACAAGGGCCGTCGGGAAATCAGGGCACCGCTGTTGCGAACCCGACACAAATTCCGTGATTGTCACTTCGGCATAAGGTGGGGGCCATGACAGACCAGGCCCCCGAGGCGGAGTCCGATATTCCCGGCAAGCCGACGTCCGCGTCCCGGACCACGCTGAGCCACATCATGACCCACAACGACACCAACCTCCTCGGCACGGTGCACGGTGGTGTGATCATGAAGCTCGTCGACGACGCGGCGGGCGCGGTGGCCGGGCGCCACTCGGGCGGTCCCGCCGTCACCGCGTCCATGGACGAGATGGCGTTCCTGGAGCCGGTCCGCGTCGGTGACCTGGTCCACGTCAAGGCGCAGGTCAACTGGACCGGCCGGACGTCCATGGAGGTGGGCGTACGGGTCCTCGCCGAACGCTGGAACGAGTCGAACCCCGCCACCCAGGTCGGCTCGGCCTACCTGGTCTTCGCGGCGGTCGACGCCGACGGCAAGCCGCGCCGGGTACCGCCGGTGATACCGGAGACCGACCGGGACCGCCGGCGCAATCAGGAGGCCCAGATCAGGCGCACGCACCGGCTGGCGCGCCGCCGGGAGATCCGCGAGCTGCGCGAGCGCAGGGTGGCCGAGGGCTTCGAGGACTAGGGCGGTACCGCGCCGGGCCGTCGGCCGGGTGCGGGTCGTGCGGGCTTGTCGCGCAGTTCCCCGCGCCCCCGAAGAAGCGCTCGTGCAGCACCCCGCTTTTCAGGGGCGCGGGGAACTGCGCGAACAACCCCCACGCACCCGCAGCCGAGACGCGACCCTCAGCACACCGTCTCATCTCCCCTGATCACAGAGGAGTCCCCCTGCGCGGGGGACTCGGCCCGTACCTTCCGCACACTCGCCGGCCCCTTGAAGTCCGCCCCGGTCGTCACCCGCAGCACCGGGCCCATCCCCTTCACCGCCCGCAGCTCGCTCCCCGGCAGGGCCGTCGCGAGCGACCGGGCCGAGCGGTCCCAGCGGGGGTCGAAGGAGATCACCGTCCGCCGCACGTCGTGCCGGGCGGCGGTCACCGGCTGGTGGTTCGTCGCGAACCCCGCCGCCGCCAGTGCCGCGTCCATTTGCCGCCCGAGCCCCGCCGTCCCCGTGCCGTTCTCCACCTGCACATGGATCTGTGCCGGCGCCACCTCCACGGTCGCCGGCGCCGGACGGGCCGGCCGCGCGGGTGCCGGCGGCGCCAGCGGCTTGTCCTCGCGCAGGGACTGGAACAGCTGGTTCGACCTGGCCTGGTCCCACTTCAGCGTCGAGCCGATGCCCTTCACGGCGTACCCCAGCTGCCCGATGGGGACGGTCGTGAACTCGGAGGAGGACGGGGAGAAGTTCCGCATCGCCCGGCCGAGGTCCAGCAGTTCGTCCGTGCCGAAGCCCATGTCGGCGCGTACGGAGCCCAGCACCGCTCGCGTCACGTCCCGGAACTTGATCGGGTTGAGCAGCACCCCCGACGACGACGCCCGCTCGATCAGCGCGGCCAGGAACCGCTGCTGCCGTTTCATCCGGCCGAGGTCGCTCGCGCCGTCGACGTGCCGGGAGCGGACGAACTGCAGGGCCTGGCCGCCGTTCAGCCTGTGCGTGCCGGAGGAGAGGTCGAGGCCGGTGTAGGAGTCCTTCAGCGGCTGGGGCGTACAGATCCGGACCCCGCCGAGCACGTCCACGGTCCGCATGAACGTGATGAAGTCGACCTCCAGATAGTGGTCGATCTTCAGGTGGGTCATGGCCTCGACCGTGCGGACGGTCAGCTGCGGGCCGCCCTCCGCGTAGGCCGCGTTCAGCTTGATGGGGTGGGCGCTGTGCGCCCGGCCCGTCGTCTCGTCGGTGTGCGGCGGGACCTCGGCGTACGAGTCGCGCGGCAGGCTGACGACCGTCGCCCGCTCCCGGTCCGCCGAGATGTGCACGATCATCATCGTGTCCGTGCAGTGGCAGGGCGCCCCGCCCAGCCGGTACTTCCGCCGCTCCCGCTCCGTGATCTTGTCGCGGCCGTCGGTGCCGACCAGCAGGACGTTCATGCCGTGGCCGGGGGCCGGGCGGTTCTTCATGTCCTTGAACGGGTCGACCCGCGCGATGTCCGCGTCGAGACTGGCCATCACGGAGTGTCCGATCCCGGCCGACGCCAGCACCACCACCGAGAGTGTGGTCACGGCCCGCATGGCCCAGCGCGGCCGCCGGGGCCTCGCGGGTCGTACCGGCGGCCGCGGGGCCTGACGGGTGGGCTGTGGTCGACGCTGCGGCCGGGCGGGCCGGGCGGGGGACCGGGGCGGGCTGGCGGCCAAAGGACACCTCCGGACGAGGCCGTACGTGGGATCCGTGAGCACGGTAGGCCGATACGACCTTCAGCCCGCGGCTTGGCACCGGCGGCGCGCACCGGTGTCCCCCGTTCGCGGTAACGTGAGCCCCCTATGAACGCCAAGTCCGACGTGCGGCACCCCGCAGTTTCTGTGATCATGCCCGTCCTCAACGAGGAGCGGCATCTGCGTGGGGCCGTCCAAGCGATCCTCGCGCAGGAGTACGCCGGTGAGCTGGAGGTCGTCATCGCCCTCGGTCCGTCCACGGACCGCACGGACGAGATCGCGGCGCAGCTCGTGGCGGGCAACCCCCGCGTGCACACCGTCCCGAACCCGACCGGCCGCACCCCGGCCGCGCTGAACGCCGCGATCAAGGCCTCCCGGCATCCGATCGTGGTGCGCGTGGACGGCCACGGCATGCTCTCCCCGAACTACATCGCCACCGCGGTACGGCTCCTGGAGGAGACCGGCGCGATGAACGTCGGCGGCATCATGCACGCCGAGGGCGAGAACGCCTGGGAGCACGCGGTCGCGGCGGCCATGACCTCGAAGATCGGCGTCGGCAACGCCGCCTTCCACACGGGCGGCGAGGCCGGTCCCGCCGAGACCGTCTACCTCGGTGTCTTCCGCCGCGAGGCCCTGGAGCAACAGGGCGGCTACAACGAGGAGTTCATCCGCGCCCAGGACTGGGAGCTGAACTTCCGGATCCGCGAGGCCGGTGGCCTGATCTGGTTCTCGCCCGAGCTGCGGGTGTCGTACCGGCCGCGGCCGAGCATGAGGGCGCTCGCCAAGCAGTACAAGGACTACGGCCGTTGGCGGCACGTCGTCGCCCGCTACCACGAGGGTTCCATCAACCTGCGCTACCTCGCCCCGCCCACGGCGGTGTGCGCGATAGCGGCCGGGCTGGTCGTCGGCGCCCTGGTCACGCCGTTCGGGTTCGTGATCCCCGGCGGCTATCTCGCCGCGATCGCCGCCGGGTCGCTCCCGGCCGGCAAGGGGCTGCCCCTCAAGGCGCGGCTCCAGATCCCGCTCGCCCTCGCCACCATGCACATGTCGTGGGGGTACGGCTTCCTGACCAGCCCCAGGGCGCTGGCGAAGCGGGTCATCGCGTCCCGCCGCCCCGCGGTGCTCAGCCCGTCCTCCTCCAGCTGAGCATCCGCTTGCGTCAGCGCGGCCCGGACTACCAGGTGTAGTCCGGGTCGACGTGCATGCACGCCTTGGTGTCCGCCGCGTTGAGGGCGCTCGCCGAGGCCGGGGTGGTGTCGTCGTCGGCGGTGTACTTCGTGCCCGAGCGCCAGTCGGCGCCCACCACCAGCGTGACCCCGTCGACGTCCGTGGACTTCTTCACCTGGCCGGCCGGGACGCCCAGCACCTTCGCGACCCGCTGGGCGTCGCCCGCCAGGTCGGCGCTCGGATAGCGCACCAGCGTCCGGTCCTCGCTCAGCGGCGCCGAGGTGTCGGCGGCCGCCTTCGTGAAGCCCTTGCCGACGAGGAGTTCGGTGACGGCGGCGGCCCGGCCGGTGACCGCGGACTCCGTGCCGCCGCTGGTGCCGTTCCGCACCTGTACGGCGATCTCGTCGTCGGCCGCCGCCTTGTCGGTGACCTTCGTCGTGGCCGTCTTCTTCTTGTCCTTGCCGTCGAGGGCGATGTCCTCGCGGACCAGCCGCCACAGCTTGGCCGCGTCGGTGGGCTTGGGCAGGACGCGGTTGCCGTCCGAGGAGTACACCCACGGCATCGTCGTCATGGTGATGCGCTGGGTGGGGACCTTCTTCAGCTCCTTGCTCAGGCCGTAGAGCTCGGAGACCGTGCCGAGGCCGTTGTCCACCGTCAGCGCCCTGGTGGCCGTCTCGGCGAGCTTGAGGAGCTTGTCGGGGTTGCTGAGGGTCGCGTTGGCGCGCAGCTGTCGGACCATCGAGTTCATGTACATGTGCTGGGCCTTGGTGCGGGCGATGTCGCTGCCGTCCTCGAAGCCGTACCGGGTGCGCAGCCACTGCAGGGCCTGCTCGCCCTCGACGGCGGTGGTGCCCTTCTTCAGCTTCAGGCCCGAGCCGTGTCCCGTGGCGGTGTGCGAGTAGATGTCGGCGTCCACGCACACCGGCACCCCGCCGATCGCGTCCGCCATGGACACCACGCCCGAGAAGTCGACCATCATGAAGTGGTCGATGTGGATGTCGGTGAGCTTCTCCCAGGTGGCCACCGTGCAGCCGGGGCCGCCGCGCTCCAGGGAGGAGTTGGTCATGGTGTCGGAGGTCGCCGCGTAGACCTTGCCGGTGTCGGTGTCCGTGCACCGGGGGATGTCGACCAGGGTGTCGCGGGGCATGGACACCACCGACATGTTGGTGCGGTCCGCCGAGACGTGCAGCAGCATCTGCACGTCGGCGCGGGCGGCGGTGCCGATGTCCTTGGCTCCGCCCAGCTTCTGGTTCTCGGCGGTGTCCCGGGCGTCGGAGCCGATCAGCAGGATGTTCAGGGGCTTCTGCCCGGCCGCGTTCGCCTTCGACCGGGCCGCGCGGTCCTTGGAGTCCCCGATGTTCAGGGACTCCTTCCTGATGTTGCCGTTGAGGTGCTCGTAGTAGAGGTATCCGGCGGTGGCGGTGCCGGCTGTCGCCAGGACCACGACCGAGGCCGACCAGCGCAGCACCCGGCGTCTGCGCCGCCCGCGGTCACCGTCCGCCCCGCCGCCGCGCCGTCTGCCGCCGTGCCGACCGTCACCGCCCTGGGGCGTCAAGGTCATCGTGTCGTCGACCACGGCCACGTCGGACACCTCCCCTCGCACATTGCCGCGCACCAACTGCCCGCCCTCCCGCTCGCCACCGCCGCCGCACCCGACACCCGGGTACCTGGGCACCGGGGCACGGCGGCAGTGTCATGCAGTCGTTTAGGAGTTGCCTGTGCGTAGCTGTGGGGACCTGTAGGCGAAGAGACCGCGCCGTCCGTAACGGCCTGGCAGGGGCTACTGCCACCGGTAGGGCGCGTACACGTCCATGCACTGCTTGGTGTCCGAGCCGTTGATGGCGTCGGAGTTCTCGGGCAGGTCACCGGCCTTCGGCGCGGACTGCTTGGGATACGTCGTCCCCTCGCGCCAGTCGGCACCGACGACGAGCGTGACTCCCGACACATCGGTGGTCTGCTTCACCTGGTCGACCGGGATCCCCAGCGCCTTGGCGACCGCCTGGGCGTCGCCCTGGAGGTCCGCGCTCGGATACTCCACGACCGTCTTCTCCACGGACTCGGGGGCCGACGAGGTGTCCGTCGCCGCCCTGGTGTAGCCCTTGGCGCCGAGTTCCGTGGCCACCGTCCGGGCCCGGCCGGGGACCGCGGCCTCGGTCGAGCTCCCGGTGGCGTTCTGCACCAGTACCCCGAGCTGGCCGGCGGGGACGGAGGGCGCCTTGGTCGCCGCGGCGGTCGCCGTGGGCTTCTTGCTCTCCTTGGCGGCGCCGTTCTTGTCGAACGCCACGTCGTCGCGGAGCATCTGCCACATCTTGTCGGAGTTGGCGGTGTCCGGCACGAGGTGGTCCTTGTTCTGCGGGTCCTGGAGGTTCGGCATCGTGAGCGAGGTGATGCGGTCCGTCGGCACCGACTTGAGCTGCATGCCCAGGTCGTAGAGCTTCTTCGGGGTGCCGATCTCCTCGGAGACCGTCAGCGACTTGGTGGCCGCCTCGGCCAGGTCCATCAGCCTGCCGGTGTCGGTGAAGACGTTCTGCCCCTTCAGCGTCCGGATCATCGAGTTGAGGTACATGTGCTGGGCCTTGGCCCGCAGCGGGTCACTGCCCCAGGCGTGCCGGGTGCGCAGCCACTGCAGGGCCTGCTCGCCCTGCACCTTGTGGGTGCCGGCGGTCAGCTTGAGTCCGGAGCCGCCGGACACCGCGGCCGTCGGCCGGTCCCACACGTTCTGCTTCACACAGACGTCGACGCCGCCGATGGCGTCCGCCATCTTCACCACGCCCGCGAAGTCGATCGTGATCCAGTGGTCGATGTAGACCCCGGTGAGGTTCTCCCAGGTGGCCAGCGTGCAGCCGGCGCCGCCGCGGGCCAGCGACTCGTTGATGATGGTGTTGGTCGCCGGATACACCTTGCCGGTGTCCGGGTCCGTGCACTTGGGGATGTCGACGCGGGTGTCCCGGGGGATGCTCACCATCGCCGCGCTCTTGCGGTCCGCCGACAGGTGGATCAGCATCTGGACATCCCCGAGCGGCGGGCTGCCCCGGTCGTACTTGGCGCCGCCGAGCTTCACGTTCTCGTCGGAGTTACGGCTGTCGGAGCCGATCAGCAGGATGTTCAGCGGCGTCTGACCGGCCGCGTTGGCCGCGGTCCTCCGCGCCTTGGCGTCGCCGATGTCGCGCCGGCCCTTGTGGATGTTGCCGTTCAGGTGCTCGTAGTAGAGGTAACCGGCACCGGCCGTACCGAGGACCACCACCGACAGCACGGTCGCCGACCAGCGCAACGCGCGCCGTCCGCGTCTGCGCCGGCCGCCGTTCGAGCCGTGCGACCCGTTGGGGCCGCCGCCCTTGCCGCCCTTGCCGCCCTTACGACGGCCGCCGCCCGCACCGACCGGCGCCCCGGATGTCTTCGGTGCGAGGGACATCGTGTCCTCGACCGCAGGCTTTTCCCCCCGCACATCGCTCTGCGTCAACTTGCAGCCCTCCCCGCCCTGCGCATTGCGCGCACCGGCCCGCCGCCGACGCCCCCCATCGGACGCTTCGCGGACCACACGGGTCCGCCCCGCGCCCGGTTAGACGCATGACGGACCCATAGGGTTACCTGCTTATTCGCTGTGACTTGGTGTCATCGCGGAGCAACTCCCCGCTACCGCACGCCGGTTGCTGTTACTTGGCGCAGGTCACCTTGTCCGCGGTGGTCTTGCTGTCCACGTCCGGCGCCTTCGTCGGAGTGGTGAGGGACACCCCCGCCCCCTGGAAGTCCTTGCCCAGCGTCAGGGTCATCGCGGGCAGCCCCTGGGAGTTGGTCACGCTCTTGCCGGGCTTCAGCGCCGAGCCGGACAGCCCCATGAGCGAGGCCAGTTCGCGGGCCTGGGAGGCCTGGTCGGGACCGTACTCCAGGGTGGTCTTGGCGAGTTCGGCGGGCGCGTTGCCGGAGTTCTCCGACTTGAGGACGCCCTTGTCGTTCTGCAGCCAGCTGAGGGTCTCCTGGGCGCTGCCGGGCGGGGCCCCGCCGTTGAGGATCCGCACCCGCACCTCGGAGGCCGCCGACTTGGTGCCCTTGAGGCGGGCGGCCGCCGCGTCCTTGCTGGCCTGCGCCTGCTTCTTCTTGACCGCGGTGAAGGAGACGTCGTCCTTGATGGCCGCGAAGACCGGCGGGGCCTTCGTGTCGTTGAGCACCACGGTCGCCTTGACCTTCTCGGCCGGGTTGTCGACGACCGGGACGGTGGTGAAGGTCAGGTTCTTCGGGTTGAGCTTGCCGAGCTCCAGACCCAGGTCCTTCAGCTTGCCGATGCTGTCCAGCTGGGAGTCGACGGTCAGCGCCTTGGTGCCGACCTCGGCCAGCTTCAGCAGCTTGGTCGGGCTGCTGAGCGTCGAGTTGGAGCTGAGCTTGCGCATCAGCGCGCTCAGGAACTGCTGCTGGAGCTGGATCCGGCTGAGGTCACCGCCGAAGCCGACCGAGTGCCGGGTGCGCACGAACGCCAGCGCGGTCTCGCCGGAGATGTTGTGGGTGCCCTTGGACAGCTTCAGATGCGAGTCCGAGTCGTCGATGTCCTTGGCCAGACAGACGTCGACCCCGCCGACCGCGTCGGTCAGCGTCTTGACCGCGTTGAAGTCGGCCACCATGAAGTTGTCCGGCGTGATCCCGGTCAGCTCCGTCACCGTACGCACGGTGCAGCTGGCCGTACGGCCGTCCTGGCCCAGGCTGGTGTTGAAGCGGACGTCGGTGGTGCCCGGGATGACCTTCTGGGTGCCGTCGGCCTGCTCGGTCGGGCAGTCCGGGACGTCCACGATCAGGTCGCGCGGAATGCTCAACGCGGTCGCGTTGGAGCGGTCCTTGGAGATGTGCAGCAGGATGTTGGTGTCGGCGTGCCCGACGCTGCCCGTGTCGCCGTACCCCTCGTTGCCCTTGCCGGTGCGCTTGTCGGTGCCGATCACCAGCAGGTTGATCGCCTTGTCCTTGCTGAAGCCACCGGTGCTCGCGCCGTCGTCGGAGACGGACGTGATGTTGTCGTTGAGGTGCTTCACGTACAGATAGCCGGCGGCCGAGACGGCGACCAGGACGAAGGCCATCGAACCGCCGGTCCACAGCAGCACCTTCTTGGCCTTCGACTTCTTCTTCACCGGCCGACGGGAGCGCCGTCCGGCCGGCGGCTCGGGCTCGCCGCGCCGTCTGCGCTGCCCCGGAAGCTGCCCGGGCGCCTGCCCCGGAACATCCCGGCCCGCGGTCTTCCGCGGCGCGTCCGCACCGGGGCGCGACGACGTCGGTCGGCGCGGTCCGGGTACCGACGACTGCGGTGCGGAAGGCGTCAGTCGCAGTTCGTATTCGCCGGTGTTCGGATTGAGTACCCACTGGTCTGCGGGATCGATGTTGTCCGCCCGCCCACGGCCTTGCGCGTCCACGGTTGTCCGAATCCTCCGTCGGGGCCACGCGGCGCCTTCCCCCCATCAAGGCGCTCGGTCACGGTTAACGGTGCACGGCCCCAGGACGGACCTCGCGGCCGGGTGCACCGGAGGGCTCACACTATCCGTCCAGTTCAGCGTGGAGTGACGCCAGTGACAAATTCATCCTCCCTACAACCGGGCAATCCATCTCATTTAACTGACAACGAACGGCATGCAAGTTCGCCGCCTTGGCTGGTGCATTACCCGCAACTGTCCTCGGCGGCGGTGTTCCCGCGAAATCCGGGCGCTTCGGAGTTTTCGGAAGAGGAGGCGTTCTTCTTGGTGACCGGCACCGGTCTGTCGGCCCGCAGCAGCGCGAAAAGCGCGTCCGCCCTGCCCTCCACGAGCTGGTCACGATTGGAGTCGTACACGTACGGCTCCCTCGGAACGGTGAGGAACTGCACCTGTTCGGTGGGGATGTCACGCAGCCCGCGGACGAGCTGGTACAAACCGCGCAGACTGGCCAGTTCGGGGTCGGTGGTGAGCGCGGAGGTCGCCGCGTCCAGCAGCGGGTAGAGCTTCGCCGGGTTCAGCAGTACGTCACTGCCCCGCACCTTTTTGACCAGCGCGCCCAGGAACCGCTGCTGCCGCTCCATCCGCTCGGTGTCGCTGCCGTTGCCCAGCGACTTGCGCGCCCGGACGTACCCGAGCGCCTGCTCCCCGTCGAGGGTGACCCGGCCGGCGGGCAGCCGCAGTTTGGCCGCCTTGTCGTCGATCGGTTCCTTCAGGCACACCTGCACCCCGTCGACCGAGTCGACCATGTCCTTGAACCCGGTGAAGTCGACGACGACGTGATGGTCGATCCGGATGTCGGTGAGCTTCTCGACGGTACGGATGGTGCAGGCCGAACCCCCGATCTCGAACGCCGAGTTGAAGAGCGTGAACGAGGGCTCGCTGCGCCGGCCGTCGCCCCGCAGGCAGCTCGGCACGTGCACCATCAGGTCCCGGGGCAGGGACACGGCGGTGGCGCTGCGCCGGTCGGCGGCGAGGTGCAGCAGGATCGTGGTGTCGGACCGCTCGGTGCCCAGGTCCTTGCCGTAACGGCGGTTCCCGTCCCCGGCGCGGGTGTCCGACCCGATGAGGAGGATGTTCTGCGCGCCCCGCACCAGCGCGGTGGGGCGCTCCCGCTCGTAGCGCGCGAGCTCGGCGGCGGCCGCTTCGTCGGGGGTGATGTTGTCACTGAGCCGGTCGTAGAGCACCCAGCCGCAGGCGAGGGTGCCGGTGGCGAGCAGCCCCGCGACCACCGCCGCACCCCGAATCCAACGCCGCCGCCGACGCCGGGCAATCCCGTCCCCGGTCGCGGTGGCCCCTCCGGCATCGGTCACCCCTCCAGAGTGCCCGGGGGCGGGGACGGGGGCCCCCGATAACTACTCCACAAGAGTGAGCAGACCCACCCACCCGCACCCGGCCGGTGGGGACGTGGGGCCGCGCCAACTGCTTCACAGGGGCGAGCGGCCCCACTCAGGGCCGCGGGGAACGCCACGAAAACCCGCACCGGGCCGGTGGGGGCGTTGGGGCCGCGGCAACTGCTTTACGGGGCGAGCGGCCCCACTCAGGGCCGCGGGGAACACCACGAAAACCCGCACCGGGCCGGTGGGGGCGTTGGGGCCGCGCCAACTGCTTCACAAGGGCGAGCGGCCCCACTCAGGGGCGCGGGGAACTGCGCGAAAACCCCCACGGACCCGCACCCGGCGAACGGCCCCCGCCCCACGACGGCCTCACCGGCCCCCGGCCCGCGCTCGCGCCCGCGCCCGCACCCAGCGAACGGCCTCACCGAACCGTCGCGGTCACCCGCTCGCTCTCGATCCGCTTGGCGACGCCTTCCTCGCCCAGTTCCTCCAGATGCCGGCAGAGCACCACCGACCCCCCGACGGCGAGCGGCGCGTACAGCCCCGCGCTCAGCCCGTCCCACGTGTCGAACCCCAGCCCCGACAGCAGGCGCGACCCCGGCCCGGTCAGGTCCAGCCCCGGTGCGTCCCCGAGCGCCCGCTCCACCACCTCGGCCCCGCTCATCTCCGCACCGGCCACGATCAGCGCGGGCTCTTCCGGGTCGACGGGCGAGAACGGCGCGAACCGGTCCCCCTGGCTCGGCACCTCCACCGCGTAGTCGGCGAACCCGTCCGGGACCACCGGGAAACGACCGCCCAGCGGCCGTAGCGCGAGAGCGACCCGCTCGCCGCGGCAGGCCTGGGCCGCCTCCAGCGAGTCCGGCCCGCTCACCACCACGTCGGCCGCCGCCGGGTCCCCGGCCACGTCGGCGATCACGCCCACCGACGAACAGGCGAGCAGCCACACCGCCGTCTGCCAGTGCGCGGGCAGCAGCAGGGCCACCCGGTCACCCGGCTGGGCCGCGAGGTCGCCCTGGAGCAGGTTCGCCGTCTTGGCCACCCAATTGGCGAAGGTGGCCACGGACAATTCGACGCGTTCGCCCGTGGCGTCGTCGTAGAAGGTCACCAGGGGGCGTCCGGGATCCGCGGCGAGCGCGGAACGCAGCAGGTCGGCAGGGGTGCGATCGGTGGCGTTCACCCGGGCAAGCGTACGCCGCGGCCGGTGCTCGCACCGACCGGCGGGGCCACCGGTTCGGCGCAATCGTTCCCGACGGACCGTCAGTTCCGCAATGGACATATATGTCTGACTATGTTCAAGATCAGGGGCATGCGTGGATTCCTGACTTCCTCGATCGGCGTCACCTGCGCGGCGGCCCTCACCCTCCCCGCGGCCGTGCTGAACGTGCCGTCCGCGGCCGCCGCACCGGCGGAGCGGGCCACCACGACCACCGGCCGTGCCACCGGGACCGCGGCCCTCCCCGGCGGCACCCGGTCACTGCCCCTCGTCCCCCGCACCCGTGACCGCGTCCTCGGCCGGGCCCCCGAACAGGGCTTGTACCGCGACGACCTGGAGCACTTCTCGCTCGTCGGCGTCAGCTGGGACAACCCCGGAACCGAACTGCACGGCCTGGTCCAGGTCCGCACCCGGTCCGTCGAGACCGGCCGGTGGACGGGCTGGCAGGACGTCGACACGCACAACGCCGACCACGGCGCCGACCCGGACACGGCGGAGGCCGACTCCGGCCGTGTGCACGGCGGCACCGCGCCCCTGTGGGTGGGCGACTCGGACGGCGTCGACGTACGCGTGCGTGCCCAACTCGACGACGACCCCGGCCCACGCGGCAGCACCCCCACCGGCGGCGGGCGCGACCTGCTCCCGGCCGGCCTGCGCCTCGAACTCGTCGACCCCGGTGAGGAGGCCCCGCCCCAGGGCCCGCCGGCCGACGTCCCCCGCACCGGCACCGAGGCCGACGCGGCGGCGGCCGTCAACACCGACCTCGCGCCCTTCGGCGCCGCCGAGATCCCGGCACTGAACCGGCAGGAGACCGAGGACGAGCTGGCGGAGCTGACCGGCGTCCCGCGCGCGAAGCCGTACATCGGACCGCGTCCGAGGATCGTCACCCGCCGTGGCTGGGGCGCCGACGAGTCACTGCGCGAGAAGGGGTTCGTCTACACCGGGAAGGTCAAGGCGGCCTTCGTGCACCACACCGCCTCCGGTAATGGCTACAAGTGCTCCCAGGCCCCGTCCGTCATCCGCAGTATCTACCGCTACCACGTGGTGAGCATGGGCTGGCGCGACATCGGCTACAACTTCCTCGTCGACAAGTGCGGAACCGTCTACGAGGGCCGTGCCGGGGGAGTGGCGAAGTCCGTCCGGGGCGCGCACACCCTGGGCTTCAACAACAACAGCATGGGCATCGCGGTGATCGGCTCGTTCGGCGCGCACAAGCCGCCGGCCGCCGCCGTGACGGCCATCGCCAAGCTCACCGCGTGGAAGCTCGGGCTCTTCGGGGCCAATCCGAAGGGAAAGACATATCTGAAGTCCGGCGGTGGCAATCTCTACCCAAAGGGGAAGAACGTACGACTGAACGTGATCTCCGGCCATAGGGACGGGTACGCCACCGACTGTCCGGGCGCGAAGCTCTACGCCAGACTCGGCTCGGCCCGGACCAGCTCCGCGCACCTCCAGGGACGCTGAGCACGGGGCCGCGTTCAACGCCGTCGGGGGGGGCAGTCGGGGGAAACCGCACACCCATGCCGCGTGGCAGCGCGCGGCCGTCGAAGGCGCCGTCGCACGGTCTGCATACACTGGCCGGCCGACACAGAGTTCGGCCGGTCCCGGCAGGAAGCAGAGACGACAGGTGACAGAAGCGATCCTCCTGGTCGGCGGCAAAGGCACCCGGCTGCGCCCGCTCACGGTCCACACACCCAAGCCGATGGTCCCGGCGGCGGGCGTGCCGTTCCTCACGCACCAGCTGGCCAGAGCCAGAGCGGCGGGGGTGGACCACATCGTCCTCGCGACGAGCTACCTGGCGGAGGTCTTCGAGCCGTACTTCGGTGACGGCACGGCACTCGGCCTGCGCATCGAGTACGTCACCGAGGAGGAACCGCTCGGCACCGGCGGCGCCATCCGCAACGTGGCCGCCCGTCTGCACTCGGGCCCCGACGACCCGGTCCTGATCTTCAACGGCGACATCCTGACGGGCCTCGACATCAGGGCGCTCGTCGAGATGCACGAGACGACGGACGCCGATGTCTCGCTCCACCTCACCAAGGTCACGGACCCGCGCGCGTACGGTCTCGTCCCCACCGACGAGACGGGCCGGGTCCTCGCCTTCCTGGAGAAGCCGCAGACCCCGGAGGAGATCGTCACCGACCAGATCAACGCGGGGGCGTACGTCTTCCGCCGCTCGGTCATCGACACCATCCCGCAGGGCCGCCCGGTGTCGGTGGAGCGGGAGACCTTCCCCGAGCTGCTGTCGGCCGGTGCCCATCTCCAGGGCATGGTGGACTCCACGTACTGGCTGGACCTCGGCACCCCGGCGGCCTTCGTCCGCGGCTCGGCGGACCTGGTCCTGGGCCGCGCCCCGTCCCCGGCCGTCCCCGGCCGCTGCGGCGACCGCCTCATCCTGCCCACGGCACGGGTCGCGCCGGACGCGAAGCTGACGGGCGGCACGGTGGTGGGCGAGGGTGCGTTCGTCGCGGAGGGCGCGCGCGTCTTCGGCTCCACGATCCTGCCCGGCGCCGTGATCGAACCCGGCGCGGTCATCACCGACTCCCTGATCGGCGCCCGCGCCCGCGTCGGCGAACGTGCGGTCCTCACGGGCACGGTGATCGGCGACGGTGCGACCGTCGGCGCCGACAACGAGCTCAGGGAGGGCGCGCGGGTGTGGTGCGACGCGACGATCCCGGCGGGGGCGGTGCGGTTCTCCTCGGACCAGTAGGGCGTGGCTGAGCAGGTACGCCGACTGCGGGTGCGTGGGGGCTGGCCGCGCAGTTCCCCGCGCCCCTGACGGGGCGCTTCAGCCGCGGGCGTCTTGTCAGCTGACCCAGCCTGCGGCAGTCGTGCCGCTGGGGGCGATGGGGGTTCCCCCGCTCGAGCGAAGCCGAGAGTGGGGGAGGGCGGGCGCAGGCGGCACCCTGCGAGCGCCGGTAGCGACACCCCGCCCCCTGCCCCACCCACCCGCACGTCACAACCGGCCGATATCCCACCGCGGCATCTGCGGCACCCGCCGCTTCGGCACCTGCCCGCTCAGCAGGATCAGCCGAGCCGCCCGATGCCGCTGCCCCGCGTAGGGCTCCAGCAGCCGCAGCATCGCCTCGTCATCGGCATACCGGTCTCCGGCCAGCGCGAACCCCACGATCCCCGGCAGATGCAGGTCCCCGACCGTCACCGCGTCCGCCGCCCCGTGACTGCGCTGCACGGTCTCCGCGGACGTCCACGGCCCCACCCCCGGCACCAGTTCCAGCCGCGCCTGCGCGGCCTCCGCGGCCATCCCCACGGCCTGCTCCAGCCGCGCGGCGACCCGCACCGCCCGCAGAATCGTCGACGCCCGCTTGTTGTCGACGCCGGCCTTGTGCCACTCCCAGGAGGGAATCAGCGCCCAGGTCCGCGGCGCCGGCATCACCCACATCGGCCGCTCGCCCACCCCGGCGGGTCCTGGTGCCCGCTCCCCGAACCCGCGCACCAGCAGTCGCCAGGCCCGGTACGCCTCGTCGGTGGTGACCTTCTGCTCCAGGACCGAGGGGATCAGCGACTCCAGCACCAGCCCGGTCCGTGTCAGCCGCAACCCCGGCCGCCGGTGCCGGGCAGCGGCGAGAACCCGGTGCCGGGGCACGAAGAGGGACGGGTCGTCGGCGGAGCCGAGCATCTCCGGCAGCTGCTCCAGCAGCCACTCGGCACCGGCTCCCCAGGCCTCCCCGCGCACCTCACCGCCGTACACGGCGACCCGCAGCGTCCCGGGCCCGGCAGGCGTGAGACTGGCCCGCCACACGGACCCGTCGGAGGTGGCCCGAAACGTCGGATCCCCGGGCCCGCGCCGGAGCGGTCCCAGCACAAGCCCGAGATCAAGAGCCCCGGCCGGCTTCCAGACCCGAACCCGGCCGGGCGCCGTCGCCTGCCGAGGAACACCTGCTCCGGGCACAACGACATGCCCACCCCGCACACTTGTACGCGTGGGTTTCGGAGCAAACCGACCAGCCACTCAAAAGATCCTAGGCCTCAAGCGCCCCTAGGGGGCGCGGGGCGTGTCCGATATGCGGCTACCGCCGCGTGGGCGCGATCAACCCCACAACATGCACTCGCCGGTGAACCGGTGGACCCCGAACCGAAGGCGGCAAAAGTTCACCGCACCTCGATAAAGTCCCCGACCTCCCTCGGCGCCCTCTCCTTCGGCTCCGCCGCCGCCTTCCCCACAGCCACCGCCCCCATCGGATCCCATCCCGCCGGAAGCGCCAGCACATCCCGCACCACGTCCCGGCAGAACATCGTCGACGACACCCATGCCGACCCCAGCTGCTCCCCGGCCAGCGCGACCAGGAAGTTCTGCACGCCCGCCCCCGCCGCGACCACGAACATCTCCCGCTCGGCCGTGTCCCGCCGCGCGTCTCCGTACGTGTGCGACCCGTCCATCACCAGACAGGGCACCACCAGATACGGCGCGTTCCGCAGCACGTCCCCGCGCCGTACCCGCTTGGCGATGGACTCCTCGGACCTGCCGTCCTTTCGCAGGTCGGCGATCCACGCGTCCCGCATCGCGTCCAGCAGGCGGACGCGTGACTCCTCGGACTCCAGCAGCACGAACCGCCACGGCGTCGTGTGATGCGGTGCCGGTGCCGTCACGGCCGCGGCGACCGCCCGCCGTACCGTCCCGGGGTCGACGGGGTCGGCGGTGAACGCCCGCACCGTCCGCCGCAGCGCCACCGCTTCCCGGACCGCCTCGGACGTGCCGAGCCGGAACATGTCACTGGCCGCGTCCCGGATCAGCGCCCGTGCGCCCTCGCCCTCGTCCTCCGTCTCGGCCACGACGTGCGCGAGCCCGCGCACCACGGCCACCGGCAGGCCCGTCGCCTTGCCCTTGACCAGATCACCGGCGGCGGCCAGCTCGTCGGCCGTCGCGACGACCGTCGCGACCAGCGGGTTGCCGTGCGCGTCCACGCCCCCGCGCAGATCGTCCAGCACCCGCACCCCGGCGGCGCCGATGGTCACGTCCGTGAGCCCCGCGCGCCAGGGGCGCCCGAAGGTGTCGGTGACGACGACTCCGACGTTGACGCCGAGGGTGTCACGCAGCCCCGCGCGGATCGCGCGGGCGGACGCGTCGGGGTCCTCGGGCAGCAGCAGCACGGTCCCGGCCGGGGTGTTGGAGGCGTCCACCCCGGCCGCCGCCATCACCAGGCCCTGCCGGTTCTCCACGATCCGCAGGGCTCCGCGCCGGGCCACCACCCGCACGGTCTCGGCGTCGATCGCGGCCTCGCGGTCGGTCGCCTCGACGAGCCGCCCCTCCGCCTTGGAGACGATCTTCGACGTGACGATCACCACGTCACCGTCGGCGAGCCCCGGTGCGGCCGCGGCGATCAGCTTGGCCAGGTCGTCGCCCTGCTGCACCTCGGGGAGCCCGGCCAGGGCCCACACCCGGTACCCGGGCACCGCGTCCCCGGACGGGTCGGTCGCGTCGTCGATCGCGTCGGTCATACCCCGCGCACCTCCTCGGCGAGCGCCAGCGCCTCCCGCGCCATCTGCGCGGTCGCGTCCAGGTCGGTCATCATCAGGGGTACGGCCCGGCAGCGGATGCCGGCCGCCTCCACGCGCGCGATGGCGCCCGCGTCCACGGTGTCGACGAGCCAGCCGTCCAGCAGCCCCGAGCCGTAGTGCTCGGCGACCGCCGCCGCCGTCGACTCCACGCCCACCGCCGCGAGCACCTTGTCGGCCATCCCGCGCACCGGCGCGTCCCCGACGATGGGGGACAGGCCCACCACCGGCACCCCGGCGTTCGCGATCGCCTCCCGGACGCCGGGCACCGCGAGGATCGTGCCGACGGAGACCACCGGGTTGGACGGCGGGAAGAGGATCACGTCCGCTTCCGAGATGGCCTCCAGGACGCCCGGGGCCGGCTTGGACTGCTCGGCGCCGACCGGCACCACCGCCACGGCGGGCACCGACGCCCGCAGCCGTACCCAGTACTCCTGGAAGTGCACCGCCTTGCGCTCGCCGTCGACCTCGACCGCCACATGGGTCTCGACCCGGTCGTCGGTCATCGGGATGAGCCGCACGCCCGGCTTCCAGCGGTCGCACAGCGCCTCGGTCACCGCGCTCAGCGGGTAGCCGGCGCCCAGCATCTGGGTACGCACGATGTGCGTCGCGAAGTCCCGGTCGCCCAGACCGAACCAGTCGGGCCCCACCCCGTAGGCGGCGAGTTCCTCCTTGAGGTGGAAGGTCTCGTCGGTCCGCCCCCAGCCCTGTTCCTCGTTGATGCCGCCGCCGAGGGTGTACATCACCGTGTCGAGGTCCGGGCAGACCTTCAGCCCGAAGAGGTGGATGTCGTCCCCGGTGTTGCCGATGACGGTCACCTCGGCGTCCGGCACGGCCTGCTTGAGACCGCGCAGGAACCGGGCACCGCCGATACCGCCTGCCAGAACCACAATGCGCATGCGCCAAGTCTTGCAGGCGGCTCCGACAACGCGTCACGCAGTCACGGGTCGCGCCTCGCAGCTCTGCGCCGTGTGCATCGGCATCTCGGTGAGGCCCGGGTAGTAGACGTGCAGGCTCACCGCCGGCTCCAGCGCGTCGTTCACCACCTCGTGCACGTACCCCGGCGCGAACACCCGTTGTGCGCCGGCGGACAGCGCGCGCGTGCCGCGCCCGGTGTGCTCGGTGAGCGTGCCCTCCAGGACGGTCAGCACCCCGGACGAGCGGCCGTGGTCGTGCGACCCGCTGCCCTGACCGGGCACCCAGGACAGCAACCACACCTCGTAGCCGGGGCCGGTGCGCAGCCGGTGGTACCAGCGCGTGGTCGCGTCGTACCGCACGAGGTGCTCCCACTGCGCGCGGTCGGCGGCGATCGCGCGGGCCAGGCCGGCGAACTCGGCCACGGTGGCCGGGTGCTCGCGCGGGGGCTGCAGCAGGTGGGGGACCTCGAGGATGTCGCCGGCGATCTGCAGGTCGTTGTCGCTGTTCATGGGGTGCGGTGGTTCCTCAGTGAAGAAGGTCAGCGGGGAACGAGATGCGAAAACCGAGTCCTGGGGACCCGGTCTGCAGCTGGAGCGGTGGGATACGGCTACGGCTCAACAGCTGGAACAGCAACAGCTACAGCGAGCGCGGGCAGCACCGTGGGACCCGGCGGTGCGGGTCGAGGTGGATGCCAAGTTCGCGAGCATGCCCACTAGGACATCGGTTCACACCCGCAGTGTCAACTCGACGCCCGGTATGTGGGACATGTTTCACCTCATCCGGTTCATCTCTCTGCCGAAAGGTTTGTTCAGCAGGTACCCGGGACACATGGCGCACAACCGGGCGCGTGTGTCACTGCGGAACGCGATCGAACATCTGGGCGTCCTTCTCCGTACAAGGCCTGTATGGGGTCGGGGGCCCTCATGGGCTTCGTCTGCGTGTCAAGGTTTATGCCGATTTGAACACTTTCCGCATGGCCTTGGTTCCGCAGAGTGAATAACGGGCCCAATAGCAGATCTCGGCTTGACTCGCCCGGAGCAGCACACTTGTAATTTCACTCGTGTCGTTCAGCCGAAATCGGTAACGGCCAGGCACGGGGACGTGAAAGACAGACGAGGGGCGCACATGACCGAGCTGGTGCAGCAACTGCTGGTCGACGACGCGGACGAGGAACTCGGCTGGCAGGAGCGCGCGCTGTGCGCCCAGACCGACCCCGAGTCCTTCTTTCCCGAGAAGGGCGGCTCCACCAGAGAGGCCAAGAAGGTCTGCCTCGCCTGCGAGGTGCGGTCCGAGTGCCTCGAGTACGCCCTCGCCAACGACGAGCGGTTCGGGATCTGGGGCGGACTGTCCGAGCGCGAGCGGCGCCGTCTCAAGAAGGCCGCCGTCTGAAGCGGGCGTCCGCCCCTCGCACCCGACCGAGCTGCGCGAACGGCCCGTCGCCCGTGGGTTGTCCACAGGGGGCGGGCCGTCGACATGCCCAGCCGATAGTGTGGGCGCTCGTCCGAGACGCCTCGCCGCCACCAGCGGGCGCTGGAGTCCACCGCAGTCCATCGAACCGGGGCCCGTACCTCGATGTCCGTCCACAGCCACCAGGCAGCCCAGGCAACAACTGCCACAGCGGGGTTCGACCCGACCCGCCCGCCCGAGTTCCCGCGTCATGTGGTGACCGCGGTGCTCGTCTCCCACGACGGCGCCCGCTGGCTGCCCGACGCGCTCGCCGGGCTGCTCGGCCAGGAGCGCCCCGCCCAGTACGCGGTGGCGGCCGACACCGGCAGCGCGGACGACTCCGCCCGGCTGCTCACCGAGTCCCTCGGCGACGCCAACGTCGTGCACCTCGCCCGCCGCACCGGCTTCGGCCAGGCCGTCGAGGAGGCGAGCCGCACCGCGCCCGTCCTCACCCCGGACGACCTGCCGTACCTGAAGCGGCCCAGCGGCTGGGACCCGGTCACCCGCCAGTGGCGCGACGACGCCTACGACATGCCCGAACTGCCGTACGGCGAACCCGTCCAGTGGCTGTGGCTGCTGCACGACGACAGCGCCCCGGAACCCGACGCCCTGGCCCAGCTGCTCCGGGTCGTCGACAACGAGCTGGAGCTGGGCCGCGACGACGTGGCGATCGTCGGCCCCAAGCTGCGCGGCTGGTACGACCGCCGGCAGCTGCTGGAGGTCGGCGTCACCATCGCCAACTCCGGCCGCCGCTGGACCGGCCTGGACCGCCGCGAGCAGGACCAGGGCCAGCACGACCACGTCCGGCCCGTGCTCTCCGTCTCCACCGCCGGCATGCTGATCCGCCGCGACGTCTTCGAGGAACTCGGCGGCTTCGACCGCCGGCTCCCCCTGATGCGCGACGACGTCGACCTGTGCTGGCGCGCGCACACGGCGGGCCACCGCGTCCTGATCGCCCCCGAGGCGGTCGTACGGCACGCCGAGGCCGCCTCCCGCGAGCGCCGCGCCGTCGACTGCGCGGGCCGCACCGCCGCGTCCCCGCACAAGGTCGACAAGGCCGGCGCCGTCTACACCCTGCTCGTCAACTCCCGCACGACCGCACTGCCCTGGATCCTGCTGCGGCTGGTCCTCGGCACCCTGCTGCGCACGGTCGCCAACCTCGTCGGCAAGGTCCCCGGCCAGGCCCTCGACGAGATCCGCGGCCTGCTGGGCACCCTGCTGCGCCCCGAGCGGATCATCGCCGGGCGGCGCAGGCGCGGCCCCTCCCAGCTAGACAAGGGCGAACTGCGCCCGCTGTTCCCGCCGCCCGGCGCGACCGTGCGGGCCACCGTCGAGCAGGTCGCGGGCAACTTCTTCGGCGCCGACGACGAACTGTCCGCGGCCGGCCGGCACGGCAGCGCGGTCGAGTCCGGGCCCGGCGGCGACGACGCCGACTTCCTGGAGATCGAGCAGTTCGCCCGCCTCAAGCGCATCGCCCGCAAACCCGGCCCGGTGCTCTTCCTGGTGCTGCTGCTGTTCTCGCTGGTCGCCTGCCGCGCACTGCTCGGCAGCGGCGCGCTCGCGGGCGGCGCCCTGCTGCCCGCCCCGGGCACCTCCGGCGAGCTGTGGTCCCGCTACCTGGACTCCTGGCACGCGGTCGGCGCCGGCGGCACCCCGGCCGCCCCGCCGTATCTCGCCCTCGTCGCCTCACTGGCCGCCCTGCTGTTCGGCTCGACCGGGCTCGCCGTGACCGCGCTGCTGGTCGCCTCGGTGCCGCTGGCCGGGTTCACCGCCTACTTCGCCTCCCGGCCGCTGGTCACCTCGCGCCTGCTGCGCGCCTGGGCGGCCATCGCCTACGCCTTCCTGCCCGCCGCCACCGGCGCGCTCGCGGGCGGCCGTATCGGCACCGCCGTGCTCGCCGTCCTGCTGCCGCTGATCGCCCGCGCGGGCATCGCCGCCAGCGGCCTCACCAACACCTCGGGCGGCCGCGGCAGCTGGCGTGCCACCTGGGCGTACGCGCTGCTGCTGACCATCACCACCGCGTTCACGCCGATCGTCTGGCCGATCGCCCTGGTCCTCGGTGTCGTCGTGCTCGCCGTGCGCCGCTCCGACCTGGTCGCCTCCGGCCTGCGGCTGCTGACCCAGCTCGGCACCCCGCTGCTGGTCCTCGCCCCCTGGTCGCTGACGCTGCTGCCGTTCGGCTTCTTCAAGGAGGCCGGGCTGGAGTACGGCGCCTCGGCCGCCTCCGCCCTCGACCTGCTCGGCGCCAGCCCGGGCGGCCCCGGCACGGTCGACGGGCTGATGCTCATCGGCATCGTCCTGGCCGCACTGGCCGCCCTGATGCGCTCCGAGCGCCAGTCGGCCGTCCGCGCCGCCTGGGCGGTCGCCCTGGTCGGCCTGGTCTTCGCGGTCCTGTCCAACAAGTCCGCCTGGGCGGGCCCGGCGACCCTCGTCTACGGCATCGCGATCGTCTCCGCCGCCGCGCTCGGCGCCGACGGGGCACGCTCCCGTGTGGCCGAGCAGAGCTTCGGCTGGCGCCAGCCGGTGGCCGCGCTGATCGCCTTCGCCTCGGCCGCCGGCCCGCTGCTCCTGGCGGCCGGCTGGATGATCGCGGGCGCCGACGGCCCGGTCGAACGGCGCGACGCCACCCAGGTGCCCGCCTTCGTCGCCGAGGACAGCTCCACCACCGACCAGGTCCGCACCCTGGTCCTCGACAGCGACAGCACCGCGCGCGTGGACTACATGCTGGTGCGCGGCTCCGGCGCCCGCATGGGAGACGCCGAGGTGACCGCCGCCGACGGCGAGAACGCCACGCTCGACAAGGTCGTCGCCAACCTGGTCGCCGGCTCCGGCGCCGACCAGGCCGACCAGCTCGGCGGGTTCGCGGTGCGCTACGTCCTCGTCCACAAGGGCACCCCGCGTGACATCACGCGCGTGCTGGACGCGACGCCCGGCCTGTCCCGCCTCAGCCAGCAGAACGGCAGCGCCCTGTGGCGCGTCGACCAGCAGGTCTCCCGCGCGACCATCGTCTCCGCGAAGGGCTCGGGCACCCCCGCCTCCGTCGCCGCCGGACCCGTCGACATCCACACCACCGTCCCGACCGGCTCCGACGGCCGCATCCTGCGCCTGGCCGACTCGGCCGCACCCGGCTGGACGGCCACCCTGGACGGCAAGCCGCTGACCCGCACCACGGTCGACGGCTGGGCCCAGGGCTTCGAACTCCCCTCCTCCGGCGGGAAGCTGGACGTCACCTACGACACCCCGTTCACCCACACCGTCTGGCTGTGGGTCCAGGGCGCGCTCGCCGTCGTCCTGGTCGTCCTCGCCCTGCCCGGCCGCCGCCGTGACGTCGACGACGACCTCCCCGAGGAGCAGCCGATCCCGGCCCAGCCCGTCGAGGGCGAGGGCCGCCGCGCCCGCCGCCTGCGCGCCCAGGCGGAGTCCGAGGAGGAGGCGACCACGGAGGAGGGCGCCGACTTCCCGGCCGCCGGGGAGGAGCAACCCCCGGTCGCGGTCCCGCAGCAGCCGTCCTACGACGAATGGGACCCCGCGTCCTACCCGGCGGCCGACGGCTACCAGCCCGGCTACGCCGACCAGTACCAGGACACCGGTCAGTACCAGACGACCGGCTACGACCAGCAGACCTACGACCCGTACCAGACCGGCCAGTACGACCCGTACGCCTACGGCGGACAGCAGGGGCAGCCGGCGTACGACCCGACGTACCAGCAGGGCTACGACCCCGCCTATGACCCGGCCGCCCAGCACCACCAGGGCACCGGCGGCGAGCACCACGACGGGAGCCAGCAGTGAACCGCACCACCCTGTCCCTGTTCGCCGGTACGGCCGCCCTCGCTGCGGTCACCGGGTTCGCCGCGCTCAACCCGCCTGCCGCCGCGCCCGCGCACACCGCCGAGGCGGCCGCCCAGCTGCCCGTGGAGCGCACCACCCTGCTGTGCCCGGCCCCGAGCCTGTCCGACATCGCCGACACCTCGTACACCTCGTTCACGCCCGTCACCAAGGGCACCACGAGCGACGGCAAGGCCGAACTCCAGGCGGCCACCGAGCAGTCGGCGGACGGGACGAGCGGCAAGAAGAAGAAGGCGTCCAAGCCCGTCCTCACCCCGAAGGCGCCCGGCACCCCGGCCACCGGGGACACCTCCGGCGCCGACGGACCCGCCTACGTCGGCACCGCCGAGGGCAGGTACGCCCCCGGCTGGACCGTGCAGGAGACCACCGAGGTCGCGGCAGGCACCGGGCGCGGCCTCCAGGGGGTCAACTGCGGCTCCGCCGACACCGACTTCTGGTTCCCGGGCGCCAGCACTGCCTCCGGCCGCACCGACTACGTCCACCTCACCAACCCCGACGACAGCGCCGCCGTGGTCGACATCGAGCTGTACGGCAAGGACGGCCAGCTCAAGTCCTCGGTGGGGGAGGGCATCACGGTCGCGCCGCACGCCGGCGAGCCGGTCCTGCTGTCCACGCTCACCGACGAGAAGCAGACCGACCTGACCGTGCACGTGAACGTGCGCAGCGGGCGGGTCGGCGCGAGTGTGCAGGCCCTGGACGACAAGACCGGCGGCGACTGGCTGGCCGCCTCCGCCGACCCCGCGGGCAGTCTGGTGCTGCCGGGCATCCCCAAGGACGCCACGGACGTCCGGCTGATCGCCTTCACCGACGGCGACTCCGACGCCGACCTGAAGGTGCGCCTGGCCTCCCCGGACGGCCTGATCACCCCGGCCGGCAACGAGACGCTGCACGTGAAGGCGGGCATGACCACCGCCGCCGACCTCGGCGACGTCACCCGCGGCGAGGCGGGTTCGCTGGTCCTCACGCCCACCGACCAGTCCGTCCCGGTGGTGGCCGCGCTGCGCGTCACCCGCGGCAAGAGCGGCAAGCAGGAGACCGCGTACATCCCGGCGACCGCGCCGGTCGGCACCCGCGCGACGTCCGCCGACAACAGCGGCAAGGGCACCACCCTCTCCCTGACCGCCCCCACCGGTACCGCCAAGGTCAAGGTCACGGCGTCGGCGGGCAGCGGCGGCGGCACGGCGGTGTCCAAGACGTTCACCATCAAGTCCGGCACCACGCAGGACGTCGAGGCCCCGGTCCCGTCCGGCGGGAAGGGCACCTACGCGCTGACCGTGGAGCCGATCTCCGGTGGCCCGGTCTACGGCGCCCGCACCCTGGCCGCCACCGAGAACGGCATCCCGGGCTTCACGATCCAGACCCTCCCCGACGACCGCGGCACGGTGGCCGTACCGGAAGCGGACCAGGACGTGTCGGTGCTGCAGAAGTAGGCCATGCCGGCCTTGCCGGCAGCCCCTGCCGGCAGGCCGCGCCGGAGGGACCCCCGCTCACTCCTCGCCGTAGCGGGGGTCCACCGTCTCCGGGGTGAGCCCGAGCAGCTCGGCGACCTGCTCCACGACGACCTCGTGCACCAGCGCGGCCCGCTCGTCGCGGCCCTTGGTGCGGATCTCGACCGGCCGCCGGTACACGACCACACGCGCCCGGCGTCCCTCGCGCGCGGGAATGATCCCGCCCAGCGGCACCGTCTCGTCGCTCCAGCTCTCGTCGTGCCGGTCCTGGAGCCGGGGCACCTCGAGGACCAGGAAATCGATGTCGGCGAGCTGGGGCCAGCGCCGCTCCAGGCGTTCCACGGAGTCCTGCACCAGATCCGCGAACACGTCGGCGCGGCTCGCGGCCAGCGGCACCTGAGGTGGTGCGATCGGCCCGCGCATGCCCCGACCGTGGCGATCGCGTCGACGGGGCCCGGGGCCGGCGGCACGGGGCGGTACACGGTTGTCCATCACTGGTGAAGCGTAGTCCTCGCGGGCTCCGGGCGCGCCGCTCCACGCCTCCGGACCGTCCTGGGTGACATGTCGGAGGATGACCATTCCAGCCAAGGTTGGGCTCGTTTCCGTATCTCCACAAGACCGGCGAGCTCAAGGCATTTGACGGTGTTTGTACCGACCTATGACCGGATGCGGCCCCGTCCGGGATCCGGGACAGGGCTGTCCGCGCAGGTCAGCGGGGCGTGTCCGGAGGGGTGTGTGGGGCGTCTCACAACCCGACACGGTGGAGTGACCTGGGGGAGAGTCGTCGCGGCCCGCTCAAGAGTGCGGTACCGTCCAACGTCGTGAGCCCTGTACGTCGCTGTTCGCGAACCGCCTGCGGCCGACCCGCCGTCGCGACGCTGACGTACGTCTACGCCGACTCGACCGCGGTCCTCGGCCCGCTCGCCACCTACGCCGAACCCCACTGCTACGACCTGTGCGCCGAGCACTCCGAGCGCCTCACCGCCCCGCGCGGCTGGGAGGTCGTCCGGCTCATCGACGGCTCCGCCCCGGCCCGTCCCAGCGGGGACGACCTGGAAGCGCTCGCCAACGCGGTGCGCGAGGCGGCCCGCCCCCAGGAGCGGGCGGCCGAGGCGGGCGGCGGCGGGCGCGGCGCGGAC
The DNA here is from genome assembly GCF_053597895.1 of Streptomyces sp. NPDC001220. Classification (NCBI taxonomy): domain Bacteria; kingdom Bacillati; phylum Actinomycetota; class Actinomycetes; order Kitasatosporales; family Streptomycetaceae; genus Streptomyces; species Streptomyces sp. NPDC001220. The sequence continues at coordinate 252,576 of NZ_JBSFJE010000016.1, forward strand.
CCGATGGAGGTCGCACGACGCGGCCACCTGCGGGTGCTTCGGTCACCGGACAACTGAGCCGTCCCTCGCAGCCGCCCCGGGGTTCCCTCCCGCTGCGCCTCTCGTTCGGTTCTCCCCGTTGCCCTTGAGGGGTTCTCCCCGTTCCCCCCGTTCGGTTCTCCCCGTTGCCCCTCGACGGGCTCTCCCCGTTTCCCTCGTTCGGTTCTCCCACTCCGCCTTGTCGGGTGATGCGGGCGCATTGACGTGCCCTCGCCCTCGCTGTCGCTGTCGCTGTCGCTGTCGCTGTCGCGGAGGCGGCGGCCATTCCATGGGGCCCAGTGCCGCACAGGGCGCCGCGTTCGGCCTGTCGCCTCCCGGACAGGCGGCCACCGTCGGCCAGTTGGTGGCGGCCGCCGGTGCGAGCCCCGGCTGTGCGGGACTGACCGTGTTCGATCGCGATGGATCGTCTGGGATCGCGCGGGACCGCCGTGGATCGCCGCAGATCACGGCCCGGTGTCGGCTGGCGGCCCGCCGGTGGATCCCGCGTCCGAGCCCTACCCCCGGGCAGGTAGTTTGGGGCGACCGATAGGACTTCAGGAGGGTTGGCCGTGGCTGCTGATCTGTCGCAGATCGTCAAGGCGTACGACGTGCGCGGGGTGGTTCCGGACCAGTGGGACGAGGCGCTCGCCGAGCTGTTCGGCGCCGCGTTCGTACAGGTGACCGGCGCCGCCGCGATCGTCGTCGGCCACGACATGCGGCCCTCCTCGCCCGGCCTGTCCCGCGCCTTCGCGCGCGGCGCGGCGGCCCGCGGTGTCGACGTCACCGAGATCGGCCTGTGCTCGACCGACCAGCTGTACTACGCCTCGGGCGCGCTCGGCCTGCCTGGCGCGATGTTCACGGCCTCGCACAACCCGGCGCAGTACAACGGCATCAAGATGTGCCGTGCGGGAGCCGCCCCGGTGGGCCAGGACACGGGTCTGACGGAGATCCGGGAGCTGGCGGAGCGCTGGTCGGAGGAGGGCGCGCCGGAGCCGGCCGCCACCCCCGGAACCATCACCACCCGCGAGACGTTGTCGGACTACGCGGCCCATCTGCGCGCGCTCGTGGACCTGACCTCCATCCGCCCCCTGAAGGTCGTGGTCGACGCGGGCAACGGCATGGGCGGCCACACGGTCCCGACGGTCTTCGAGGGCCTGCCCCTGACCCTGGTCCCGATGTACTTCGAGCTGGACGGCACCTTCCCGAACCACGAGGCCAACCCGCTCGACCCCGCCAACATCGTGGACCTCCAGCGGCGCGTCCGGGAGGAGTCGGCCGACCTCGGCCTGGCCTTCGACGGCGACGCCGACCGCTGCTTCGTCGTGGACGAGCGCGGCGAGCCGGTCTCGCCATCGGCGATCACCGCCCTGGTCGCCGCCCGCGAACTGGCCCGGAACGGCGGCAAGGGCACCGTCATCCACAACCTGATCACGTCCTGGACCGTCCCGGAGGTGGTCCGGGAGAACGGCGGCACGCCGGTCCGCACCCGCGTCGGCCACTCGTTCATCAAGGCCGAGATGGCGAGGGAAGGCGCGATCTTCGGCGGCGAGCACTCGGCCCACTACTACTTCAAGGACTTCTGGAACGCGGACACGGGCATGCTGGCCGCCCTGCACGTCCTCGCCGCCCTCGGCGGCCAGAGCGGCCCGCTGTCCTCCCTCGTCGCCCAGTACGACCGCTATGCCGGATCCGGCGAGATCAACTCCACGGTCGCCGATCAGCAGGCCAGCCTCGCGGAGATCCGTGCGGCCTACGGGGACCGCGACGACCTCACCCTGGACGACCTGGACGGGCTCACCGTCGCCGCCGCCGACTGGTGGTTCAACGTCCGCCCGTCCAACACGGAACCGCTGCTGCGCCTGAACGCGGAGGCCAGGGATGAGGCGACGATGACGAAGGTACGGGACGAGGTACTGGCGATCATCAGGGGCTGAGGTCGGCCCCGCCCAGCCCGGCGGCGGTAATCTGACCGAACGCGAACGCCCACTCCCCGAAGGGAAACCCCATGCCGCTCGAAGCCGGCCTTCTGGAGATCCTCGCCTGCCCGGCCTGCCACGCCCCCCTCAAGGAGCAGGACGCCGAGCTGATCTGCACCGGCCAGGACTGCGGCCTGGCGTACCCCGTCCGCGACGGCATCCCGGTGCTTCTCGTCGACGAGGCCCGCCGACCCGCGTAAGCACCACGAGGTGCTTCTTGTCGACGAGGCCCGCCGACCCGCGTAAGCACCACGAGCACAAGCACAACAACCGCGACCGCGACCGCAAAGCACCAGGACCCCGGCAACCGGAGGCCGCTCCCATGCTCGACGAATCGCTGCTCGACACACCGGAGGGCCTCGCCGAGGCAGACCGCCGAGGTCTGCTGCGCGGCGCGGCCGAGGCCGGCGCCCGCGTCCGCACGGCGGCCCGGCACGCCATCGAGGCGGGTGTCCAGGAGCTGAAGCCGGACGGCCGCCCGCGCGCCGTCCTGATCGCGGGTCCCGGGGTCGCCGCCACCCACGCCGCCGACCTCCTCGGCTCGCTGGCCGGCCCCGGCAGCCCGGTCATCCGGCTGGCCCCCTCCGGTGTCGCCCCGGCCGCCGGCGCCCTGCGCTGGGAGCTGCCCGGCTGGGCCGGCTCCGTCGACCTGCTGCTGATCGCCACCCCGGACGGCACCGAACCCAGCCTGTCCCTCCTCGCCGACCAGGCCTACCGGCGCGGCTGCTCGGTCGCCGCCGTGGCCCCCGCGGGGACCCCGCTCGCCGAGGCGGTGGCCGGAGCCCACGGCATCTTCGTACCGATGGCGACGGCCCCGTACGACCAGGGCGAGCCGCTCGCCGGTTCCTCCCCGGGCGTCCTGTGGGCGCTGCTCACTCCGCTGCTGGTGCTCCTCGACCGCATCGGCCTGGTCACCGCCCCGCCGGAGGACCTGGAGAAGGTCGCCGACCGTCTCGACCGGGTCGCCGAGCGCTGCGGCCCGGCCATCGTGACCTACAGCAACCCCGCCAAGACCCTCGCCTCGGACCTCGCCGACGCGCTCCCGGTGGTCTGGACGGAGGGCGTCTCGGCCGGCCCCGCGGGCCGCCGCTTCGCCGCCGCCCTCGCCGAACTGGCCGGCCGCCCCGCCCTGGCCGCCGAACTCCCCGAGGCGCTGGCGGCCCACCACGCCCTGCTGGCCGGCCCGCTCGCCGCCAGCGCCGACCCGGACGACTTCTTCCGCGACCGCGTGGAGGAGGCCCCCGCGCTGCACGCGCACGTGGTACTGCTGCGCGACCGCCCCCTCGGCGGCCTCACCGCCGCGCCCGCCGCCCGCGAGCTCGCGCTCGGCCACGACGCCCCGGTCAGCGAGCTGGAGCCCGAGGAGGGCGACGAGCTGGAGACCCTCGCGGAACTGATCGCCGTCACGGATTTCGCCGCCGTTTACCTGGCGCTCGCATCGGGGGCCTGAGATGGACACCGACACCGGTCCCGCCGTACGAAGGACGACCTGAGGGCCGTACCGAAGGCGAACCGGTGGGGAAACACACGGTGAACACGGCCGCCGTACACCGGCGCACGCGCTCGTACCTCGGCGTACGTGCTCGTACACCGGCGTACGTGGTCGTGGACCCGTCGCGGATCGCGGAACGTCGTGCGCCGTTGTGCGGCGCGCCCCGCGTCTCACCGCGACCCTGTTCGCTGGCCGCCCCGTACGCAGAGAGAACCGGCAGAGAGAAGTCATGGACCGCCTCGACAACACCATCCGCCCCTACGCCTGGGGTTCCCCGACCGCCATCCCGAAGCTGCTCGGGGTCGAACCGAGCGGCGAGCCGCAGGCGGAGATGTGGATGGGCGCGCACCCGGGCGCTCCCTCGCGCACCGCGCGCGGCACGCTCGGCGAGGTCATCGACGCGAACCCGAAGGCCGAGCTGGGCGACGCGGCCGTGGCCAAGTTCGGTCCGCGGCTGCCCTTCCTGCTCAAGATCCTCGCGGCCGGCGCCCCGCTCTCCCTCCAGGTGCACCCCAACCTGGAGCAGGCGCGGGAGGGTTACGAGGACGAGGAGCGACGCGGGATCCCGGTGGACGCCCCGCAGCGCAACTACAAGGACGCCAACCACAAGCCCGAACTGATCTGCGCGCTCACCGAGTTCGACGGGCTGTGCGGCTTCCGCGCCCCGGAACAGGCCGCCGAACTCCTCGAAGCCCTCGGCGTCGACTCCCTCAAGCCGTACGTCGACCTGCTGCGCGCCCACCCCGAGGAAGCGGCCCTGCGCGAGGTCCTCACCGCGATCCTCACCGCCGACCGTGAGGAGATGGCCCACACGGTCGCCGAGACCACCGCCGCCTGCGCCCGCCTCGGCGGCGACCACGCGCCCTACGCCGACCTCGCCCACCACTACCCGGGCGACCCCGGCATGATCGCCGCCATGCTCCTCAACCACGTCCGCCTCCAGCCCGGCGAGGCACTCTTCCTCGGCGCCGGCATCCCGCACGCCTACCTCGACGGCCTGGGCGTCGAGATCATGGCCAACTCCGACAACGTGCTGCGCTGCGGCCTGACCCCCAAGCACGTCGACGTCCCCGAACTCCTGCGTGTCGTCCGCTTCGAGGCGGGCGACGCGGGCGTGCTGCGCCCCGAGGCCGCCCCGGACGGCGAAGAGGTCTACGAGACGCCGATCGACGAGTTCCGGCTCTCCCGGTACGTCATGCCCGAGGGTGCCGGCCCCCACGACCTGACCCTGTCGACCCCGCAGATCCTGCTCTGCACGGCCGGCGTGGTCCGGGCCGGCGAGGAGGAGTTGACCCCCGGCCGGTCGGTGTTCGTCCCGGCGGGCGAAAAGGCGGAGGTCTCGGGCGCGGGCACGGTCTTCCGTGCCACGGTGATCGTCTGAGGGATCTGTGTTTCCGGATGGGTCTGATTGTCGTACCGGGATTGTGGATACCTGACGAGCCGCTCCCCGGCAGGGCTGCAAGAATGACCCATCCGGCAAAGCACGGGCAAAGACGAGCGCACGCCTGGACGGCGTAGACGGACGACGGCGAGAAGGGACATCGCGGACACATGAGCGCGTCAGGCGGCACCAGGGCGATCGTGGCGGCACTCGGCGCCAACCTCGCGATCGCGGCAGCGAAGTTCGTGGCGTTCGCGTTCAGCGGCTCCTCGTCGATGCTCGCCGAGGGCGTGCACTCGGTCGCCGACTCCGGCAACCAGTTCCTGCTGCTCATCGGCGGCAAGAAGGCCCAGCGCGAGGCGACCCCGCAACACCCCTTCGGCTACGGCCGCGAGCGGTACATCTACGCCTTCCTCGTCTCGATCGTCCTCTTCTCGGTCGGCGGCATGTTCGCCATCTACGAGGGCTACGAGAAGATCAGCCACCCCCACCAGGTCGAACACTGGTACTGGCCGGTGGGTGTCCTGGTCTTCGCGATCATCGCCGAGGGCTTCTCGTTCCGCACGGCCATCAAGGAGTCCAACCAGCTGCGGGGCAAGCTGTCCTGGTCGCAGTTCATCCGCCGCGCCAAGGCCCCCGAGCTGCCGGTCGTCCTCCTCGAGGACTTCGGCGCCCTCATCGGCCTGGTCCTCGCCCTCGGCGGCGTCGGCCTCGCCCTGCTCACCGGTGACGGCGTCTGGGACGGCATCGGCACGGTCTGCATCGGTGTCCTCCTCGTCCTGATCGCCCTCGTCCTCGCCGCCGAGACCAAGTCCCTTCTCCTCGGCGAGGCCGCCGGCGTCGAAGAGGTCCAGAAGATCGAGGCCGCGATCGTCGACGGCGACACGGTCACCGGCATCATCCACATGCGCACGCTCCACCTCGGCCCCGAGGAACTGCTCGTCGCCGCCAAGATCGCCGTGCAGCACGACGACACGGCCGCCGAGGTCGCCAACGCCATCAACGCCGCCGAGGCCCGCATCCGCACCGCGGTCCCCATCGCCCGCGTGATCTACCTCGAGCCCGACATCTACAACGAGGCCGAGGCCGCCAAGGGCCCCGACCCGGAAGCCACCCCGGGCGGACCGACCCCCCACCCCGCCGGCCACTGAGCCTCCCCGGACCGCCATGACGGTCGTGGGCGACGCCTAAGGTCGCGTCGGCGCCACTGGCTGTGGCCGCGGCTGTGCCCGTGGCCCGGGGCCACGGTTCTGGCTCAGCGCACGCCGAACATGGCCCGCCTCCCCGTCGACGGGGAGGCGGGCCCGCCGTCATCCGATCACCCGACCTCGCTCAGCACACCCAGGACCGCCTGCTCGTCCGCCGCGGCCAGCAGCCGCTCCCGGAACCCGGCGTCCATCAACTTCCGGGACAACAGCGCGAGAATCCGCAGATGCTCGTCACCGGCAGCCGCCTCCGGTACGGCGATCATGAAGACCAGCCGCGCCTTCGTCCCGTCCAGCGAGCCCCACTCGACGCCCTCCGCCGACCGCGCGAACCCGACGACCGGCGCGGTCACCGCATCCGTCTTGGCATGCGGGATCGCGATCTCCTCGCCGAGCCCGGTCGTCCCCTGCGCCTCGCGCCGCAGCGCGGTAGCCACCAGCTCCTCGACATCCGCGACCCGGCCACTGCGCGCCAGCAACCCGGCCATCTCCCGGATCGCGTCCTCCTTGCCGTCCGCGTCCAGCCGGACCTTGACGGTCCCTCCGGTCAGATACCCGGAGAGCACCTCGACCGAGTCGCGTTGAGATGCATCCGGGGCATCCGGCGAACCCGCGGTGTCCGGGGCATCCGGCGAACCCGCGGTGTCCGGGGCGTCCGGTGCACCTGCGGTGTCCGGGGCGTCCGGTGCACCTGCGGTGTCCGGGGCGTCCGGTGCACCTGCGGTGGACGGGGCGTCCGGGGAACCCGCGGTGTCCGGGGAACCCGCGGTGTCCGGTGCACCCGCAGTGTCAGGTGCACCCGGTGAACCCGCAGTGCCCGGCGCATCCGGCGCATCCGGCGCATCCGGCCTACCCGGCGCACCCGGCCCGCCGATCGAGTTCGTTGCCATCGGCCGGTCGGCCATGGCCGCCGCGCCTGAGGCCGCGGTCTCCGCCGTGTCCGTCTCCGTCGCCGCTGTCCCCGTTGCCGTTGCCGTTGCCGTCGCCGTCGGTGCCGTCCGATCGGGCGTGGCGCCCGCACCGCGCCCACCGTCCGCACTGGCCGCCACCGGAACCGCACCCCCGCCGGCCACCGCCCCGACCAGCACGGACTCGGGTACCTGGACGAGGGCGCCCGCGCTCATCACCGGCTCGGCGCTCCTCTTCCGCATGCTCAGGTCGACCAGCGCCACGGTCGTCAGCGCCGTCACCACCGTCCCGATCACGACGGCCACGAAGAACATCGGCACGCCGCTCACCGCGCCCAGCACCGCCACGATCGGCCCGCCGTGCGGCACCGCGTCCTTCACCCCGGCCAGCCCGGCGATCGCGCCGGCCACCGCGCCGCCCAGCATGTTGGCCGGGATGACCTGCGCGGGCCGCGCAGCGGCGAACGGGATCGCGCCCTCCGAGATACCGAAGCAGCCCATGAACAGGGAGGCCAGCCCGGTCTCCCGCTGCTGCTCGTCGTACCACCGCTTCCGGATGAGCGTGGCCAGCCCCTGCCCCAGCGGCATGACCGGGATAGCGGCGGCGCACATGCCCATCACGGTCTGGTTGCCGGTCGCGATCAGCCCGGCGCCGAAGAGGAACGCCGTCTTGTTGACCGGCCCGCCCATGTCGAACGCGATCATCAGGCCGAGGATCGCGCCCAGCAGGATCGCGCTCGTGCCCGTCATCCCACTCAGCCAGCTGGTCAGATGCTCGAAGACCCAGGCGATCGGCTTTCCGACCACGTAGATGAAGAACAGCCCGAGCGCCGTCGTCGCCACGATCGGGATCACGATGATCGGCATGATCGGCTGGACGAACTTCGGGACCTTGACCTTCTTGATCCATAGCACCAGATATCCGGCCAGGAACCCGGTCACGATGGCCCCGATGAACCCCGCGCCCGCTTTCGAGTCGTACAGCGCCCCGGTGTTGGCGATCCAGCCGCCGATCATGCCCGGCACCAGGGCGGGCCGGTCACCGATGGCGTAGGCGATGTACCCGGACAGGATCGGCACCATCAGCGTGAAGCCGATGACACCGATGTTGTTCACGTCCATCCAGAAGGAGTCCTTCGGGATGACGAGGCCGCCCGAGGGGTCGGGGTTCCCGCCCAGCGAGAGCGATATCGCGATCAGCAGCCCACCGACCACGACGAACGGGATCATGTAACTGACCCCGTTCATCAGCGCCTTGTACGCAACGCTCCGCTCCCTGCCGCCGCCCGCCGCCGGGTCGGCGCCCGTACCCCCGGGCTGGTGCACGGGCGCCGACCGGACCCGTTCGATCAACTGCTCGGGATGCCGGATCCCCTCGGCCACCCCGACCTTGAGCACCCGCTTGCCCGCGAAGCGAGCCAGGTCCACGTCCTTGTCCGCGGCGACGATCACGCCATCCGCGTCTCTGACATCGTTGTCGGTCAATATGTTCTCGGCCCCGATGGACCCTTGTGTCTCCACCTTCATCTCGACACCGCGGCTCTGAGCGGCCTGCGCGAGCTTCTCGGCTGCCATGTAGGTGTGCGCGATACCCGTCGGGCATGCGGTCACCGCCAGCAGCTTCACCTTCTTCGGCTCGTCACCGTGGCTGCCCGTGGGGGGAGGGCCGGCCGGACTGGTCACGTCGATCTCCTAACGCCTTCGTCACACGAAACGCCGTCCCGGACGCCCCGCGCGCTCGATCGGAACTCCCGATCTCCCTGCATCCTGCAACACCCCCGCCCCTGCCCAAAGGCGCGAAAGTCCTGGTTGATCCCCTTCTGCTCGACCCTGCGCACCCCCTCGCCGAGACCCTCATCACCTCTTCACATCCCACCCGTCCGACGACGCTCACCCCCTCGAACGGCGTGAACTGTTCGGAGGCGGACTGGGGACGCCCGCCCCACCGGTGTAGCTTGGGACGGAGCCAGACGTCGCTGCTGATGGCGGTCGGGCGGTCCCATGCGGGCCGACCGAGGGAGAGAGGGCCTCCGACGGACTGCGCTGCGCGCACGTGGGCATGCCTGTGTCCTCTTCTCGGGCACCCCTGTGTCCGCCGCCGCGCAGACCAGCCGTACCCACCCTCGACCCGATACCGAGGAGCAGCTCGCAATGACGACTGTCGACAACCGACAGGACTTCAAGGTCGCCGACCTCTCCCTGGCCGACTTCGGCCGCAAGGAGATCACCCTCGCCGAGCACGAGATGCCCGGCCTGATGGCGATCCGCAAGGAGTACGCCGACGCGCAGCCGCTGGCCGGCGCCCGCGTCACCGGCTCCCTGCACATGACCGTGCAGACCGCCGTCCTGATCGAGACCCTGGTCGCCCTCGGCGCCGAGGTCCGCTGGGCGTCCTGCAACATCTTCTCCACCCAGGACCACGCGGCCGCCGCCATCGCCGTCGGCCCGAACGGCACGCCGGACAACCCGCAGGGCGTCCCCGTCTTCGCCTGGAAGGGCGAGACGCTGGAGGAGTACTGGTGGTGCACGGAGCAGGCGCTGACCTGGCCGAACACCCCCACCGGCGGCCCGAACATGATCCTGGACGACGGCGGTGACGCCACCCTCCTCGTCCACAAGGGCGTCGAGTACGAGAAGGACGGCAAGGTGCCGTCCGTCGACACCGCCGAGTCCGACGAACACCGCGTCATCCTCGAGCTCCTGCACCGCACCATCACGGACGGCTCGCAGAAGTGGACCCAGCTGGCGTCCGAGATCCGCGGCGTGACCGAGGAGACCACGACCGGCGTCCACCGCCTGTACGAGATGCAGCGCGACGGCGAGCTCCTGTTCCCGGCGATCAACGTCAACGACGCCGTCACCAAGTCGAAGTTCGACAACAAGTACGGCTGCCGCCACTCCCTGATCGACGGCATCAACCGCGCCACCGACGTCCTGATCGGCGGCAAGACCGTGGTCGTCTGCGGCTACGGCGACGTGGGCAAGGGCTGCGCGGAGTCCCTGCGCGGACAGGGCGCCCGCGTGATCGTCACCGAGATCGACCCGATCTGCGCCCTCCAGGCCGCGATGGACGGTTACCAGGTCACGACCCTCGACGAGGTCATCGACAAGGCCGACATCTTCGTCACCACGACCGGCAACAAGGACATCATCATGGCCTCGGACATGGCCAAGATGAAGCACCAGGCCATCGTCGGCAACATCGGTCACTTCGACAACGAGATCGACATGGCCGGCCTCGCCAAGATCCCCGGCATCGTCAAGGACGAGGTCAAGCCGCAGGTCCACACCTGGAAGTTCCCCGACGGCAAGGTGATCATCGTCCTCTCCGAGGGCCGCCTGCTGAACCTGGGCAACGCCACCGGTCACCCGTCGTTCGTGATGTCCAACTCCTTCGCGGACCAGACCCTGGCCCAGATCGAGCTGTTCACCAAGCCCGACGAGTACCCGGTCGGCGTCTACACGCTGCCCAAGCACCTCGACGAGAAGGTCGCCCGCCTGCACCTGGACGCACTCGGCGTGAAGCTCACGACGCTGCGCCCCGAGCAGGCCTCGTACATCGGCGTGAAGGTCGAGGGCCCGTACAAGTCGGACCACTACCGCTACTGAGGTACCGCTACTCGGGTACCGCTGTTGAGGTACCGCGACTGAGGTGCCTCAGCTGAGTCCGCGACCCGCCGTCCGGGAGAGCACGCCAGTGCACTGACACGCTCTCCCGGAGGCAGGCGCTCCGGTCCGTAGAGGCAGGCCCCCGCACCCCCGTGCCGGGGGCCTGCCCCTTTGGTCCGCCGACCCACCCACGCGGCCGTACCGCAGGACCGGCACCCGGACCCGTTGCCCGCCGAGACCCAGGACCCCCATGCCCCGCGGCCGTTATTCGCTCCATGATCCGCACGATCACACCCCCCTCGGCGAAGAACACTTCCAGTGCGCCCCCGGCCCCTCCGGCTGGCGTTACGTCTCCCAGGTGACCACCCCCTCCGGTGACCACGGCGGCTCGGTCGACCTCGCCCTCGACGACCTCGGCCGCCCCATCCGCCTCGAACTCCACGCCGGAAGCTGGCGGGTGCGCGGCGCCGCTCTCGACGGCGTCACCTGGGTCCGCACGGACCCCACCGGCATGCATGCCACCGAAGGCCATGTGCGCGCCCACGCCTTCACCGGCACGTCCCCCGCGTTCCTGGTCGCCACCGCCCGTCTCCTGCGCCTCACCCCTTCCGCCGCCGCGACCCGCGTACGCCTGCTGGCCTTCACGGACCCGGTCCTCGCCCCGCGCACCGTGGACCAGTCCTGGGCCTTGGTGAAAAGCGAAGCACACGCCACTGACAACGGCCCCCTGACCGTGGACGAATACCAGGTCACAGCCCTGGACACAGGAGAACAGCACACCGTGCACCTCGCCGGCGACGTGGTCCTGGCGGCACCCGGGATCGAGCTGGAGGACCTGCAGTCGCCGCCTTCCGTCTTCGACGGCTGACCCGTCGCGGCGCCGGGTTCGCGCCTAGGCCGGCGGCACGAACCCGGTGGAGGGCCGCTCGGTCGCTGGAGGCGTGGTCGACGTGGGAGCCGGCGGCTGCTCCGGCGGGGGATACGTCAAGGCCGGTTCCGCGGGGCCGGGCCGGTACGAAGGCGACGGAGGCACGGGCGCCTGGGGCACCGGCGGGGCGAAACTGTTCGGCGCAGCCGGCACCGGGGGAGCGTAGCCATGGGGCGCGGCCGGTACTGGAGGTGCGTACCCGTGGGGGGCACCCGGTACTGGGGGAACGTACCCGTGGGGCGCACCCGGTACCGGGGGAACGTACCCGTGGGGCGCACCCGGCACCGATGGGCCGCCGTAGCCGTAGCCATAGGGAACGCCGGGTGCCTGCGGGGCGTACGCGTTCGGCGCGCCGGACTCCGGGGGAGCCTGGCCGGCGAAGGCCCGCCGGGCCTCGCGCGCCTGCCGCTCCTGCGCCACCGCCGCCAGATACGCCGCCGGCGGAATGCCCTGCGGTGCCGGAGTCCCCGTCCGGGCCGCGAGGTCGGTCGCGAGCTGCTCGGCCATCGCCCAGGAGACCTGCGGATCGAGCTGCTGCATCCGCGTCAGGTACTGCCGTACGGCAAGCCACAACCCGTCCGGAACGGCAGACAGGTCCAGCTCGGCGAAGCGTCCCGCCAACCAGGGCGGAGGCGGCGGAATGAAGCGGGTCTGCCCGACCGGCACCCGCTCACGTACGACCAGCGTCCCCGCGAACACATCCCCCAGCCGCCGGCCACGCGCCGAGACCAACGAGGCGATACAGGCGACGACCCCGAACGTCATGAGAATCTCGACGACGCCGAGAGCACCACGCACCAGCGCGTGCCGGAACCGGATGGGCCCGCCGTCGTCGCGCACCACGCGCAGCCCGCAGGCCATCTTCCCGAGCGAGCGCCCATGACTCAGGGTCTCCACCGCTATCGGCCCGCCCACCAGCAGCAACAGGAAGGCCGCCAGCGACAGCGCGACCTGTGCGGCCTCGTCCAGCGAGGCCGTGGCCGCCACCAGACCTATGGACACACCGATGTACACGGTGATGGCCACGACCAGGTCGAGCAACACGGCCAGCGCCCTGCTGGGCAGCCTCGCGGGACGCAGTTCGAGGGCCACCGCCTCACCTGTCACCAGCTCACTCACGCCCGCCGCCTTCCCCTGGTCTGCCCTGTACAGGGCAAGTCTGCCAAGCTGAGAGCGCATCGCGCCGCAGTACGACAAGCTGACAGCTAAGACAGGCAGTCGACGACCAGCCGAGGAGCAGGCAGACCCGATGGACCTCGACGTCTTCGTCTCCGCACACCGAGCCGAGTGGGACCGCCTCGACGTGCTCCTCCGCCGCCAGCGGCGCCTCAACGGAGCCGAAGCCGACGAACTCGTCGCCCTCTACCAGCGCACCGCCACACACCTCTCCCTGATCCAGTCCAGCGCACCCGACCCACAGCTCGTCGGACGCCTCAGCCAACTCGTGGCACGCGCGCGTAGCGCTGTGACAGGGACCCGCCGCGCCTCCTGGCGCGATGTCGCCCGCTTCCTCGGGCAGGGATTTCCGGCCGCCGTCTACCGCTCCCGTCACTGGTGGGTCCCCACCGCGCTCATATCCACCGCCGTCGCGATCCTTCTGGGGTGGTGGATCGGCACCCACCCGGACGTGCAGTCGACGATCGCCGCCCCCAGCCAGCTCCGCGAGCTGACCCGGCCCGGCGGTGAGTACGAGACCTACTACTCCAGCCATCCCGCCGCTTCGTTCGCCGCCCAGGTGTGGACGAACAACGCCCAGGCCGCCGCCATGTGTCTGGTCCTGGGCGTCTTCCTCGGGCTGCCGGTCCTGTACATCCTGTTGGAGAACATGCTCAACCTGGGTGTCGGCTTCGGTCTGATGTCCTCGGCCGGCCGTCTGGACGCCTTCCTGGGCCTGGTCCTCCCGCACGGCCTGCTCGAACTCACCGCGGTCTTCGTCGCCGCGGGTACCGGGCTCCGCCTCGGCTGGACCGTCATCGACCCAGGCCCGCGCAGCCGCCGCAACGCCCTCGCCGAAGAGGGCCGTGCCGCCGTGGGCATGGCGATCGGGTTGGCTCTGGTCCTGTTCGTCTCCGGGGCCATCGAAGGCTTCGTCACCCCGTCCGGCCTGCCCACCTGGGCCCGCATCGGCATCGGAGTCGTCGCTGAGCTGGCCTTCCTCACCTATGTCTTCGTCCTAGGCGGCCGTGCGGCACGTGCCGGCGAGACGGGTGACCTCGAGGAGACCGAGCGCAGCGCGTTCGTCCCAACGGCCGCCTGATGTGCGCAGACCCCCCGTGAGCTGCTAGTCTCCTCTTCGCCCCGGAAGACCTGTTGACACAGGTCCGGCGGGGAGGTAGATTCAAACAGTTGCCTAGAACTGGACAAGTTCAGGGCCGATCGTTTAGAATCGATCTGCTTCATAACGGAGAGTTCTCTCCGAACATCGAAGCCACCCTCTGATTTACTCAGAAACGAATGGCCGGTCAGACCGGTCAAGAACTTCTGATAAAGTCGGAAAAGCCGAAAGAGAGCCGGAAGGCAATCGAATAGGCAAAGGCCCTCCAACGGCCACCGGAAATGAATTCCGACCGGGAACGGAACGGAAAACGGATCTGATAAGGTTGGAAACACCGAAGGGAAGCCCGGAGGAAAGCCCGAGAGGGTGAGTACAAAGGAAGCGACCGTTCCTTGAGAACTCAACAGCGTGCCAAAAGTCAACGCCAGAT
>NZ_JBSFJE010000017.1:0-235889 GCF_053597895.1 Streptomyces sp. NPDC001220
CCAGGAGCCGTACAGGGCCCGCTCGCGCTCGACGAGCAGCGGCAACGGCTCGGAGCAGGTGACCAGTTCCCGCAGCGGATACCGGGTCAGGATCTTGCCGACCTCGGGGCTGAGCGCGGCGGCGAGGCGCCAGGGGGCGGGACGGTCCTCGTCGCGCAGGGCCTCAGCGGCGGCCAGGACGACCTCCCGCTTCTTGCTCTTCGGCACCCCGGCGGCGGCCCGTTCGTAGAGCCGTGCGCCCTCCTCCAGGACCAGACCGGTGTCGATGCCCGCCGGGATCTTGATCTGGGCGTGGTGGCGCCAGGTGGTGACCGGATCTCCCCAGGCCTCGACCTGGTAGGTCCAGCGGCCCGGTTTCCCGCCGACGGTGACCTCGGCGCCCCAGCGGTCGGTGCCGGGGGCCAGCTCCCGCATCGGGGTCCAGGGACCCCGGCGGCCCTTGGGGTCCTTCAGTACGACATTGGCGGCGACCGCGTCATGGCCCTCGCGGAAGACGGTGGCGGTGACCTCGAACGACTCCCCGGTCACCGCTTTGGCGGGCCGGCGCCCCTGTTGGACCAGGGGGCGGACGTCGAGGACGGGTATGCGGCCGACGGCGGTGGCCTCGTCCGCGGGGGGTGCGGGGGGTGCGGCACGGGATGACGTGCGCTGGGTCGGAGGTGCTGACGACTGGTGCGTGGCGGGCATGACCGCTCCTGTCCGCGGCAACGAGGGTGTGGGCGGATGGATGGTGGCGGGACGGGTCCTGCGGCTGTTTCCGAGGCTGTACTTGAGGGTCTACCTGTGCGGGGTATCAGCGCTGTGTCCATGGGGTGTACCGGAGGAGCCTTCCCACCCTATTCGGGTGGGCAATCCGGCACTTTGTTAACTACTCAGCCGTATGTCTACGCACAAGACCGGCCCCGTTCTGTACGAACGGGGCCGGTGGCGTGTTCGCGTGGGGAAAACGCCTTACGTTCTCGGCACCCGGAGGAGCCGGTTCGGTGACCCCGGTCCCGCACCGGTCACCTTCCCGCTCGCGGCCCCCGCAATCAGGGCCCTGGCGACCTGGGCCGGGGTGGCCTTCGGATGACCGGCGAGATACAGCGCGGCGGCGCCCGCCACATGCGGTGACGCCATCGAGGTACCCGAGTAGGTCGCCCTGCCGGTGTCGCTCGCGTACGAGTCCGAGGTGATCGCCACGCCCGGGGCGAACAGGTCGACGGCTCCACCGAAGTCGGAGAAGCGCGCGCGGGCGTCGCTGCGGTCGGTGGCACCGACGGTGAGGGCCTGCGGTACGTCGGCCGGCGAGGAACGGTCCGCCGGGACGCCGTCGTTGCCGGCCGCGACGGTGTAGGTCACCCCGGACCTGATCGAGTTCCGCACCGCGGCGTCGAGTTGGGCGTTGTGCGCACCGCCCAGGCTGAGGTTGGCCACCGCCGGCTTGCGGGCGTGTGCGGTGACCCAGTCGATACCGGCGATGACCTGGGCGGTGGTGCCCGTCCCCGCGTTGTCCATGACCCGTACGGAGACGACCCGCGCCTTCTTGGCGATGCCGTAGCGGGTTCCGGCGATGGTGCCGGCGACATGTGTGCCGTGTCCGTTGCCGTCGCCGGCGGATCCGTCGTTCCCGACGAAGTCCCAGCCGTAGCCCGCCCGGCCGCCGAAGTCGCGGTTGCTGATCCTGATGCCGGTGTCGATCACGTAGACGGTGACGCCCGCGCCCCCCGACCCCGGCCAGGTGTACGTCCTGTCGAGCGGCAGCCCCGCCTGGTCGACGCGGTCCAGACCCCAGGACGGCGGGTTCGTCTGGGTGCGGTCGAGCCGTATCCGGGTGTCCTGGACGACGGACGCGACCCGCGGGTCCGCGGCGAGCCGCCGGGCCTGAACAGCGCTTGCCCGGACGGCGTATCCGTTCAGCACACTGCCGTAAGTATGGCTTATTTTCGCCCCATAGCGGGTGGCGACGTCCTTCCCGGCCGCCGACGCCCCCTCGATCCCCTCCTCCAGGGTCACCAGATAACTTCCGCCGACCGAGCCCGGTCGGCCGGCGCCCAGTACGGTCCCCTCCGGTACGGCGTGCGCGGGCAGGGTGGCCGCCGACAGCACCGCGGCCGTGACGACCGCGGTCAAGCCCCCCACCAGACGCGGACGCCGGTTGATCGTCCATGACATGGCTGTGAGTTCCCCCTCCTCAGCTCAAGGGGGCAGCGTCTCGTGCGGGGCCGGGTCCCACAAGGAGGCGTGACGCGTCTCGGTCCGTCCACCGGGGGACGGAGCCGGGGTCTGGTGCCGGAGCTCCGACAACGGCCCCCTCGACACCGGTACCGTCGTAGGGACGCCGAGCCGCACACCGCCGTACGGCTCTCACCACGAACGCGTGGAGTGGAATGTGAAGGCGATCCGTCGGTTCACCGTCCGTCCTGTTCTCCCCGACCCCCTCCGCCCCCTCAGCGACCTGGCCCGAAATCTGCGCTGGTCCTGGCATACCGAGACCCGTGACCTCTTCCAGGCCGTCGACCCCGAGCGCTGGGCCGCCTCGGAGGGCGATCCGGTGCGGCTGCTCGGCAGTGTGCCGACGGCACGGCTGGCCGAGCTGGCCGGGGACCGCCGGTTCCTGCGCCGGCTGACGGCGGTCGCGGACGACCTCAACGACTACGTGACCGGCGACCGCTGGTACCAGTCCCGGCCGCAGGCCGCCGAGCTCCCGGCGGCCGTCGCCTACTTCTCGCCCGAGTTCGGCATCACCGCCGCCCTGCCGCAGTACTCCGGCGGCCTCGGCATCCTGGCCGGCGACCACCTCAAGTCGGCCAGCGACCTCGGCGTACCGCTGATCGGCGTCGGCCTCCTGTACCGGCACGGGTACTTCCGGCAGACCCTCTCCCGGGACGGCTGGCAGCAGGAGCACTATCCCGTCCTGGACCCGAACGAACTTCCGGTGGTGCCGCTGAAGGACGCCGACGGCACCCCGGCGCACGTCTCCCTCGCCCTGCCCGGCGGCCGGCCGCTGCGCGCCCGGATCTGGCTGGCGCAGGTGGGCCGGGTACCGCTGCTGATGCTGGACTCCGACGTGGAGGAGAACGACCTCGGCGGACGCGGGGTCACCGACCGGCTCTACGGCGGCGGCAGCGAGCACCGTCTGCTCCAGGAGATGCTGCTCGGGATAGGGGGTGTGCGCGCCGTACGCACGTACTGCCGGCTGACCGGCCACCCCGAGCCCGAGGTCTTCCACACCAACGAGGGACACGCCGGCTTCCTGGGCCTGGAGCGGATCGCCGAGCTCTGCGCCCAGGGGCTGGACTTCGACTCCGCGCTGGAGGCGGTGCGCGCCGGTACCGTCTTCACCACCCACACCCCCGTCCCGGCCGGCATCGACCGCTTCGACCGGGAGCTGGTCGCCCACCACTTCGGCGCCGACGCCGAACTGCCCGGGATCGGGGTGGAGCACATCCTGCGCCTGGGCATGGAGACCTACCCCGGCGGCGAACCCAACCTCTTCAACATGGCCGTGATGGGACTGCGGCTGGCCCAGCGCGCCAACGGGGTCTCGCTGCTGCACGGCAACGTCAGCCGGGAGATGTTCTCCGGACTGTGGCCGGGGTTCGACGCCGACGAGGTGCCGATCACCTCCGTGACCAACGGGGTGCACGCGCCTACCTGGGTGGCCCCCGAGGTGGTCCGGCTGGGGGCCCGGCAGCTGGGCGACCGCCGTACCGAGGAGGCGCTGACCGTCGGCGGCACCGAGCGCTGGGACGCGGTCGCCGACGTCGGCGACCAGGAGATCTGGGACCTGCGCCGGAACCTGCGGGAGCAGCTGGTGCTCGAGGTCCGGGACCGGCTGCGCGCCTCCTGGCGGCAACGGGGTGCCGGGACCGCCGAGCTGGGCTGGATCGACCACGCCCTCGACCCTGACGTGCTGACCATCGGGTTCGCCCGGCGCGTCCCCTCGTACAAGCGGCTCACGCTCATGCTGCGCGACCGCGACCGGCTGATGGACCTGCTGCTGCACGCCGAGCGGCCGATCCAGGTCGTGGTGGCCGGAAAGGCGCACCCGGCGGACGACGGCGGCAAGCGGCTGGTCCAGGAACTGGTCCGGTTCGCCGACGACCCGCGGGTCCGGCACCGGATCGTCTTCCTGCCCGACTACGGCATGGCGATGGCGCAGAAGCTGCTGACCGGCTGCGACATCTGGCTGAACAACCCGCTGCGCCCGCTGGAGGCGTGCGGGACCAGCGGGATGAAGTCGGCGCTCAACGGCGGCCTCAACCTCTCCGTCCTGGACGGCTGGTGGGACGAATGGTTCCAGCCGGACTTCGGCTGGGCGATCCCGACCGCGGACGGCGCCGGCACCGATCCCGAGCGCCGGGACGACATCGAGGCGGCCGCCCTCTACGACCTCCTCGAAGAGCGGGTCACCCCGCGCTTCTACGAGCGCGGGCAGAGCGGCTTCCCGGACCGCTGGATCGAGATGGTCCGCCAGACGCTGACCCTGCTGGGCCCGAAGGTGCTGGCGGGCCGGATGGTCCGGGAGTACGTGGAGCGCCTCTACACCCCCGCGGCGCACGCCCACCGCTCGATGACCACCGACACGGCCCGTGAACTGTCCGCCTGGAAGAGCAGGGTGCGGGGCGCCTGGCACGGGGTGTCGGTCGACCATGTGGAGACCACCGCGGCCACGGCCACCGCCGAACTGGGCACCACCCTCGCGCTGCGCGTCCGGGTCCGCCTCGGCGACCTCACACCCGACGACGTGGAGGTCCAGGCGGTCTCCGGCCGGGTCGACCCGGAGGACCGCATCACGGACGCGACGACGGTCCCCCTGAAGCCGACGGGAGGCCCGGACCTGGAGGGCCACTGGACCTACGAGGGCCCCCTCTCCCTGGACCGCACGGGCCCCTACGGCTACACGGTCCGCATCCTCCCCTCGCACCGACTGCTGGCCTCCGGCGCGGAACTGGGCCTGATGACGGCACCTTCGGAGGGGGCGGTGGAGGGGGCCGGGGTGCTGATGCGGTGAGGCAGGCGGACCGGCGGCCCGGGCGGGACAACCGGCCGCCGGACCCTCCGGTACCCGGGCCATGCCTGTCTGACCGTCAGAAATCGGGCTCCGCGTCCGCGCACAGATTCCTCAGCACCGCCCCGCACCTGCGCGCATAGGCGTGCTGCAAGCCCCGGGTCGCCGGGCCGCCCGCGCGGGCGTACCACTTGGCCGCCTTGCTGAAGGCCGCGACGGTCAGCCAGACCGTGCCGTCGCCGGTGCGGGTGACCAGGAAGGCCTCCTCGCCGCATTCGGGGTGGCCGGGGAGGGTGCCGTAGGCCCAGCCGGCCCGGCGGGACTCCTCGAGCGTCCACACTATGCGGCAGGGGGCCTTGATCAGGCCGGCCAGGCTGACGGTGACGTCGACGCCGGGGGCGGCGCGGTCGGCGGAGGCCTCGATGCCGACGCCCAGGGCGCGGTGGAGTTCCCAGGTGAGGACCGTCTCGGCGGCCTTGTGGAAGACCTCCGCGCCCTCGCCTATGCGCGAGCGCACATGGAGGGGGCGGAAGCCGGGCGGGCAGGCGGCGAGGTCCTCGCGGGTCGCGCCGACCGCCTCGTACGTGAAGGACATGGGAGAGAGCGTAGGGCGGACCCCGGGGACGCCTTCGTCCCGGGGTCCGCCCGTACCGCTGCTGTCAGGTCACGTTGACGGCCGTCCAGGCCGCCGCCACCGCGTTGTACTCGGTGGAGCCGGAGCCGTACAGGGCGGCCGCCGCCGAGAGGGTCCCGGTGCGCGCCGACTTGTAGTTGGTGGTCGACGTGAAGTACGTGGTCAGCGCCTTGTACCAGATCTGCAGCGCCTTGGCCCGGCCGATGCCGGTGACCGTGGAGCCGTTGTACGTCGGCGAGTTGTAGCTGACGCCGTTGATCGTCTTCGCGCCGCTGCCCTCGGACAGCAGGTAGAAGAAGTGGTTGGCGACACCCGACGAGTAGTGCACGTCGAGGTTGCCGACCGAGGAGGACCAGTAGTTGGCAGAGCCGCCGTCCTTGCTGGGCTGGTCCATGTAGCGCAGCGGGGTGCCGTCGCCGTTGATGTTGATCTTCTCGCCGATGAGGTAGTCACCCACGTCGGACGAGTTGTTGGCGTAGAACTCCACACCCGTGCCGAAGATGTCCGAGGTCGCCTCGTTCAGGCCGCCGGACTCGCCCGAGTAGTTCAGGCCCGCGGTGTTGGCGGTGACGCCGTGGCTCATCTCGTGGCCGGCCACGTCCAGCGAGGTCAGCGGGTGGGTGTTGCCCGAGCCGTCGCCGTAGGTCATGCAGAAGCAGCTGTCGTCCCAGAACGCGTTGACGTACGAGCTGCCGTAGTGCACGCGGGAGTAGGCGCCGACGCCGTTGTTCTTGATGCCGCTGCGGCCGAAGGTGTTCTTGTAGAAGTCCCACGTCTCCTGGGCGCCGTAGGCGGCGTCCGCGGCGGCGGTCTGGTCGGTGGTGGAGCTGGAGGCGGTGCCGGTGCCCCAGACGTTGTCCGCGTCGGTGAACAGCGTGCCGGTGCCGGACGTGCCGTGCTTCAGGTTGTACGTCTTGTGGCTGCCGCGCGTGGCGTCGGTCAGGTTGTACGTCGAGCCCGACAGGGTGGTGTCGAGGCTGACGGTGCCCGAGTACAGCGTCTTGCCGGTGCCGGTGGCGTTCTCGATGCCCTGGTACTCGAAGAGCTTCTTGCCGGTGGCGGCGTCGGTGATGACGTGCAGCTGGTTGGGGGTGCCGTCGTCCTGGAAGCCGCCGACGACCGTCTCGTAGGCGAGGACGGGGGTGCCGGAGCCGGCCCAGATGACCTTGCGGGCGCCGTCCGCCGCCGACTTGCTGGAGCCCAGCGACTTGGCGACGGTGAGCGCCGACTTCTCCGCCTTGGCGGTGCTGATCTGCGGCTTGAGGGAGGCCACCTTGATGGCCGTCTTCGTCGCCTTGGTGACGCCCTCGGTCGTGCCGGCCTTGGAGGTGTGCACGACCAGGTCGCCGCCGAGGACCGGGAGGCCCGCGTAGGTGCGCTCGTAGCGCGTGTGGACGGTGCCGTCGGCGTCCTTCACGACGTCCTTGACGACCAGCTTCTCCTTGGCGCCGAGGCCTATCTGCTGCGCGGTCTCGGTGACGTCCGCCTGTGCCTTCTGGATGAGGGCGGTGCGGGCGGAGTTGGAGAGCAGGGTGGGGGCGGCGGCCAGCGGCTGCTTGTCGGCGGCTGTGGCGTTCGCGGTCATACCCGTGGTGAGCAGGGCGCCGGCGGCGACAGCGGTGGCGATGGCCAGAGTGGTGCGCTTGTGACGCGCGTAGAGGGGGCTCACTCAAGCTCCTTCAGAATGTGGGGAGTCCGGGGCGATGTGGGGTTACCGGCCCGGCTGTGGGGTTGTGAAGTTGCTGTGCTGTGCGACGGGTGAAGGAAGAGTGACATCAAGGTCGCGTACATGTCAGGACCCTGAAGTGATGTTGGCCGAAAAGCAGGTGTTGGGTGAACATTGCGAACATGTAAAACGGGCGCCGCCCGAGGGGAGTCGAACCCCCGGACGGCGCCCGTCGCTCACGCCCGTGTCCTGCGGTTTACGGGAAGGTCAGCTTCCAGCTGTTGATCGTGCCGACGTCCTGTGCGGCCTGGTCCTGGACCTTCAGCTTCCAGGTCCCATTGGCCGATTCCGACGAGGCGTTCACCGTGTAGGTGTCCGTCACGTTGTCCGCGGAGTCGGACGAGCTGAAGGCCTTCAGGCGGTACGACGTCCCGGACGGACCGACGAGGTCGATCACCAGGTCGCCGCGCCAGGTGTGGCTGATATTCGGCGTCACCTGGAGGTTGGTCGGCGCGTTCCCGGTCCGGCCGGAGACCGTGATCGACGAGGTGACCGCCGGCCCGTTGTCCGGAATCGACACGGGTGTGGTGCTCTCGTACGAGGTGCCCGTACCGCCACCGCCGCCGGAGCGCGAGCCGACCGCCACGGCCGCCCAGGCGTCCTGCACCGCCTTGTACTCGGTGCTCGTGGTGCCGTACAGCTCACCGGCCGCCGCGAGCGTGCCGGTGCGGGCGGCCGCGTAGTTGGTGGTCGAGGTGAACTTGGTGGTGAGCGCCCGGTACCAGATCTGGAGCGCCTTGTCCCGGCCGATGCCGGTGACCGGAAGGCCGTCCTTCGTGGGCGAGTTGTAGCTGACGCCGTTGATGACCTTGGCGCCGCTGCCCTCGCTCAGCAGGTAGAAGAAGTGGTTCGCCACGCCGGACGAGTAGTGCACGTCGAGTCCGCCGACCGACGAGGACCAGTAGTCGGCCGAACCGCCGTCCTTGCTCGGCTTGTCCATGTAGCGCAGCGGGGTGCCGTCACCGTTGATGTCGATCTTCTCGCCGATGAGGTAGTCGCCGACGTCGGAGGAGTTGGCCGCGTAGAACTCCACGCCGGTGCCGAAGATGTCCGAGGTGGCCTCGTTCAGGCCGCCGGACTCGCCGCTGTAGTTGAGGCCCGCGGTGTTGGAGGTGACACCGTGGCTCATCTCGTGGCCGGCCACGTCGAGGGCGGTCAGCGGGTCCGCGTTGCCGGAGCCGTCGCCGTAGGTCATGCAGAAGCAGCCGTCGTCCCAGAACGCGTTCACGTACGAGTTGCCGTAGTGGACGCGGGAGTAGGCGCCGACACCGTTGTTCTTGATGCCGCTGCGGCCGAAGGTGTTCTTGTAGAAGTCCCACGTCTCGGCGGCCCCGTAGTGCGCGTCGGCGCCCGCGGTGGCGGCGTTCGACGTGGTGCCGTTGCCCCAGGTGTTGCTCGACTGCGAGAACAGCGTGCCGGTGCCCGAGGTGCCGTGGTTCAGGTTGTACGTCTTGTGGCCGCCGCGGTCGCCGTCGGTCAGGTTGTACGTCGAGCCCGACTGGGTCGTCGACAGCGACACCGTCCCGCTGTACTGGGTGTTGCCGGTGCCGGTGACGTTCTCGATGCCCTGGTACTCGAAGAGCTTCTTGCCGGTGGCGGCGTCGGTGATGACGTGCAGCTGGTTGGGGGTGCCGTCGTCCTGGAAGCCGCCGACGACCGTCTCGTAGGCGAGGACGGGGGTGCCGGAGCCGGCCCAGATGACCTTGCGGGCGCCGTCCGCCGCCGACTTGGTGGAACCGAGGGTCCTGGCGCGGGAGACGGCCTGCTTCTCGGCGCTCGCCGCGCTGACCGCCGGGGTGAGGTCGGCGACCTTGAGCGTGTGGTTGTTCGCCTTGATGACACGCTCGGTGGCGCCCGACTTGGCGGTGTCGACGACCAGGTCGCCGCCGAGGACCGGGAGGCCCGCGTAGGTGCGCTCGTAGCGGGTGTGGACGGTGCCGTCGGCGTCCTTCACGACGTCCTTGACGACCAGCTTCTCCTGCGCGCCGAGGCCTATCGACCTGGCGGTGGCGGCCTTCTCGGCGGTCGCGTCACGCAGCAGCTCCGCGCGCTGCGAGGGCGAGAGCTTGACGGCGGCGTGCGCGGGGTTGATCCCGCCGGCCTGCGGTGCGGCCGGGGTGGCGCTGGCGGCGCCCGACTGGACGGCGGCGGCGATCAGGGCGGTGACGCCCGCGAGGGCCACTACTGCGGTGCGGTGGGGGGTGCGTCTGCGAGAGGAACTGCTTCTCAACACTGACTCCTTCTGCGTGGCCGCGGGTCACACGGCCAGGGGAGATCCGGAGGGCGGGTGGGCCGTCCGGGCAGAACATGCGGAACAGGCGGAACGCGGAACCACGTACGCGTGCAGTGCCGGACCCGGCAGCGACAGGGTGATTCTGTGGGGTTGCTGTGAGTCGGCCGTGGGAAGAGTGGCACCAGAAAACGCGATCTGTCAGGACCGCGTCAGGAATTTGGCCGGAAATCGTTCGTTGACCGGATGTTCATGTTCGGTATGCGGATCGTTCGGCGGGCGGGCCGGCGTCAGGGCACCTTGTCGCCGTGCCAGGTCGCCCAGAGCGCCGCGTACGCCCCGCCCGCGGCCACCAGCTCCTCGTGGGTGCCGAGTTCGGTGAGCAGGCCGTCCTCCATCACGGCCACCCGGTCGGCGTCGTGCGCGGTGTGCAGCCGGTGGGCGATGGCGATGACCGTCCGGCCCTCGAGGACGGCGGCCAGGGCGCGCTCGGCGTGCCGGGCGGTCGCCGGGTCCAGCAGCGCCGTCGCCTCGTCCAGGATCAGCGTGTGCGGGTCCGCCAGCACCACGCGGGCGAGCGCGAGTTGCTGCGCCTGGGAGCCGTCCGTGGCCCGACCGCCCGCGCCGAGCACGGTGTCGAGGCCGCCGGGGAGGCCGCGGACCCAGCCGTCGGCGCCGACGGCCGTCAGCGCCGTCCACAAATCCGTGTCGCCCGCGGACGGTTCGGCGATCAGCAGGTTGTCCCGGACCGTGCCGAGGAAGACATGGTGTTCCTGGGTGACCAGGACGACCTGGCGGCGCAGCAGCTCCGGTGCCAGCCCGGCGATCGGCACCCCGCCCACGGTCACGGTGCCCGACCCGGGCGCGTCGACGCCCGCCAGCAGCCGGCTCAGCGTCGTCTTCCCGGCGCCGGACGGTCCGACCACCGCCAGCCGCTCCCCGGGCCGCACCGTGAGATCCACCCCGCGCAGCACCTCGCCGCCGCGCTCATAGGCGTACCGCACCCCGCGCACATCGATCCGGTCGTCCGCCGGAGCCGGCGACCCGCCGGCCGCCTCGGTCCGTGGAGCCTGCGCCAGCCCCTCCACCCGGGCGAACGAGGCGCTGCTGGACTGGAGTTGCTCCACCCGCATCAGGATCTGGTCCAGCGGCTCCGTGAACTGCCTCAGATACAGCGCCGCCGACACCACCACGCCGACCCCGGCATGGAGCAGTCCGCCCACCAGCAGCACCCCGGCCACCGGCAGGGTGTACGACACCTCGACCGCGGGGAAGAACACGGTCCGCAGACGCAGTGTGTAGAAGCGGGTCTTCCGGTTGGCCTCCAGGGCGTCCCGGCTCGCCGCGATCCGGCGTTCCTGGAGCCGGAACGCCTCCACCGTGCGCGCGCCCGCCACCGTCGCCGTGACGATCTCCGCGACCCCGGAGGTCGTCGCGCCCTCCCCGAGATAGCCGTCCCGGGCCCGGCGCAGATACCAGCGCAGGGCGAACCAGATCGGGGTCAGCCCGAGCACCCCGAACGCGCCCAGCATCGGATCCAGCGCGAAGACCGCGGCCATCACGAACAGCGCCTGCACCGAGCAGACCAGCAGTTCGGGCCCGACGTCGCGCAGCGTGGTGCCGACGGTGCTCACGTCGGAGGTGCCGCGCGCGGTCAGGTCCCCGGTGCCGGCCCGCTCCACGACCGACGCGGGCAGGGCCAGCGCCCGGTCCACGAACTCCTCGCGGACCCGGGCCAGGGTCCGCTCCCCGAACCGGTGGCCGAGGTAACGGGCGGAGCGGGCGAGCAGCAGCTGGGCGAGCGAGCAGAGCAGGATCCACAGGGCGAGGCGGTCCACGGCGCCGACACCGCGGCCGGCCCGGACCGCGTCCACGATCCGGCCGACCAGCCATGGGCCGGCCAGGCCGGTGCCGGCGGCGAGCGCGTTCAGCAGCAGGGCGGCCGAGAAGGCCCCGCGGTCGGCCCGCACCAGGCGGAGCACGGCCCGCCGCACGTCCGCCCGTGCGGCGACGGGCAGTTGGCTCGTCGTCACCGCACGGCCTCCTCTTCCTCCTTCGCGTCCCGCGCCACCAGGGCGCGGTAGCCGGGCTCGTACTCCAGCAGGCCCTCGTGGGTGCCGGTCGCCGCGACCTCGCCGTCGACCAGGAAGACCACCTCGTCGGCGCGGGCCAGCATCAGGGGGGAGGTGGTGGTGAGGAGGGTGGTGCGGCCGGCGCGGGCGGTGCGCAGGCGCTCCGCCACGAGGGCCTCGGTGTGCGCGTCCAGGGCGGAGGTGGGTTCCACGGCGAGGAGGATCTCGGGATCGGTGAGGAGGGCGCGGGCCAGGCGGATGCGTTGGCGTTGGCCGCCGGAGAGGTTGCGGGCCTGGGCGTGGATCTCCGAGTCGAGGCCGTTCGGGAGGGCCTGGACGATGTCGTTCGCCGCGGCCGCGTGGAGGGCTTCGGCGGTTCGCGCGTCAGGGGATGTGTCCGAGGGTTCAGCGGCGGGTGCGGGTGAGTGGGGGCCTGTCGCGCAGTTCCCCGCGCCCCTTCCGGGCGTGTCCTGCAGGGCGTTGCGCAGGCTGTCGGCGAAGAAGTGGGCATCGTTGTCGGCCACCAGGATGCGCGTCCGTACCTCCGGCAGGGGCACGGCGTCCAGACGTACCCCTCCCCACGTCACGTCCGACGGGATGTACCGGCCCAGACGGTCCACCACCGCGCCCGTCTCCGCAGCGCTCGCGCCCACCAGTGCCGTCAGCCGGCCCGGGCGCACCCGTACCCCCGACTCCGGGTCGTGCAGGACCGTCGGGCCGGGCGGGGCCTGCTCCGTGCCCTCATCCGGCTCCGGGGCCAGGTGCAGCAGGCCCACCACCCGGCGGGCGGCCACCACGCCCCGGCTGAGCTGGTAGCCCATGTCCAGGAAGAACGCCACCGGGCCCACCAGGACCGCGACATAGCCGTACACCGACACCAGCTGGCCCACCGTGATCTCCCCGCGGGCGGCCATCCGGGCCGCGATCCAGGTCACCACCGCCAGGTACACCGTGGGCAGGCCGACGCCCAGCGCCTGGACCCAGCTGGCGACCGCGCCCACCCGGTAGCCCTGCACGCGCAGGTGCTGTGAGTCCTTGCGGAAGGCGTCCGCGAACAGGCCCTTGCCGCCGAGGCCGTTGAGGACGCGGAGGCCGCCCGCGAGGTCCCCGATGCGGGCCGTGAGGACGCCCTGGCGTTCCCGGTACTCGGTCTCCCGGCCCTGGAGCCGCCGGGTCAGCGGGCCCGCGAGCAGCGCCACCACCGGCACTCCGAGCAGGACCACGCCCGTCAGCAGGGGCGAGATGGGCACCAGCAGGCCGGCCACCACCGCGTACACCACGACCGCGCCCACCCCGGGACCGACGACGGTCAGCGCCTGGGCGATGGTGTGCACGTCACCGACGCCGATCGTGACGACCTCACCGGCTCCCGTCCGCCGGGGCAGTGCGGCACCGAGCCGTACCGCGTGGCCGACGACCACCTTGATCGTCCGGAAGTACGCGTCCATGCGCACCCGGGTCATCGTGCGGTGGCGCATGATGCTGATCCACGCGTTGACCGCCCCGAGGACGAAGATCGCGGCCGTCCACCCGGCCAGCACCCACAGGTGCCCCGGCACCAGGCCGTCGTCCACGGCCCGGGCCATCAGGTACGGCGTTCCGGCCATCAGCGTCAGCCAGGCACTGCCCAGCAGCGCCCCGGCCAGCGAGCGGCCCGGCTGGCGGTGCACCAGCCACCACAGGTAGTACCAGCCACCGCGTGTGTCGGGCGTGCCCGGATCCTCGTACGCGTCGATCACCCCGCGACCCCCGTTCTCCTCGCTAGGCCAGACTCTCCCGCCACGCCCGGTGCAGGTCCGCGAACCGGCCGGTGCCCGCGATGAGTTCGGCCGGTCGGCCGTCCTCGACGATCCGGCCGTGCTCCATCACCAGTACCCGGTCGGCGATCTCCACGGTGGACAGCCGGTGCGCGATCACCACCGCCGTACGGCCCTTCAGCACCGTCGACATGGCCCGTTGCACGGCCCGTTCGCCGGGGATGTCCAGGGAACTGGTCGCTTCGTCGAGGATCAGCACCGCCGGGTCGGCGAGCAAGGCGCGTGCGAAGGCCACCAGTTGGCGCTGCCCCGCCGAGATGCGCCCGCCGCGCTTGCGGACGTCCGTGTCGTAACCGTCGGGCAGGGCCGCGATGAACTCGTGCGCGCCGATCGCCTTGGCCGCCTGCTCGATCTCCTCCCGGGTGGCGTCCGGCCGGCCGATGGCGATGTTCTCGGCGACCGTGCCGGAGAACAGGAACGCCTCCTGGGTGACCATCACGACCCCGCGCCGCAGTTCGGGCACGGTCAGTTCGCGCAGGTCCACGCCGTCCAGGAGGACCCGTCCGTCGGTCGGGTCGTAGAAGCGGGCGAGCAGCTTGGCGAGGGTCGACTTGCCGGCGCCGGTGGAGCCGACCACCGCGACCGTCTGGCCGGCCGGAAGGGTGAGGCCGAAACGGGGCAGCACCTCGCCGCCGGTGCGGTAGGCGAAGCGGACGCCGTCGAAGACGACCTCGCGGCCGGGCAGTTCACTCGCCGGCGGAGGCAGCTCCCTGGGCACCGAGGGCTCCGGCACGGACGGGGTCTGGGCCAGCAGCCCCGCGATCTTCTCCAGCGAGGCGGCCGCCGACTGGTAGGAGTTGAGGAACATGCCGAGCCGGTCGATCGGGTCGTACAGCCGGCGCAGGTACAGGACGGCCGCGGCCAGGACGCCCAGCTCCAGGGAGCCGGACGCCACCCGGTAGGCGCCCCACAGCACGATCACCGCGACCGAGGTGTTGGCGACCAGCCGGGAGCCGACCACGTACCGCGCCATTTCGAGGAGCGCGTCGCCGTTGGTGCGTTCGTGGCGGCGGTTGAGCACGGCGAACTCGGCGTCGTTGGCGGCCTCCCGGCGGAACGCGCGCACCGGGCGGATGCCGTTCATCGTCTCCACGAACTTCACGATCACCGTCGCGATGGCCGTGGACCGCGCCTTGTACACCCGTACCGCCCGCCGCTGGTACAGCCGCACCAGCAGGTACAGCGGCACGAACGAGGCCACGGCCACCGCGCCCAGGCCCAGGTCCAGCCAGAGCAGCATGGCCGAGATGTAGACGAAGGAGAGGATGACCGTGACCAGCTCCTGGAGGCCCTCGCTGAGCAGCTCGCGCAGCGACTCGACGTCCGTGGTGGAGCGGGAGATCAGCCGGCCCGACGTGTACCGCTCGTGGAAGTCGATGCTCAGGGCCTGCGCGTGGCGGAAGATACGGCCGCGCAGGTCGAGGAGGACGTCCTGGTTCACGCGCGCGGAGACCTCGATGAAGGCGTACTGGAGGCCGCCGGAGAGCAGGGCGCTCAGGCCGTAGCCGACCGCCACCGCGATCAGCGGGCCGTGGTCGTGGTGGCGGAACGCCGGTACGGCACGGTCGATGGCGTAGGCCACCAGCAGCGGGCCCGCCTGCGCGGCCGCCTGCTGGAACAGCAGCAGGAGCGTGGTCACGGCGACCCGCGCCCTCATCGGTGCGAGCAGCGAGCGCAGCAGGGTGGCCGTGGCGCCGGGCGGGACGGGCAGGACGTCCCGGTCGAAGGGGTCCCCGGAGCCGGAGCCGGTGCCGGTGCCGGAGCCGGTGCCTGTGGCGTCGGCGGCGTCTGAGGCGTCGGCCGGTTTCGGGCGGGGGAGTTCGTCGTCCTCGTCGGGGACGGGCAGGGAGGTGGCGGCGGTCATCGGCGGTGATCCTCCCCGGACATCAGGCGGGCGTACTCGGCGTTGCTGCGGAGCAGTTCGTGGTGGGTGCCGACGGCGGTGACACGGCCCTCGGAGAGCAGGGCGACGCGGTCGGCGAGCAGGACGGTGGAGGGGCGGTGGGCGACGATCAGGGCGGTGGTGTCGGCGAGTACGTCGCGCAGCGCGGCCTCCACGGCGGCCTCCGTGTGCACGTCCAGGGCGGAGAGCGGGTCGTCCAGTACCAGGAAGCGGGGCCGGCCGACGACCGCGCGCGCCAGCGCGAGGCGCTGGCGCTGGCCGCCGGAGAGGCTGAGGCCCTGCTCGCCGACCTGGGTCGCGGTGCCGTGCGGGAGGGCGTGCGCGAAGTCCGCCTGGGCGACGGCCAGGGCCCGGTCCAGCTCCGGTTCGCCGGCGCCGTCCTCGGCTCCCATCAGCACGTTCTCGCCGACCGAGGCGGAGAAGAGGGTGGGCTCCTCGAAGGCCACGGCGACCAGGGCGCGGAGTTCCTCGCGGGGCATGGTGGTGATGTCCCGGCCGTCGAGGGTGATCCGTCCGGAGGTCGTCTCGTGCAGGCGGGGGACCAGAGCGGTGAGGGTGGTCTTCCCGCTGCCGGTGGCACCGACGAGGGCCATGGACTCGCCGGGGCGGATGTGGAGGTCGATGTGGGCGAGGGTGGGGGGTGAGTCGGGGGAGGCGTCCGGGTAACGGAACCGCACGTTCTCGAACCGGATGCCGTCGGGTTCGGGGGCCGAGGGGAGGGGGCCGTCGTCGGCCGCGGGCCGGTGGGGGCTTGTCGCGCCGTTCCCTGCGCCCCTTTGGGGCGCTGCGCCGAGGCGCCCCGTCAGGGGCGCGGGGAACTGCGCGCTCGGCCCCCACGCACCCGCGGCCGACGACGAGTCGGCGTCCTCCCGCACCGCGTCCCGCACCTCGAAGTACCGTTCCGTGGCCGTGGCCGCTTCCTGGCTCATCGCCAGCAGGAAGCCGATCGACTCCACCGGCCAGCGCAGCGCCAGGGCCGTCGACAGGAACGCCACCAGCGTGCCCGCGCTCAGCTCGCCCTCCGCGACCTGGACCGACCCCCACAGCAGGGCCGCCCCGATGGCCAGCTCCGGGAGGGTCACGATGACGCCCCAGATCGCCGCCAGCATCCGCGCCTTGCGCAGCTCCGTGCCCCGCAGCGTCCACACCAGGTCGCGGAACGCCCGCGCCTGGCTGCGGTGGCGGCCGAACCCCTTGATGATGCGGACGCCGAGCACGCTCTCCTCGACCACCGTCGTCAGGTCGCCCACCTGGTCCTGGGCGAGCCGTGCCACCGCCGCGTACCGCTTCTCGAAGACCGCGCACGTCACCATCACGGGGATGGTGGGGACGAGGATGACCAGGCCCAGCGTCCAGTCCTGGAGCAGCATGATGACCACGCCGACGAGGATGGTGACCCCGTTGACCAGCAGGAAGGTCAGCGGAAAGGCGAGGAACATGCGCAGCAGCATCAGGTCGGTGGTGGCCCGGGAGAGCAGCTGACCGGAGGCCCAGCGGTCGTGGAAGGCGACCGGCAGGCGCTGCAGATGGCCGTAGAGGTCCGCCCGCATGCCCGCCTCGACGCGCGAGAGAGGTCTGGCCACCAGCCAGCGCCGCAGCCCGAAGAGCAGCGCTTCGGCGATCCCGAGCAGCAGGAGGTACAACGCGCCGAGCCAGACCCCGCCGGGGTCCCGCTCGGCCACCGGGCCGTCCACCATCCACTTGAGGACGAGCGGGATGACGAGTCCCGTACAGGAGGCGATCACGGCCACGAAGGCGGCGACGGACAGCCGCGCCCGCACCGGCCGTACGTACGGCCACAGCCGCAGCAGGGTACGGACGGCGGACCGGTCCTTGGTGGTTGCACGTGTCGGAGGCATCAGGAGCGAGCCTACGGATCGGCACTGACAACGCCTACCGAGTTTTGGCCGGACCGGAATCCGCCGCTGGTCCTACGACCTGGGGGTCCCCGGTCCGAGCCAGGCCGAGAGCCGGGGGGAGCGTCGGAGGATCCGGGGGTCGTACGACCGGATCCGCCGCATCAGCCGATCGGTTGATGCCGCTTCCAGCGGGGCGGGCGATGCGGCGGACCGGGCCCGGACGGGACCCTCGGAGCATGCCATCCGTCATCGAAGTGACAGACCTACGCAAGTCGTACGGCGGCCGGGCCGTCGTGGACGGGGTGAGTCTCGCCGTCGAGGAAGGGGAGATCTTCGGGATCCTCGGTCCGAACGGCGCCGGCAAGACCACCACCGTGGAGTGCGTGGAGGGACTGCGGGTGCCCGACGGCGGGCGCGTCCGGGTCACCGGGCTCGACCCCGTCGCCGAGCACGAGAAGGTCGCCCGCGTCCTCGGCGCCCAGCTCCAGCAGAGCGAGCTGCAGCCCAAGCTCACCGTCCGCGAGGCCCTGGAGCTGTACGCCTCCTTCTATCCGGACCCGCTCGACTGGGCCCCGCTCGCCGAGCGGCTCGCGCTCACCGACAAGCTCACCACCCGGTTCGGCAAGCTCTCCGGCGGGCAGCGGCAACGCCTCTTCATCGCGCTGGCGTTGATCGGGAACCCCCGGGTCGTGGTCCTCGACGAACTGACCACCGGGCTCGATCCGCGGGCCCGGCGGGACACCTGGGAGCTGATCGAGGACGTGCGGGACCGTGGCGTCACCGTCCTCCTCGTCACGCATTTCATGGAGGAGGCACAGCGGCTGTGCGACCGGATCGCGGTGATCGACAAGGGGCGGGTGGCCGCCCTGGACACCCCCGCCGGGCTGATCCGCCGGTCCGCCGGGGCCACCGTCATCAGCTTCACCCCGTCCGCTCCGCTGGACGACCACGACCTGGCCGCGCTCCCGGCCCTCGCCTCGATCGCCCACAAGGACGGCCGGGTCACCCTCTCCGGCACCGACGAGACCGTGAACGCGGTCATCACCCTGCTCGCCCGGCACCGCGTCACCGCCCACCAGCTCCGGGTCGTGGACGCGACCCTCGACGACGCGTTCCTGGACCTGACGAAGGAGGAAGCGGTATGAACACCGCCGTCCTGCGCACCGAGTTCCGGTTGTTCCGCCGCGAACCCGGCGCCGTCTTCTGGATCTTCCTGTTCCCGACCCTGCTCCTGGTGATCCTCGGCTCGATCCCCTCGTTCCGGGACGCCGACAAGTCCCTGGGCGGGCTGCGGCCGGTCGACGCCTACGTACCCATCGCCGTACTGATCGCCCTGATCATGTCCGGGGTGCAGTCGCTGCCCCAGGTCCTGACCGGCCACCGGGAGCGGGGCATCCTGCGCCGGATGCGGCTCACCCCCGTACAGCCCTCCGCGCTGCTGTCCGCGCAGATGGTCGTGCAGGGCACCGTAGCGCTGGGTTCGGCACTGCTCGCGCTCGTCGTCGGCCGGCTCGCCTTCGACGTAGAGCTGCCGAAGCAGCCGGGCGGGTACCTGCTGGCGCTGCTGCTCACGACCGTGGCCGCCCTCGCCCTCGGCTCCGTCGTCTCCGCGCTGTCCCGCACCACGAAGATCGCGGGCGCGATCGGCTCGGCGGTGTTCTTCCCGATGATGTTCTGCGCGGGCGTGTGGCTCCCGGTGCGGGAGATGCCGCACACACTGGCCCGGGTGGTCCAGCTGACCCCGTTCGGTGCGGCGGCCCGCGCCCTGGACCAGGCCGCCGCCGGACACTGGCCGGGCTGGGACCACCTCGGCGTGCTCGCCGTCTGGGCGGTGCTGCTGACGGCCGTGGCGGCGCGCTGGTTCCGCTGGGAGTAGGTGGCCGGCCGTGCAGACTGGGGACATGACCGCGGAGGACAGCCAGATCGACCGGCGCTGGGAGCAACTGCACACCTGGGGGCCCTACGGACTGCTCGGCATCAGTGTCGTCCTCGGCGTCGCCTCCGCCGACCCGCACACCGCCGCGGCCAGGTGGCTCACCGCCTGGTCGCTGGTCGGCGCCGCGCTCGTGCTCCAACTGTGGTGGCACGGCGTCCGGTTCCGCCGCCCCGACCGCGGTCGTACGCCCTCCCCGGCCGGGACCCTGTACTACGTCGCCCGCTGGGCCCTCGCCTTCGCGCTCGCCTGGCTCAACCCGTTCTTCGCGTTCTACGCCGCCACCGGCTACATGGACGCCGACGAACTGCTGCCGCGCCGGTGGCGGCGGCTCGGGCTGCTGGCGAGCGCGGTCACCGTGGCGGGTGCGCAGGCGGGCGGCATGCCGTTCCGGAGCGTGCTCCAGTGGGTCCTCTTCGCCGTGCTGGTGCCCGTCAACTCCGGCCTCCAGATGGCGATCGCGCACCTCACCGAGCAAGAGGCCGAGCGATCCCGTGAGCGCACCGAGACCATCGCCGCCCTGCGCCAGGCCCTGGACGAGAACGCGGCCCTGCACGCCCAGCTCCTCGTCCAGGCACGGGAGGCCGGGGTCGCCGACGAGCGGCGCCGGCTCGCCGCAGAGATCCACGACACCATCGCCCAGGGTCTGACCGGGATCATCGCCCAGCTCCAGGTCGTCACCAACACCCCCGATCCGAAGGTGGCCGAGGAGCACGTGAGCCGCGCCCTCGCGCTGGCCCGGCACAGCCTGGGCGAGGCCCGCCGCTCCGTGCACAACCTGGCCCCGGTGGCCCTGGAGAACGACGGACTGCCCGAGGCGCTGAAGAAGACGGTCGCCGAATGGGGGGAACGCACGTCCATACGCGCCGAGTTCACCCTCACCGGCACCGCCGAGCAACTGCACGAGGAGGTCGCGGCCACCCTGCTGCGCATCGTCCAGGAGGCCCTGTCCAACGCCGCCCGGCACGCGCACGCCTCCCGGGTCGGCGTCACCCTCTCCTACCTGGGCGAGGAGGTCATCCTCGACAT
Organism: Streptomyces sp. NPDC001220; assembly: GCF_053597895.1. Lineage (NCBI taxonomy): Bacteria > Bacillati > Actinomycetota > Actinomycetes > Kitasatosporales > Streptomycetaceae > Streptomyces > Streptomyces sp. NPDC001220. The sequence continues at coordinate 20,197 of NZ_JBSFJE010000017.1, forward strand.
CCGCGACGACGGCACCGGCTTCGACCTGCTCGCCGTGCCCGCCCGTAGCCGGGCCGGCGGCTTCGGCCTCGACGGCATGCGCGCCCGCGCCGAACGCATCGCCGGCTCCCTGACCGTGGAGTCCGAACCGGGGCTCGGCACCGCGCTGTCGGCGCGCGTACCGTTGGTCCGCCATGACAACTGAGCCCCCGATCTCGCTCCTCGTCGTCGACGACCACCCCGTGGTCCGCGACGGCCTGCGCGGCATGTTCGAGTCCGCCCCCGGCTTCACCGTGCTCGGCGAGGCCGGGAACGGAGCGGAGGCGGTCGACCGGGCCGCCGCCCTGGACCCGGACGTGATCCTCATGGACCTGCGGATGCCCGGCGGCTCCGGCGTGGACGCCATCCGCGAACTGACCCGGCGGGGCGCCCGCGCCAAGGTCCTGGTCCTCACCACCTACGACACCGACTCCGACACCCTCCCCGCGATCGAGGCCGGCGCCACCGGCTATCTGCTGAAGGACGCCCCGCGCGAGGAGCTCTTCACCGCCGTCCGCGCCGCCGCCCAGGGCCGTACCGTGCTCTCCCCGGCCGTCGCCTCCCGCCTGGTCTCCGCCGTCCGCACTCCGGGCGCCCCCGGCAACGAACCGCTCTCCGCCCGCGAGCGCGAGGTCCTGGCCCTGGTCGCCAGGGGCACCTCGAACCGTGAGATAGCCCGCGAACTCTTCATCAGCGAGGCCACGGTGAAGACCCATCTCACCCACCTCTACGCCAAGCTGGGCGTCAACGACCGCGCGGCGGCGGTCGCGACGGCCTACCAGCGGGGGATCCTCGGCTAGCCAGGTCCCGGAGGTGCCGCAGCCGGGCCGGTCGCCGGCCCGCGTCAGCCCACCACCCTCAGCAGCAGCACCGTGCGCGCGGGCACCGTGATGACCGTGCCGGCCTCGTGCACCGTGCCCGGTGCCGCACTCTGCTCCTCCCGCGAGGTGTCGACGAGCACCTCGTAGCGTTCCGCCCACGGCGGACCCGGCAGCAGGAACTCCGCCGGCCGGTCGCCGGCGTGCAGGACGGTCAGGAAGCTGTCGTCCAGGACCGGCGCCCCGCGCTCGTCGCGGCCGGGGATGTCCCGCCCGGAGAGATACATGCCGAGGGTGGCGGCGGGCGCGTACCAGTCGCCCTCGGTCATCTCCTCGCCGTGCGCCGTGAACCACGCCAGGTCGCGCAGCCCGTCCGCCGAGTGGGCGCGGCCCGAGAAGAAGGCGCGCCGGCGCAGCACCGGGTGACGGTGGCGCAGCCGGATCAGCCGGGAGGTGAGGTCGAACAGCGGCCGCCAGGCCGGGTCGTCCAGCAACCCCCAGTCCAGCCAGCTGATTTCGTTGTCCTGGCAGTAGGCGTTGTTGTTGCCGCGCTGGGTGCGGCCCAGTTCGTCGCCGGCGACCAGCATCGGAACCCCCGTCGACAGCAGCAGCGTCGTCAGCAGGTTCCGCAACTGCCGCCCGCGCAGCGCCCGTACCCCCTCGTCGGCCGTCTCGCCCTCCGCCCCGCAGTTCCAGGAGCGGTTGTCGCCGGTGCCGTCGCGGTTGTTCTCACCGTTGGCCTCGTTGTGCTTCGCCTGGTACGACACCAGGTCGCGCAGGGTGTACCCGTCGTGCGCGGTGATGAAGTTGACCGAGGCGTAGGGGCGCCGGCCGCCCCAGGCGTAGAGGTCGCTGGAGCCGGAGAGGCGGTAGCCGAGGTCGCGGACGTCCGGGAGGGCACCGCGCCAGAAGTCCCGGACGGCGTCCCGGTAGCGGTCGTTCCACTCCGTCCACAGCGGCGGGAAGGCGCCCACCTGGTAGCCGCCGGAGCCCACGTCCCACGGCTCGGCGATCAGCTTCACCCGGCGCAGCACCGGATCCTGGGCGATCACCGCGAGAAAGGGGGAGAGCATGTCGACGTCGTGCATCGAGCGGGCCAGCGCGGCGGCGAGGTCGAAACGGAAGCCGTCCACCCCCATCTCGGTCACCCAGTACCGCAGCGAGTCCGTGATCAGCCGCAGCACATGCGGCCGGACCACGTGCAGGGTGTTGCCGCAGCCGGTGTAGTCGGCGAAGTGCCGGGCGTCGTCCTGGAGCCGGTAGTAGCCCCGGTTGTCGATGCCCTTCAGGGACAGCGTCGGGCCCAGCTCCCCGGCCTCGGCCGTGTGGTTGTAGACGACGTCGAGGATGACCTCGATCCCGGCCGCGTGCAGCGCGCGCACCATCCGCTTGAACTCGCCGACCTGCTGTCCCGTCCTGCCGGAGGCGGCATAGGCGGCGTGCGGGGCGAAGTACCCGATGGAGTTGTAGCCCCAGTAGTTCTTCAGGCCCCGCTTCAACAGGTGGTCCTCGTGCGCGAACTGGTGCACGGGGAGCAGCTCCACGGCCGTCACACCGAGGTTCACGAGGTGCTCGACGGCGGCCGGGTGGGCCAGCCCCGCGTAGGTGCCGCGGAGCTCCTCGGGTATCCCGGGGTGCAGTCTGGTGAAGCCGCGCACATGCAGCTCGTAGATGACGGAGTCCGCCCACGGGGTCTTCGGGCGGTGGTCGTCGGACCAGTCGTCGTCATCGTGGACGACCACGCCCTTCGGGACGTACGGCGCCGAGTCCCGGTCGTCCCGGACGGTGTCGGCGACCTGCTGGTCGGGCCAGTCCCGGACATGCCCGTACACCTCGGGCGGCAGGCCGAACTCGCCGTCCACCGCGCGCGCGTACGGGTCGAGCAGCAGCTTCGCCGGGTTCCAGCGGGCGCCGGTCCACGGGTCCCAGCGGCCGTCGACCCGGTAGCCGTACCGCTGCCCCGGCAGCACGCCCGGCACGAACCCGTGCCAGATCTCGTGCGTCAGTTCGGTCAGCGGGATCCTCGTCTCCCGGCCCTGCTCGTCGAAGAGGCAGAGCCGGACCGCCTCGGCCCCGGCGGCCCACAGGGCGAAGTTGGTGCCGGCCACCCCGTCCGGGCCGACCCGGAACCGGGCGCCCAGCGGAGTCGACGACCCCGGCCAGGCGGCCGGGACGGGCAGGGCCGTCCCGTTCACCACGGGGGCCTCCGCCTTCGGGGCCCGCGCCCGTGCCCCCTGCTGCTCGGCTGCGCTCGTCACCTGTCGGCCCCTTTGTCGTCCCGCGGCTCGCCGACCCCCGGGGCGCACCCCACCCGCGTCCGGGCAGCCGACCGTGCCCGGACTCCCGGTCCCGGGCACGGTCGGCGGCTCGCTACGGACACGCCCGCGGCGGCTCTCCCGCGGGCGCGGCGGCTCCCCAGCTCGTCGTCCTTCCCTCTGTTCTGCCCAGTGCCGGCGTCGCACTCACGTTTCCCCGGGGCGGGCCCGGTCGTTGAGTCCCACGTGAGGCATCCACAACGGCGCGCACGGCGCGCGGGGGCCGCGTTGGCCGCGGTACTGACATGGGCGGGGCTGCTGGCGGGAGCCGCCGGCTGCTCCTCGGACGACACGGAGGGGCTCGGCATCGACCACGTCCTCGGCGGCGCACCCCCGGCCCCCGAGGACGTCATCCGCATCTCCCCGGACGACGGCACCAAGGCCGTACGCCCCGGCGAACGGCTGACGGTACGGGTGCCCGGCGGCCGCCTGGAATCCGTCAGCGTCGTCAAGTCCCAGGACGCCCAGGACTCCCCGGTCCCCGGGCACATCGCCGCGGACGGCACGACCTGGCGGCCCGACGACCCGAAACTCGCGCTCGCCGCCAAGTACACGGTCGACGCGGTCGCCCTGGACGGCCACGGCCGCCGCTCGGCCCGCCACACCACCTTCACCACGCTGGTCCCCGACGAACGCTTCATCGGATACGTCACCCCCGAGAACCGAGCCACCGTCGGCACCGGCATGATCGTCTCCCTCGCCTTCAGCCGCGACATCGAGAACCGGGCCGCCGTCGAGCGCGCCGTCCGGGTCAGCGCCAGGCCCGCGGTCGAGATCCGCCCGCACTGGTTCGGCAAGAACCGTCTCGACTTCCGCCCCGCGCACTACTGGCAGCCGGGCACGGTCGTCACCGTCGGCCTCGAACTCCGCGACGTCGAAGGGGCCCGTGGGGTCTACGGCCTCCAGTACAAGACGTTCACCTTCACGGTCGGCCGCAGCCAGGTCTCCCTCGTCGACGCGGCCAAACACACGATGGAGGTCCGCCGCGACGGCGACCTGCTCGCCACCGTCCCGATCACCGCGGGCGCACCCGACCACACCACCTACAACGGGAAGATGGTGGTGATGGAGATGCACGAGGTGACCCGCATGAACAGCCGCACGGTCGGCTTCGGCGGCGAGTACGACATCCCCGACGTCCCGCACGCCCTCAAACTCACCGACTCCGGCACCTTCCTGCACGGCAACTACTGGGCGCCGGACGCCCCCGGACACGTCAACGTCAGCCACGGCTGCGTGGGCCTGCGCGACGTGAAGGGCGGCAGCTCGGACACGCCCGCCGGCTGGTTCTACGACCGCACCCTGATCGGGGACGTGGTCGAAGTCGTCCACAGCAACGACAAAATGGTCACTCCCGACAATGGCCTCGGAGGGTGGAACATGGGCTGGAAGGAGTGGAAGGCGGGCGGCGCGGTCAAGTGACCGGGTGGGGGGAGCGGTTCGGTGCGGGCGGAAGCCGCCGTGCGAGGGGAAAGAAGTTGCGACGCAACGGTGACATTCGCCCAACACCAAGCTCAAAACCGTCCGGTTAATATGCGCCAATGCGCGGGCGGAACGCGCTGGGGTGGGCCTGACCAGGCCCTGGGAGGGGAGAACGACTTTGAACGTACGGCCGATATCGGGGGCGGCGGTCCAGGCCCGGAGGAAGGGTCTGGCCGTCGCGGCCGGTGTTCTGCTCATGGCAGTCACCGCGTGCGGGGGCGGCGGTTCCGCCGACAAGGGCAGCGGGGACGGCAAGGCGAAGGACTCCACGACGCAGGCGAGCAAGCAGTCCGTCGCCACCGTCAGCATCAGCCCCAAGTCCGGGGCGACCGACGTGGACACCAGCGGGCAGCTCAAGGTCAGCGCGGCCAAGGGCAAGCTGACCGACGTGGAGGTCAAGGACTCCAAGGGCAACAAGATCGACGGCACGATCGCGGCGGGCGGTGCCAGCTGGACGCCGGCCGGCCACCTCGCCAACTCCACCAAGTACACGGTGCACGCGGTCGCCGAGGACACCGAGGGGCGTGAGTCGGCCGAGGACTCCACGTTCACCACGCTCACCCCGAAGAACACGTTCACCGGTTACTTCACACCGGAGGACGGCTCGACGGTCGGCGTCGGGATGCCGTTCTCCATACGGTTCACCCGGGGCATCACCGATCCGGCCGCCGTCGAGAAGGCGATCACCGTCAAGACCGAGCCGGCGGTCGACGTCCAGGGCCACTGGTTCGGCAACGACCGCCTCGACTTCCGTCCCGAGAACTACTGGAAGTCCGGCACGAAGGTCTCCGTCACCCTCGACCTCAACGGCGTCGAGGGCCGCGACGGGGTCTACGGGCAGCAGGCCAAGACCGTGAAGTTCACGATCGGCCGCAACCAGGTGTCCGTCGTCGACGCCAAGAAGCACACGATGAAGGTCATGCAGGACGGCAAGGTCGTGAAGACGCTCGCCGTCACGACCGGCAAGCCCGGCTACGACACGTGGAACGGCCAGATGGTCATCAGCGAGAAGCTGCGGGTGACCCGGATGAACGGCGAGACGGTCGGCTACGGCGGCGAGTACGACATCAAGGACGTGCCGGACGCGATGCGGCTGACCACGTCCGGCACGTTCATCCACGGCAACTACTGGGGCGGGGACGCCTTCGGCAACTACAACGCCAGCCACGGGTGCGTGGGGCTGCGCGACATCCGGGGCGGGGGTGACCGGGGGGTGCCGGCCGCCTGGTTCTTCGACCACTCGATCATCGGCGACGTGGTGACGGTGAAGAACTCGCACGACGAGACCGTGTCTCCCGACAACGGCCTCAACGGCTGGAACATGTCGTGGAAGGAATGGACCGCGTGAGTCGAACGCCCCTGAAGGGGCGCGGGGAACTGCGCGACCAGCCCCCACCGGCCCGCAGGTACGCGTGAACGCCCGCTAACCTGCGGGGCATGACTGTAACCCTCGAAGTCGCCGAAGGTGTCGGCACTCTGCGTCTGGACCGGCCCCCGATGAACGCCCTGGACGTCGCCGTCCAGGACCGGCTCAAGGAACTGGCGGAGGAGGCCACCCGCCGCGAGGACGTTCGCGCCGTCGTGATCTACGGCGGCGAGAAGGTCTTCGCGGCCGGGGCCGACATCAAGGAAATGCAGAACATGGACCACGCGGCCATGATTCTGCGCTCCCGGGATCTGCAGGACTCCTTCACCGCCGTCGCCCGGATTCCCAAGCCGGTCGTCGCCGCCGTCACCGGGTACGCCCTCGGCGGTGGTTGCGAGCTCGCCCTCTGCGCCGACTACCGGATCGCCGCCGACAACGCCAAGCTCGGGCAGCCGGAGATCCTGCTCGGGCTGATCCCGGGGGCCGGCGGCACCCAGCGGCTGCCCCGCCTGGTCGGGCCCTCCAAGGCCAAGGACCTGATCTTCACGGGCCGCATGGTCAAGGCGGACGAGGCCCTCGCCATCGGCCTGGTCGACCGGGTCGTACCCGCCGCCGACGTCTACACCGAGGCGCATGCCTGGGCGGCCCGGCTCGCCCAGGGGCCCGCGATCGCGCTCCGGGCGGCCAAGGAGGCGATCGACACCGGTGTCGAGACCGACCTGGAGACGGGCCTCGCCGTCGAACGGAACTGGTTCGCAGGCCTGTTCGCGACCGAGGACCGGGAGCGCGGTATGCGCAGCTTCGTGGAGGAGGGGCCGGGCAAGGCGAAGTTCCTGTGATCTTCGCCCGGTGGTAAAAGCCCCGAACCACTTGCAATTGACGTGGTGTCTGATTCCGGGGTCCCTCGATGGGGCGGTTTATGGGAGCCTTAAGGCACCCTTAAGTCTGCCTTGTCGAGGGAGTCTGTCGATTGCCCGGAGATGAGCCGTCGCCGCAGGTCGGGCAGGCTGTCAGAGGCTCCAAAATGCCGATGGCATATGCCGCTCGACCGGTGTCGGGCGGGAGCTTCGCGGGGGCGTATTCCTCCGGAACGGCCCCGGAGGGCGCGCCGGGCGGCCATGATGGGGGCATGGCGGGGCTGGAGGGCATCGAACAGCCGCGGGGACACAGCCGTGCGGCCGCGGCGCGGTGGTCGCCTGCGGTCGAGGACGAGCGGGCACTCAAGGCGATCGAAATCTTCGGCAATCCTACGGAAGCCGAGGTTCCGCTCCCGTCCCGCCCCGAGTCCGCGGCGACCGCCCGCCGGCTCGCCCAGGTCGTCGTCCTGCGTCAGTGGCGGCTCAGTCCGAAGATGACGGAGGATGCGGTCTTACTCGTCTCCGAACTCGTGGGCAACGCCGTACGGCACACCGGTGCCCGCGTGTTCGGCCTGCGGATGCGCCGCCGCCCGGGATGGATCCGGGTCGAGGTACGGGATCCCTCGCGGGGTCTGCCGTGCCTGATGCCGGTTCAGGACATGGACATCAGCGGGCGGGGCCTGTTCCTGGTGGACAAGCTGGCGGACCGGTGGGGCGTCGATCTGCTGCCGCGAGGAAAGACGACGTGGTTCGAGATGCGGGTGGCCGATCGCTGAGAGGCTCGCCTGACTAGCCCCCTATCAGGTCAATCACCCATTTTCTTACCCAGTCCCCCTTAAATGGGGCGGGTGACCACCTCCAACCGACGCGACGTCCTCCGTGCGGGCGCCGGCCTCATCGCCGGAGGCACGCTCGCCACCGGTTGCGGCGACACCGCTGCAGACGCACCACCCCCGCACCCTGCCGCCAACCTCGCCTCGGCCACGCCCACCTCGGCCGCCCCCGCCGCCCCCGCCCCCCGCGCCTTCCCCGGACAGCCGCTCCAGATCACCCACGGCCCCCGCGCGAGCACCTCCGTCGCGCTCACCTTCCACGGTCAGGGCGACCCCGCCCTCGCCACCCGGCTCCTCACCACCGCCGAGCAACACGGCGCCCGTCTCACGGTCCTGGCCGTGGGCAGCTGGCTCGACGCGTATCCCGCCATGGCCCGTCGCATCCTCGACGGCGGCCACGACCTCGGCAACCACACCCAGCGGCACATCTCCGTCAACGCCATGGCCGAGGCCGGCGCCCGCGCGGAGATCACCGACTGCGCGGACCGCCTCCGACGGCTCACCGGGTCGATCGGCAGCTGGTTCCGTCCGTCCAGGGCGCCCACCGCCTCGCCGCTCGTCGCCCGGCTCGCCACCGAGGCCGGCTACCCGCACGTGCTGTCGTACGACGTCGACTCGCTCGACTACACCCGGCCGGGCGCGGCCGCCGTCACCCGCAAGGTGCTCGCGGAGGTCACGGGCGGCTCGGTGGTGAGCATGCACTTCGGTTATCAGGACACGGTCACCGCCCTCCCCGCCGTACTCCAAGAACTCGACCGCCGCGGACTGCACGCGGTCACCACCACGGAGCTGCTGAGCTGATGCGAACCACGAAAGCCGCCCGGCTGCCCGCCGCCCTGGCCGCCCTCGCCGCCCTCGCGCTGCTGTCCGCGTGCGGCGGCGGATCCGACGCCGATGCACCGGCCGCCCGCACCACCGCTCCCGCGCAGCCGCAGGCGAAGAAGGCGGAGCCGGTCGTCGACGTGCTGCCGGGCATGCCCCCGGTCCTCGACCCGAACGACGTGTACGCCGCCGACCGCCCCGGCAACCTCTCGCCCGTCGTCAGGGACTTCCCGTCCCGGATCTACGTCCCCAACACCAACTCCGACACGGTCTCCGTCATCGACCCGAAGACCTACCGGGTGACCGAGACCATCCGGGTGGGGCGCCAGCCCCAGCACGTCGTGCCGTCCTGGGACCTGAAGACCCTGTGGGTCAACAACGACCTGGGCAACAGCCTCACCCCCATCGACCCGAAAACCGGCCGGGCCGGGCAGCCGGTCGCCGTGCACGACCCGTACAACCTGTACTTCACGCCCAACGGCAGGTACGCGATCGTGATGGCCTCCGCGGACCGGCAGCTGGTGTTCCGGGACGCGCACACCATGAAGACCGTCAAGACCGTCCCGGTCAGCTGCTACGGCGTCAACCACGCCGACTTCTCCCTGGACGGCCGCTACTTCATCGTCTCCTGCGAGTTCAGCGGCGAGGTGCTCAAGGTGGACACCGAGCGGATGGAGGTGCTCCGCCAGGAGAAACTCCCGTTCCACGGCGCCATGCCGCAGGACGTCAAGGTCTCGCCCGACGGCAAGCTGTTCTACATCGCCGACATGATGGCCGACGGGCTCTGGATCCTGGACGGCGACCGCTTCACCAAGCCCACCTTCCTGGCCACCGGCAAGGGCGCCCACGGGCTCTACGTCAGCCGGGACTCCCGCGAGATGTACGTCTCCAACCGAGGCGAGGGCACCATCTCCGTCTTCGACTTCACCCAGAACCGGCTGACGAAGAAGTGGCGGCTGCCGGGCGGCGGCAGCCCGGACATGGGCGGCGTGTCGGCGGACGGCAAGATCCTTTGGCTGTCCGGCCGCTACAACTCCGAGGTGTACGCCATCGACACCAGCACCGGCACCGAACTGGCCCGCATCCACGTCGGCAGCGGCCCGCACGGCCTCGCCGTCTATCCGCAGCCGGGCCGCTACTCCCTCGGCCACACCGGCATCTTCCGCTGACCGCCCCGGGCCGGCGGGGGCTCACGCCCTGAGCAGCAGTGCCTCGGCGCCGACCGGCAGATAGCCGGCCGCCTGGAACGCCCGTACGCTGCGGGCGTTCCCCGGGGCGACCTGCGCCCACAGGGGCTCCCCGGCCAGCTGCCGGGCCGCGGTCACCAGGGCCCGGCCCAGCCCCCGGCGCCGTATCCCCTCGTCCACCTCCACCGAGACCTCCAGGCGTCCGGCGACCCCCCGGCCCAGGACGACCACCCCGCCCTCGGCCGCCCAGGCGCGGACCTCTTCGCGGCGGGCGCGGGCGTAGGCGACCCGGGAGTGGTCGGGGCCGGTGAGCTCGGTCAGCGGGAGGTCCGGCCGGCCCGGCAGCGGGGCGGCGACCAGCAGCGCGTCGATGGTCTCCTGCTCGCGGCCCGTGCGGTCCATCAGGGCGGTGAGGAAGCGCGCGTTCATGGTCGCGCACAGCGGGTCGCTCGGGATCGCGCGCAGGGTGTCGTACACCCACTCCGGGTCCTCGTCGGTGAAGACCACCGAGTGCGCGGTGAAGGAGAGGACCCCCGCGTCCCGGTCGGACGGCTGCGGGACGACGGTCGTACGGCCGTCGGGCGGCGGGAAGACACCACGGGCCGCCGCGTCGAGAATGTCCCGCAAGGTCTCCATGGCCGTGCCCGCTCCTTGAGTCTCCACCCACTGGAAGGCCCACACTCGCAGACGTGATCGACAACGGCACCGGACTTTTCACCATCGGCGAACTGGCGCGCGCCACCGGGCTGACCGTACGCACCATCCGCTACTGGTCGGACGAGGGCGTGCTCACCCCGGTGGGCCGCTCGTCCGGCGGCTACCGGCTGTACGACACCGAGTCCTTCGCCCGGCTGGAGCTGATCCGCACCCTGCGCGAACTGGGTCTCGGCCTGGCGCATGTGCGTGCGGTGCTCTCCGGTGAGCAGACCGTGGCGGAGGTCGCGGCGGCGCACGTGGCGGCGCTGGACGCGCAGATCCGGTCGCTGAAGGTGACCCGGGCGGTGCTGTCGACGGTGGCGCGACGCGGTTCGAGTGCGGAGGAGACGACCCTGATGCTGTGCGCTCTGGGGGGACACCCCCCAGACCCCCCGAACTGGCACGGCTTTCGGCGGCCGAGCGGCGGCGAATCCTGGAGGAGTTCGTCGAGGAGACGCCGCACGGGCTGGACACCGTCGATCCGGAGATCCGCAAGCGGATGCTCGCCACCGTGGCGGAGCTGCCGGAGGACCCGACGCCCGAGCAGGTCGACGCCTGGGTGGAACTGGCCGAGATGGTCCAGGACCCGGACTTCCGGGCCCAGATGCGCAGGGCGACCGAGTTCAACGCGGCCGACCGGGGGCCCAGTGTGCCCGCCGGGACCTCCCTGTGGTTCGTGAAACGGCTCATCGACCTGGTGGGTGAGGCGCGTCGGCGGGGCGTCGCGCCCGAGGCGCCGGAGGCCGACGAGGTGCTGCGCGGGCTGCTCGGCGACGCCGACCCGGCCGCCGTGCTGAAACGGCTGGACACCGTCTTCGACGACCGGCTCGCCCGCTACCGCGAACTGCTCTGTGTGCTGAAGGGACAGCCCCTCACCGTCTACGCGGAGGAGTTCGCCTGGACGGCCGCGGCTCTGCGGGCTCGCCTGGACCGTTAATCTGACCTGCGACAGTACGCCGACACGGCACAGGCAATACGAACAAAAGGGGCGGATCGGTGGCGGACATCGAAGAGGCGCGCATTCACTTCCAGCGGATCGATGCGGACGGTGACGGTTTCATCACCGCCGTCGAGTTCAAGTCCGCCCTCGCGCAGGGGGGCGACTGGAACGTCACCGAGACGGTCGCCCAGGCGATCATCAACAGCCGCGATCTGAACGGCGACAAGGTGCTGTCGTTCGACGAGTTCTGGGCCCACCTGAGCAAGTAGGCGCCGGGAGCGAAGAGTGCGGGGGGCCCGGAACCCGGGCCCCCTTTTCTCATACCCGGGGGCCGTTCCCCGCCTTGGGACTCGACGCGGGCGGTCCGGCGGGTGCCGGGCCCTGACACTGCGGTCGGGGCCGACGGATCCGTTCGCGGGCTAGGCGGTGGGCCGGGCGGAGTCGGCGGACGCGGTGGATCCGTTCGCGGGTCGGCCGGCGGACCTGCGGTACTGGCCCGGTGCCACGCCGTACTCCCGCTTGAAGGCCTTGGCGAAGGCGAACTCCGAGGTGTAGCCGGTGCGCTCGGCCACCTGCCGGAGCGGGAGAGAGTCCTCGCGCAGCAGGCGGCCCGCCATGGTCATCCGCCACCAGGTCAGATAGGCCGACGGCGGCTCACCCACCAGAGAGGTGAAGCGGCGCGCGAAGGCCGCGCGGGAGAGGCCGCCCCGCGCGCCCAGCTCCGCGACCGTCCAGGAGCGCGCCGGCTCGCTGTGGATGGCGCGCAGCGCCGCCGAGACCGCGGGGTCGGCCAGCGCGGCGGACCAGCCCCGGTCGTGGCCGGCGCCGCGCTCCCGCAGCCACCAGGCCCGCAGGATGTAGAGCAGCAGGGTGTCGAGCAGCGAGGTGACGATCGCGTCCGCGCCCGGCTGCCGGTCCTCCAGTTCCATACCGAGCAGTTCCACCGCGGCCCGCAGCGAGCGGTGGGTGCCCACCCGGGCGGGCAGGTGGATCACCTCCGGCAGCTCGGACAGCAGCCGGTGGGGGCGGGAGCGGTCCAGCAGGTAGGCACCGCACAGCAGGACCGTGTCCGGTTCCGATTCCCGCGCGGGGACCGGTGGTTCGGGCCAGCGGCCGTCCGGGCCGGGCCGCACGTCCTCCAGCGGGGCGTCCGGTCCGCTGGCCAGCGCGTGTCCGTGGCCGTGGGCCAGGAACACCACGTCCCCCGGTCCCATCGCCACCGGCCGGCCCGTCGCCGGGAGGAGCCAGGCCGACCCGCGCAGCACCACATGGAACCCGGCGCCCTCCGAGGCCGCGAACCGCATCCCCCAGGGCGCGTGTTTGTCCCGGCGGGAGGAGTGCGGCCGTCCGGTGCGCATCGCGGCGACCGCGTCGCTCAGTACGTCCATGTCCGAACGGTAGCCGTACGGGCACCGGACGAGACGGACGGACAGGAAAGCGAGTCGGCGGGACATGGTTCGTCTCATGGGAGCCGCCTAGCGTCGATCACATGGCGAACACCGCACGTACCGTGCTCTTCCACGAACTCGGCGGACCCGACGTCCTGACCGTCGAGGACGTACCCGTCCCGGACCCCGGCCCCGGCCAGGTCGCCGTACGCGTCGAGGCGTTGGGCCTCAACCGCGCGGAAGCCCTGTTCCGGGCGGGGACTTACTACTACCAGCCGTCCCTGCCCGCCTCCCGGCTCGGTTACGAGGCCGCCGGGGTCGTCGAAGCGGTCGGCGAGGGCGTCACCGAACTCGCCGTCGGCGACCCGGTGACGACCGGTCCCGGCATCGAGATGAGCACGCAGGGCGTCTACGCGGAACGGGTGGTGCTGCCCGCGGCCTCGGTCGTACCGCGTCCCGCCGCCGTGGACCCGGTCACCGGCGCCGCGGCCTGGCTGACGTACACGACGGCGTACGGCGGACTGCTGGAGACCGGGGGGCTGCGGCCCGGCGACCACGTACTGATCACCGGGGCGTCCAGCGGGGTCGGCACCGCCGCGATCCAGGTCGCCCGGCGCATCGGCGCGACTCCGATCGCCACCACCCGCACCGAGGCCAAGCGGAAGCGGTTGCTGGAACTGGGAGCGGCGGAGGTGATCGTCACGGCGGAGTCGACGGCGGAGGCCGTGGCCGATGAGGTCAGGCGGCTCACCGGCGGCAGGGGAGCGGAGGTGATGTTCGACGCGATCGGCGGGCCCGGCTTCCGTCCGCTGGCGGAGGGACTGGCGCCGGGCGGCTCCATGGTGGTCTACGGCTGGCTGGACCGGCGGCCCGCCGAGATCCCCTGGAACTGGCCCTTCACGATCCACACGTACGCCAACCAGACCCTCACCTCCACCCCGGAGGGCCGTCGACGCTCCACCGCCTTCCTCAACGCGGGCCTGGCCGACGGCGGCTTCCGACCGGTCGTCGGTGAGGTGCTGGACGGCCTGGACCGCATCCGGGACGCGCACCGCCTGATGGAGTCCAACACCCACCTGGGCAAGATCGTCGTACGGCTCTGAGGGCCCGAGCCGGCGCCTCACCCGGTCGGCGCAGCTGTGGAATAGGTCACGCGTGACCGAGGTTGTCGCTCGACGGCAGTGCATGCATGCGTGTGCATCGAATCTCGAAAGGCGTGTCATGAAGATCGGCATCATCGGCGCGGGCAACATCGGCGGCAACCTCACCCGGCGGCTCACCGCCCTCGGTCACGACGTGTCCGTGGCGAACTCGCGCGGTCCCGAGACACTCCGCGAACTCGCCGAGGAGACGGGAGCGACCGCCGTACCGGCCGAGGAGGCCGCGCGCGGCGCCGAGGTCGTGGTCGTCACGGTCCCGGTGAAGGCGGTCCCGAACCTGCCGGCGGGCCTGCTGGACGGCGCGGCGTCGAACGTCGCCGTGATCGACACCGGCAACTACTACCCGCGGGAGCGGGACGGCCGAATCGACGAGATCGAGGACCGGGGCCTCACGGAGAGCCGCTGGACCGAGCGGCAGATCGGGCACCCCGTGGTCAAGGCCTTCAACGGCACCTTCGCCCAGGACATCCTGGACCGCCACCGCCCCGCCGGCGACCCCGACCGCCAGGCCGTCCCGGTCTCCGGCGACGACGAGGCGGCCAAGCGGGTCGTGCGCGCCCTGATCGACGAACTCGGCTTCGACACGGTCGACAACGGCGGCATCGACGAGTCGTGGCGCCAGCAGCCGGGCACCCCGGTGTACGGCCTCCGGGACGGCGTCGAGGGCGTACGGAAGGCCCTGGCGGAGGCGTCCCCGGAGCGGCCGGACAACTTCCGGGGCTAGGCCAGCGGAGTGGGGCCCGGGGTTTCCCGCACCCGGGCCGGGAGCGGCGCGCTGTGCGCCATATGGCGTAGACGTGGGCGCCGGCAGGTTCTGTCCAGGACACGGCAGGCCGCGCCCGGCGGCCGGGGCGCGGTAACCGGCGGCCCGGTGCCACCCGTACTCCCCGTGGGCTCGGGGGAACCGTCACGTGCGCGAGCGAGACCGGGGGACGCTCCCGGCACGGGCGGGGCCACGGGGACGGCCGCCGGCGGGACCGATCCGGGGAGCCCGGTCCCGTCGCCCGCGCCGCGTCGGGCGACGGTCGGGACCAGTCCTCGGGTCGCGCTCAATCGCCCTTCTTCGCCCAGGAGGTGAGGGCCGCCTTGCTGGCGAAGTCCGCCACGTTCTTGTCGTGCGGGTCGCTGGTGTACTGGTGGAAACGCCACTTGGCCTCGATGCGCGGGTGGCCGGCGCTGACGTAGTCGGCGATCCAGAGGCCGTCGCCGGCGAACGAGGTGGTGTCGACGGTCAGCCAGAAGTTGCGGTTGGTGTACAGCACCACCCGGTGGCTCGGCCGCAGTTCCTGTACTGATCGGATGAAACGATCCTTCTCGGCGTTGCTCGCGTGGGTGCCGTCGCCGGTGGTCTCCCAGTCGACGGCGAGGATCTCGCCCGCCTTCTCGGGGGCGTGCTTGACGAAGTACTCGGCCTGGGCGGTGATGTTGCCCGGCCAGAGGAAGTGGTAGTAGCCGACGACCAGTCCGGCGTCGCGGCCGGTCTTGGTCTGGGCGGCGAGCTTGGGATTGACGTACGAACGCCCCTCCGTCGCCTTGATGAAGACGAAGGAGAGGCCGTCCGTGTCGTAGGCGGAGGACTGGTACGCGCTCACGTCGATTCCGTGCAGCATGTGGGGGGACTCCCTGGGTGCCGATGGGGGAGAGGGGGGAGCGGGGAGAGACCGGAGGGGGGCAGGAATTGCAAGTGTGCATTCCGTATTCCCCATTCCCCGGATCGGCACCCGCGATCCGCGTGGGCGCGTGATTTGTCAGCTCCGGGTGGCCACCTGGCCGAGCACGGCCGCCGACTTCGTCGACCAGTCCGAGGTGATGATGCCGGCGTGGTCGGCCGCGAGCAGCGCGAGCCGTGCGGCGACCTCCGCGTCGGTCGGGCTGGTCGAGGAGATCGCCGGTGAGACGTTGGAGGCGTCCGTCATGATCAGGATGTAGTGGTTCGTGGAGTAGAACGACGTGTTGTAGCCGTTGTTGACGTAGGTCGCGGCGTCGCCGTCGAAGAACACGAACCAGGGCCGGATGCCGGCGTCGTACCGGCTGGTGCGCGGGTCCCCGTTCGCGGCGCCCAGCACGGCCGGGAAGGCCTGGGCCGCGGAGATCTGCCCGGCGGCGTACAGGTCCCGGAGATGGTCGCCGTACTCCTCGTCCGTCCAGTAGTGGTCGAACGGGTTGGCCTGCTCCACCGTGCCCGGGATCAGCTCGAAGATGAACTTGCCCTTGAGCGCGTCCCGGCTGGGCCACGCGTCGGCCTTGGCGGCGGCGTCGAGCGTGGGGTAGGAGGAGCCGAGCAGGTCGGCGGGCTTGTACACGCTGCTGCCGAGCTTCTGGGAGACGAGCGTGTCGAACTCGTCGGGTCCGAGGCCCACGTTGTTGTTGAACCCGACCTTCAGCTCGACCTTGACCACGATGGGTGCGTGGTCCGGGTGCAGTTGCTCCCAGGCGGCCATGTTGTCGAGGCAGCTGCCCAGGTCCTGGTTCCGGCTCTGGCTGTACAACTCGCTCGGCGTGTCGGCGTGTTCGCAGTTGTTGTCGTTGCCGAACGGGTTGCTGTGGCTGACCCGCCACCGCTTGGTGATGCTGTCCGCGTACACGTCCAGCTCCAGCAGCGAGGCCCCGGAGTCCAGCGCCTGCGCCCAGTAGGTGTACTTGTCCTTCTCGTACGCGTTGTGCGTGCCGATGGCGGTGGTTCCGGAGAACTTCGTCGAACCCGTGTCCGCGTGCGCGGTGCCGGGAACCACCAGGAACAGCGCCCCGGCGGCGGCGACCGCCGCCAGCCGTCTGAGAACCCGCATGACCCAACTCCCTCGATTTGATGGTGAGTTGGCGGCAGCGTAGAAGCAGGCGGTTACTGTGCGGTAGCCCCAGGGGGAACGTGGATGGGCCGGTGTCCTCCACGCGCTGCTCGCTGAGCTACTCGGTGATACCGTGTAGCGGAACTCGGTACTACGCAGTACCGGGAGGAGCGCAGAGGGGCCCCGTGGTGGACGATCTGACGGAGATGTTGAAGGGCACGCTCGAGGGCTGCGTGCTGGAGATCGTCGGCAGGGAGGAGACCTACGGGTACGCCATCACGCGCCGGCTCAATGAACTCGGCTTCGCCGACGTCGTCGAGGGCACGGTCTACACCATCCTGCTGCGACTGGAGAAGAACGGGCTCGTGCGGGTCACGAAACGGCCGTCCGGGTTGGGGCCGCCACGCAAGTTCTATGCGCTCAACGACGCGGGGCGCGAAGAACTCGCGAGGTTCTGGCTGAAATGGGAGTACCTCTCCGCGCGGATCGACCAGCTCAAGGAGGGCGGGCGATGAACTTCTGGGAGACCATGACCGGCAGCGACCTCACCCGGGAATGGAAGGCGTTCGAAGCCCGGGCCGGGGCATTGCCGGCCGGCCACCGGGCGGCGTGGGAACAGATCAAGGCCCACCTCTTCCCCTACGGGAACTTCACGGGCCGCAACCTGATGCCGATCCTCGACGGTGCCCTGGGGCTGCTCGAGGAGACGGCGGCGGACGGACAGGGCGTTCACGAGGTGCTGGGCGACGACGTCGCGGGCTTCTGCGCGGCGCTGGCCGGCGGAGAAGGGGCTCGGAGCTATCGCGACCGGTGGCGCGAGCAGTTGAACAGGAACGTCGCCAGGAAACTGGGCCGGCTGGGAGGCTGACGTGAGCATCCAGGACATCATCGAAGGCAAGAAGCAGTGGCGAGCGCACACGGCGCGGGTCAAGGCGCTCCCGGCGGACTATCAGATCGTCTACCGGGAGATGCAGAAGTACCTCTTCAAGGTCGGACCGGTCGCCTTGTCCGGCGGGACCCTGCTCCCAGGGATCGTCGACTTCTTCGAAGAGGGCGTCGCGTCCGGGCAGGGAGTCCTGGAACTCGTCGGCGACGACGTCGCCGCCTTCTGCGACGACCTGATCAAGGACTCGCCCACCCACGCGGACGTCTACCAGGAGTCCCTCGGCGGAGAACCCGGCTCGGCCGGGCAGTAGGACCGACCGGCAGGGAGATCACCCGGCCACCGGGGCCGTCCCCTCAGCACTCGATGATGTTCACCGCCAGCCCGCCCCGGGCCGTCTCCTTGTACTTGACGCTCATGTCGGCGCCCGTGTCCTTCATGGTCTTGATGACCTTGTCCAGGGACACCTTGTGGGAGCCGTCGCCGCGCATGGCCATGCGGGCCGCGGTGACCGCCTTGACCGCGGCCATGCCGTTGCGCTCGATGCAGGGGATCTGGACCAGGCCGCCGACCGGGTCGCAGGTGAGGCCGAGGTTGTGTTCCATGCCGATCTCGGCCGCGTTCTCGACCTGCTCGGGGGATCCGCCCAGCACCTCGGCGAGGGCGCCCGCGGCCATCGAGCAGGCGGAGCCGACCTCGCCCTGGCAGCCGACCTCGGCGCCGGAGATGGAGGCGTTCTCCTTGAAGAGCATGCCGATCGCGCCGGCGGCGAGGAGGAAGCGGACCACGCCGTCCTCGTCGGCGCCCGGGACGAAGTTGATGTAGTAGTGCAGGACGGCCGGGATGATGCCCGCCGCACCGTTCGTGGGGGCGGTGACCACCCGGCCGCCCGCCGCGTTCTCCTCGTTCACGGCCATCGCGTAGAGCGTGATCCACTCCATCGCGTGCGCCAACGGGTCGCCCTCGGCACGCAGTTGGCGCGCGGTGACGGCGGCACGGCGGCGGACCCGCAGACCGCCCGGCAGGATCCCCTCCCGCGACATCCCGCGCGCGACGCACGCCTGCATCACCCGCCAGATGTCCAGCAGACCCTCGCGGATCTCCTCCTCGGTCCGCCAGGCCCGCTCGTTCTCCAGCATCAGCGCGGAGATCGACAGACCCGTCTCCTTCGTCAGGCGCAGCAGTTCGTCGCCCGTGCGGAAGGGGTACTTCAGGACCGTGTCGTCCAGCTTGATGCGGTCCGCGCCGACCGCCTCCTCGTCGACGACGAACCCGCCGCCGACCGAGTAGTACGTCTTGGACAGCAGCTCCGCCCCGGACGCGTCGTGCGCCCAGAGGGTCATGCCGTTCGCGTGGTACGGGAGGGTCTTCCGGCGGTGCAGCTTCAGGTCGGCGTCGAAGGAGAACGCGATCTCGTGCTCGCCGAGGAGCGACAGGCGCTTCGTGGCCTTGATCGCCTCGACCCGGTCGTCCGCGCCCTCCACGTCGACCGTGCGCGGCGAGGCGCCCTCCAGACCGAGCAGCACCGCCTTCGGGGTGCCGTGGCCGTGGCCGGTCGCACCGAGCGACCCGTACAGCTCGGCGCGTATGGAGGTGACGGAGTCCAGCAGCCCTTCGTTGCGCAGGCGTCGTGCGAACATACGGGCCGCGCGCATCGGACCGACGGTGTGGGAGCTCGACGGGCCGATGCCGATCGAGAACAGGTCGAAGACCGAGATGGCCACGGGAACTCCTCCGAACAGGGTGGGGGCACACGCCATCGGGTGCCCCCACCAGGGAACTACTTGTCGAGACCGGGGTACAGCGGGTGCTTGTCGGTCAGGGCCCGGACCCGGGCCTTGAGGGCCGCCGCGTCGTAGGACGGCTTCAGCGTCTCGGCGATCACGTCCGCGACCTCGGCGAAGTCCTCGGCCGTGAAGCCCCGGGTGGCCAGCGCCGGCGTGCCGATCCGCAGACCCGAGGTCACCATCGGCGGCCGCGGGTCGTTCGGGACGGCGTTGCGGTTGACCGTGATGCCGACCTCGTGGAGACGGTCCTCGGCCTGCTGCCCGTCCAGCTCGGACGCGCGCAGGTCGACCAGGATCAGGTGGACGTCCGTACCTCCGGACAGGACGTTCACCCCGGCCTCGCGGGCGTCCGCCGCCGTCAGCCGCTCGGCGAGGATGCGCGCACCCTCCACCGTACGACGCTGGCGCTCCTTGAAGTCCTCCGAGGCGGCGACCTTGAAGGAGACCGCCTTCGCCGCGATCACGTGCTCCAGGGGACCGCCCTGGAAGCCCGGGAAGACGGACGAGTTCAGCTTCTTCGCGAAGGCCTGGCGGGCGAGGATGATCCCGCCGCGGGGACCGCCGAGGGTCTTGTGGGTGGTGGAGGTGACCACGTCGGCGTACGGCACCGGGTTCTCGTGCAGGCCCGCCGCGACCAGGCCGGCGAAGTGGGCCATGTCGACCCACAGGTACGCCTCGACCTCGTCGGCGATCCGCCGGAACTCGGCGAAGTCCAGCTGGCGCGGGTACGCCGACCAGCCGGCGATGATCACCTTCGGCCGGTGCTCCTTGGCGAGCCGCTCCACCTCGGCCATGTCGACGAGACCGGCGTCGTCGACGTGGTAGGCGACGACATCGAACTGCTTGCCGGAGAAGTTCAGCCGCATGCCGTGGGTCAGGTGGCCGCCGTGCGCCAGGTCCAGACCCAGGATGGTGTCGCCGGGCTGGGCCAGCGCGAACAGGGCCGCCTGGTTGGCGGAGGCACCGGAGTGCGGCTGCACGTTGGCGTACTCGGCGCCGAACAGCTCCTTCACCCGGTCGATGGCGATCTGCTCGGTGACGTCGACGTGCTCGCAGCCGCCGTAGTAGCGGCGGCCCGGGTAGCCCTCGGCGTACTTGTTGGTGAGTACCGAGCCCTGCGCCTCCATGACCGCGACCGGAGCGAAGTTCTCCGAGGCGATCATCTCCAGGGTGGACTGCTGGCGCGCCAGCTCGGCGTCGACCGCCGCCGCGACCTCGGGGTCGAGCTCGTGCAGGGGCGTGTTCAGAACGGACATCTGTTTCTACGACTCCTCAGCCGGCGGTGAAGGCGGTGTACTCGTCGGCGGAGAGCAGGTCGGCCGGCTCGTCCGCGAAACGCACCTTGAACAGCCAGCCGCCCTCGAAGGGGGCCGAGTTCACCAGGGACGGGTCGTCCACGACGTCCTCGTTGACCTCGGTGATCTCGCCGGTGACCGGCGAGTAGAGGTCGGAGACCGACTTGGTCGACTCCAGCTCGCCGCAGGACTCGCCCGCGGTCACGGTGTCGCCGACGGCCGGGAGCTGGACGAAGACGACGTCACCGAGCGCGTTGGCCGCGTGCTCCGTGATGCCGACCGTCGCCACGCCGTCCGCGGCGGCCGACAGCCACTCGTGCTCCTTGCTGTAACGCAGCTGCTGGGGGTTGCTCATGGCCTGAATTCTCCTGTACGCGGGGGAGTGGTGGTGAAAGAGGACTGCTGGAAACACGCGTGAGCAGCGGAAATGTGCGCAGGGTCACGCGCCGCCCGGCTCAGTGTCTCCTTCTGGGTCTGCTTCGGGGTCTACTTCTGGCGCTTGTAGAACGGCAGGGCCACGACCTCGTACGGTTCGTGGCTGCCCCGGATGTCCACGCCGACACCCGCGGTGCCCGGCGCCGCGTGCGCCGCGTCGACGTACGCCATGGCGATCGGCCTGCCCAGCGTGGGGGAGGGGGCACCGGAGGTGACCTCGCCGATCACCGCGCCGTCCGCGACCACCGGGTATCCGGCGCGCGGCACCCGGCGGCCCTCGGCGACCAGGCCGACCAGCACCCGCGGCGGCTCGGCCGCGGCACGGTCGGCGGCCTCCCGGAGCGCCTCGCGCCCCACGAAGTCGCCGTCCTTCTCGAACTTCACCACCCGGCCGAGGCCGGCGTCGAAGGGGGTCAGCGAGGTGGTCAGCTCGTGCCCGTAGAGCGGCATGCCGGCCTCCAGGCGCAGGGTGTCCCGGCAGGACAGCCCGCAGGGCACCAGGCCCACCGGGGAGCCCGCCTCGGTCAGCGCCTGCCACACCTGCACCGCGTGCTCGGGCTTCACGAACAGCTCGAAGCCGTCCTCGCCGGTGTAGCCGGTGCGGGCGATCAGTGCCGGAACCCCGGCGACGGTGCCGGGCAGCCCGGCGTAGTACTTCAGGCCGTCCAGGTCGGCGTCGGTCAGCGACTTCAGGATCCCGGGCGACTCCGGTCCCTGGACGGCGATCAGCGCGTACGCGTCCCGGTCGTCCCGTACCTCGGCGTCGAAGCCGGCGGCACGCTCCGTCAGCGCGTCGAGGACCACCTGGGCGTTCGAGGCGTTGGCCACGACGAGGTACTCGGTCTCGGCCAGCCGGTAGACGATCAGGTCGTCGAGGATGCCGCCGTCGGCCCGGCAGATCATGGTGTAGCGGGCGCGCCCGACGCCGACGGAGGCGATGTTGCCGACCAGGGCGTGGTTCAGCAGAGCGGCCGCCTGGGGGCCGGTCACGGCGATCTCGCCCATGTGGGAGAGGTCGAAGAGCCCGGCCCTGGTCCGCACGGCGACGTGCTCGTCGCGCTCGGATCCGTAGCGCAGCGGCATGTCCCAGCCGGCGAAGTCGGTCATGGTGGCGCCGAGCGAGCGATGCAGGGCATCGAGCGCGGTACGGCGGAGTCCAGCGGAATCGGAACTGCTCATCGGTCGGTCGTCTCCCAAAGATCCCAGGGCATGACAGGCGAGGTCTGTCCTCCCCATCTGTCATCGGAACCTGAGAGGTTCGCCCTGACCACATCGGTGGTCACGGCTTGCACCTTGGGTGGGGCCACCGACACGGCGGCCCGCTTTTCAGATGTGCCTCGCCCGCGCGGTAACGGGGCCTGAGAGATTCAAGGGAGGGACTTGCTCCTTCGGCGCCCCAGCGAAGGCTGCTGGGGACTCTCCCGCGCGGATTCAAACGGCCGGTATGCAGTTGGCGGGCACATCATTGCATGCCGGGCGGAGCTTTGTAACAGGCCTGTGGCCGGAAGGGGACGGAACCGCGAGACACCGTGCATTACCTTCTCTTTACGTTAAGTGGGGAGAACCTTTCCTGAACCCCCAGGGAGGACGATCACGGTGACAAGGACCACGGCATACGCGACGACGACGGGTATCGCCCTGCCCGGGCAGCCGGCGGCCCCGGCCCGCGAGCGGTGCGGGGAGCTCCCCCACGCTCGGCTGCGCTCGCGCGGGGGGACGCCCGTGGCACCGGTCGTCCGTGACCTGCGCGAGCGTGCCGGCCGCAGCCCGCACGGCCTGCTCTTCGGCCCCCGTGACCTGGTCGTGGTCACCGGGCTGCCGGGCAGCGGCAAGTCCACCCTGATGCACCGCACCGTCCAGGGCATCCGGATCGACTCCCAGGACACCCGCGACCGCTGGGACGGCCGCCTGGCCCGCCTCCTGCCGTACGCCCTCTACCGCCCGCTGGTCCGCCTCGCGCACTACGCCGGACTGCGCCGCGCGCTGCGCACCGGCGAGGCCGTGGTGGTGCACGACTGCGGCACCCAGGCCTGGGTGCGCGACTGGCTGGCCCGCGCGGCCCGCCGCCGCGGCGGCACCCTGCACCTGCTGCTCCTGGACGTCACCCCCGGCACGGCACTGGACGGGCAGCGCGAGCGCGGCCGGGGCGTCTCCCGGTACGCGTTCCTGCGCCACCGTCACGCCGCCGCCCGCCTGGTGCGCGCGGTGGAGAAGGGCGGCCTGCCCCAGGGCGTCGGCTCGGCGGTGCTCCTCGACCGGGACGCGGCGGACGTGCTGTGCCGGATCGCCTTCCGGGAGGCGGAGAAGCTCGCCGGGTGAGGCCTTCCGGGAAGCCGGGCGGGTCACGGGGTGAGGCATTGTCACAGCCACCCGCTAGCCTTTTCGGACTCAGCAGCAGCGGTTTCCAGCAGGCGGTAGGCAGATGGACTATCCGGCGGACGTCCCCGCGGACTTCCCGGCACAGGCGCACCCCCACCCGCACGGCGGTTGGCCCGGCAACGAGCTGGAGGAGGTCCTGTCGGCCTCCCTCGGCGTCCCCGCGGCCGCGGGCCGGCTCATCGAGGTACTGGGCCGCAGTTTCCTGTGGATCCCGTTGCCGGAGGGCGGCGGCCCGCACAGCGGCCCGCTGGATCTGCCCACCACGGAGATCGAGGGCCGGGTGTACGTCCCGGTCTTCAGCTCCGAGGAGCAGTTCCGCCAGGTGGTCGGCTCCCATCTGTCGTACACGATCGCCCCGGCCGTCGAGTTCGCCCGCGGTCTGCCCCCGCAGGTCGGCATCGCCGTGAACCCCGGGGGAGTGGTGGGTGTCCCGCTGCCGCCGGAGGCGGTCGCCGAGCTGTGCCGTTCCGGCCGCAGCGAACTGGACGGCCCCGCCTCGGGCGGCCGGGTCCGGCTCTTCGAACCCGACTGGCAGGACGACCCGATGGACTTCCTGGCCGCGGCCTCCGCCGAGTTCGCGGAGACCGGCGTGGTCGCCACGGCCCGCCGCTGCCTGGCCGTGGTCGAGACGGCGGACCCCGTCATGTTCGTGGGCGTCGAACTCTCCCAGTGGGAGGGGGACATCAGGGCGCTGCCCCTGGAGGCGCTGGGCAGGGCCCTCGGCCGGGTCCCGGTGAAGTGGCCGGTGAACCTGGTCCTGCTCGACGTGGCGGACGACCCGGTGGGCCACTGGATGCGGGAGAACGTCCGGCCCTTCTACCAGTACGGCCACTAGGGACGCCCTGAGGGCAGCCGACCAGGGGCGCGGGGCGGTGCCGAGCTGCGGCTCCGCCGCGCGGCGCGACCGGCCACCGGCCGGGCCCAGCCGCCGACGGACCATCGGCCTCCACCCCCTCGGCGCTTAAGCTGTCTCCAAACGCGGGGCGACCTCCAACGCGGGGCAACTCAATGAAGGGGCGGTAACACGTGAGCGCCAGCGGCACCGCGGCGACCGGACAGGTCGAGCACATGCTGCGCCAGGTAACCCCCGGGCGCTACGACGCCTACGAGGCACTCCTCCGCGCCCTCGCCACGCCCTCCTCAGGCCAGATCTGGATGCTGCTCTGGCACGGCCAGGGCGGCTCCCCCGACGCCCAGTACGGGAACATGGAGGTCGACGGCCACGGTTACGCCCCCTGCGTGACCTCGGCCCAGGAACTGTCGGCGAGCGGCTGGAACCGTTCGTACGAGGTGGTCGACGGCCTCGACGTGGCCCGCACGCTCTATCCCGACCACTTCGGGCTGTGGCTCAACCCGCACGCCCCGGGCGGTGGTGTAGGCATCCCCTGGCTGGATCTGCGCCGGATCGCCACCGGCCTGGACCGCCAGCCCGCGGGACCGCTGCGGCTCGCCGAACCGGCCATCGAGATCCCGCAGTTCTATGCGCTCCTGTCGCAGAACGCCCACCGTACGGCCGCGGTCCGCTCACTGCGGCGCGCCTGGGTGCAGCCGGCGCTCGGGGCGCCGTATCTCGCGATCGGGCTCGACGTGTACGACACGTCGCCGCCGGCCGTGGACTCGGTGCGGGCGATGATGCAGCAGTCCATCGGGGCGGTGCCGGACGGGCTGCCGGTGTCGACGGTCGCCATGACCGACGAGTACGACCCGGTGGTGCTGTGGATGCGGGCGACCGCCCAGCCGTTCTACAACCGCGAGGCCCACGCGGCCCTGCCACCGGCACCGGCCGCGGGGTACGGCTATCCGCCGGCCCCCGGCGGCTACTGAGAGCACCGCTCCTGGGGAACTTCCGCAGGCCGCGGCCGTGTCGAATGCCTCTGTTGTCTTTTTTTGGGACGGGAGCAGGCTCGCCGCATGCTGTGATCTGGGTCACGCGACACTCGGCGATCCTGGGCGCGGAAGTGCGCCCGCGGCCGGGTCTCCGCGTGTAGACCAGGGGATTTGACCCGATGATATGACCTCTTGTCAGGCTTGCCCCTGTCCGACAGGTGTTACCCGTCGTTCGGATAACGAAACTTCATGCTCGTATCACGGTTGCGCATCCATTCACCGCCAACTCTGGTAACCGGTCGCCGCAGCATTGAAGACTCGCGCTCCAAGGGGTGTTCATCCCTGACCAGGAGAGAGCGATCATGCCGCTACCAGCGGCAAGTGCAAGCCGGCTACAGCCGGTTGAGAGGGGTCCCTGCCAGATGACGGCACCATTGCACGAGCCGACCGCGGAAGCGGCCCCGAGCGCGGCCGAAGAAGCGGCGGTTGTCACCGCCGGCGACAAGGCCGTGCAGGGGCGCTCCCTGGGCCGGATCGCCTGGGAGCGCCTCAAGCGCGACAAACTCGCCCTCTCGGGCGGCGTCGTCGTGCTCCTCCTCATCCTGGTCGCCGTTCTCGCCCCAGTGATCGCCAACCTGATCGGGCAGGATCCGGACACCTTCCACGAGGGCCTGATCGACCCTCTGTTCGGCACCCCCAAGGGGTCGTTGGGCGGCATCAGCGGCGACCACCTGCTGGGCGTCGAGCCCGTCAACGGCCGCGACATCTTCGCGCGGATCCTCTACGGCTCCCGGATCTCGCTCCTTGTCGGCTTCCTGTCCGCGATCGTCGCCGTCGTGCTCGGCACCGTCCTCGGCATCCTGGCCGGCTTCTTCGGCGGCTGGGTCGACTCGGCGATCAGCCGCGTCATGGACGGTCTGCTGGCCTTCCCGCAGCTGCTCTTCATCATCGCGCTGGTCTCCGTGATGCCGAACGAGATGCTGGGCCTGAGCGGGTCCAGCGTGCGTGTGTTCGTGATGATCCTGGTCATCGGCTTCTTCGGCTGGCCGTACATCGGACGCGTGGTGCGCGGACAGACCCTCTCGATGCGTGAGCGCGAGTACGTCGAGGCCGCCCGATCGCTGGGCGCCGGGCGCTTCTACATCCTGTTCAAAGAACTGCTGCCCAACCTGGTCGCGCCGATCATCGTCTACACGACGATGATGATCCCCACCAACATCCTCACCGAGGCGGCACTCAGCTTCCTGGGTGTGGGCGTCAAGCCGCCCACGTCCTCCTGGGGGCAGATGCTCTCCACCGCGATCGACTACTACGACTCGGACCCCATGTACATGGTCGTCCCCGGCGTGGCGATCTTCATCACCGTTCTGGCCTTCAACCTCTTCGGCGACGGCGTGCGGGACGCGCTGGACCCGAAGGGCTCCCGCTGAACCGCCTTACCTAAGCGTCCCGTGCCATCTACACGGGGTCTCTCATCAAATCCGGAGGATCCGAGATCGTGACTACCCAACGCACCACAGGGCGGCGTAAGCAGGCGCTGGCCGCTGCTGCCGCGGTCGCCGGCATGCTGGCCTTGGCGGCGTGCGGCGGCAGCGGCAGCGACGACGGCGGTTCGAAGAACGGCGCCGCCGGCTTCGACGCGGCGAACAACAAGGTCGCCCAGGCCTCGCTGGTCAAGAAGGGCGGCGAGCTGAAGTTCGTCTCCGCTCAGGACGCCGACTTCTGGGACACCACGCGCGGTTACTACGGCTTCATGTGGGACTTCTCGCGTTACTACAGCCGTCAGCTGCTCACCTACAAGACCGAGCCGGGCGCCGCGGGCGCCGAGCTCACGCCCGACCTCGCCACCGACGAGGGCCAGGTCTCGGCCGACGGCAAGACGTACACCTTCCACCTGCGGGACGGGAGCACCTGGGAGGATGGCAAGGCCATCACCTCCCAGGACATCAAGTACGGCATCGAGCGGGTCTGGGCGCAGGACGTGCTGTCCGGCGGTCCGATCTACCTCCAGCAGATGCTCGACCCCAAGGGCACCTACAAGGGTCCGTACAAGGACACCTCGAAGGACAAGCTCGGCCTGAAGGCGATCTCCACGCCCGACGCCAAGACGATCGTCTTCCACCTGCCCAAGCCGAACTCGGACTTCAAGCAGGTCCTCGCCATGGTCACGGCGTCCCCGGTCCGCCAGGACAAGGACACCAAGGCGAAGTACACGCTGCACCCCTTCTCCTCGGGTCCGTACAAGTTCGAGTCGTACAGCCCCGGCAAGAAGCTGGTGCTGGTCCGCAACACCAGCTGGAAGGCGTCGTCGGACCCGGTGCGCAAGGCGTACCCGGACAAGATCTCGCTGACGATCTCGTCCAACCAGTCCGACATGGACCAGCGCCTGATCAACGGCGACTACGACATCGACGCCGGCCAGACGGGCCTGGGCCCGCAGGGCCGCACCATCGCCCTGAAGCAGCACAAGGGCAACCTGGACAACCCCGTCTCCGGCTTCATCCGTTACGCGGTCTTCCCGCAGAACGTCAAGCCGTTCGACAACATCGACTGCCGCAAGGCCGTCATCTACGCGGCCGACCACGTGTCGCTGCAGACCGCGCGCGGTGGCCCGATCGCCGGTGGTGACATCGGCACCAACATGCTCCCGCCGTCGATCGCCGGTGGCGAGGGTCAGAAGTACGACCCGTACAAGATCGCCGGTGCCAACAAGAACGGCAACGACGACCTGGCCAAGCAGTCGCTGAAGGCCTGCGGTCAGCCGAACGGCTTCAAGACCACCATCGCCGTCCGCAACAACAAGCAGCAGGAGGTGGCCACGGCCACGTCCCTGCAGGAGGCGCTGAAGAAGGTCGGCATCCAGGCCGACATCTACCAGTACGACGGTGCGCAGAGCTCCGGCATCATCGGCTCCCCCTCGAATGTCGCGAAGAAGAAGCTCGGCATCATCATCATGGGCTGGGGTCCGGACTTCCCGACCGTCCAGGGCTACGGCATCCCGCTGTGGAGCAGCAACTACATCCTGCAGAGCGGTAACAACAACTTCGGCATGATCAAGGACAAGTCGATCGACGGGCTGTTCGACAAGTACACCACCACGCTGGACGACGCGAAGAAGACGCAGATCGCCACCGAGATCAACCACAAGGTCAGCGACGGTGCGTACTACCTGCCCTTCACCTTCGAGCGGCTCCTGAACTGGCGCTCCTCGCGTATCGCCAACGTCTACACGACGAACGCGTACAGCGGCTACTACGACTTCGTCAACATCGGTCTGAAGTCCACGAAGTAATCCCGGCACACCCGCCGCACGGCACGAAAGGCAGGTGAAGGCCGGCGCGGCGGGACCGCGGGCCACCGGAAGACCTCCGGCGGCCCGCGGTCCCGCGGCGGGCCGTTAGCTGTGCTCGCTTACCTCATCAGGCGGCTGTTCGCCGCCGCAGTGATGCTGGTGGTCATCATCCTGGTGGTCTTCTGCATCTTCTTCCTCGTCCCCAAGTGGGCGGGCGTCGACATCGCCACGAGCTTCGTGGGCAAGCAGGCCGACCCTCACGCCGTCGCGGCGGTGCGGGAGAAGCTGGGTCTGAGCGACCCGATCTTCGTGCAGGTCTGGCACTTCTTCAAGGGCATTTTCGTGGGCCGCACCTACGCGGCCGGCGGTGATGTCACCCACTGTGCCGCGCCTTGCTTCGGCTACTCCTTCCGCAGCGAGCAGGCCGTCTGGCCGGTGCTGACCGACCGCTTCCCGGTGACCCTGGGTCTCGCCCTCGGTGCCGCCGTGCTGTGGCTGGTCTTCGGCGTCGCGGCGGGTGTGCTCTCCGCGCTCAAGCGGGGCACCATCTGGGACCGGACGGCCATGGTGGTCGCGCTCGGCGGTGTGTCCCTGCCCATCTACTTCACAGGTCTGCTCTCGCTGGCGGTCTTCAGTTACGGACTGAACTGGATCAACGGCCAGTACGTGCCCCTGGACCAGAGCTTCTCCGGCTGGCTCGGCGGCATGATCCTGCCCTGGGTCACCCTTGCCTTCCTCTACGCCGCCATGTACGCCCGCATCACCCGCGCCACCATGCTGGAGATCCTCGGCGAGGACTACATCCGCACGGCACGCGCGAAGGGCCTCACGGAACAGGTCGTCATCGGCAAGCACGCCATGCGCTCCACGATGACGCCGATCCTGACCATGCTCGGTATGGACCTCGGTGCTCTCATCGGCGGCGCCATCCTGACCGAGACGACGTTCAGCTTGCCCGGCCTCGGCCAGGCGGTGCTGACCGCCATCAAGAACCAGGACCTGCCCATCATCCTGGGCGTCACCCTGATCACTTCTCTCGCGGTGCTGATCGCCAACCTCGTGGTGGACATCCTGTACGCCGTGATCGACCCCCGAGTGAGGCTCTCATGACGGAACTGAGCAAGAGCGGAGCGGCCGTGGGTGAACCCACGAGCACGTCCCCCGCCCCGACGTCCTTCCTGGAAGTGCGCGACCTGAAGGTGCACTTCCCGACCGACGACGGTCTGGTCAAGTCCGTGGACGGGCTCAGCTTCACGCTGGAGAAGGGCAAGACCCTCGGCATCGTGGGCGAGTCCGGCTCCGGCAAGTCGGTGACCTCGCTCGGCATCATGGGCCTGCACACCGCCGGCCAGTACGGCAAGCGCAAGGCGCAGATCTCCGGCGAGATCTGGCTGGACGGCACCGAGCTGCTCTCCGCCGACCCCGACCAGGTGCGCAAGCTGCGCGGCCGGGACATGGCGATGATCTTCCAGGACCCGCTGTCCGCGCTGCACCCGTACTACACGATCGGCCAGCAGATCGTGGAGGCGTACCGGATCCACCACGACGTCACCAAGAAGGCCGCGAAGAAGCGCGCGGTCGAGATGCTCGACCGGGTGGGCATCCCGCAGCCGGACAAGCGCGTCGACAGCTACCCGCACGAGTTCTCCGGCGGTATGCGCCAGCGCGCGATGATCGCGATGTCGCTGGTGAACAACCCCGAGCTGCTCATCGCGGACGAGCCGACGACGGCCCTGGACGTGACCGTCCAGGCGCAGATCCTCGACCTGATCCGGGACCTGCAGACGGAGTTCGGTTCCGCGGTCATCATCATCACCCACGACCTGGGCGTCGTCGCCGAGCTCGCCGACGACATCCTGGTGATGTACGGCGGCCGCTGCATCGAGCGGGGCCCGGCCGAGAAGGTGTTCTACGAGCCCCGCCACCCCTACACCTGGGGCCTGCTCGGCTCGATGCCGCGGCTCGACCGCGAGCAGCAGGAGCGCCTGATCCCGGTCAAGGGCTCCCCGCCCTCCCTGATCAACGTCCCGTCCGGCTGCGCCTTCAACCCGCGCTGCCCGTACGCCGACGTCCCGAAGGACAACGTCACCCGCACGGTCCGCCCCGAGCTGACCGAGGTCGGCAGTCAGCACTGGGCCGCCTGCCACATGACGCAGGAGCAGCGGGAGCGGATCTGGACCGAAGAGATTGCGCCGAAGCTGTGAGCGAGGACAAAGCGGTGACCATCCCTGCGCAGAGCGAAGGTGCCACCCTCACCAAGGACGCCGCCCCCGGCGAGACCCTGCTGAAGGTGACCGGGCTCCAGAAGCACTTCCCGATCAAGAAGGGCCTGCTCCAGCGGCAGGTCGGCGCCGTGCACGCGGTCGACGGCCTCGACTTCGAGGTCAGGGCCGGTGAGACGCTGGGCGTGGTGGGCGAGTCGGGCTGCGGCAAGTCGACGATGGGCCGGCTGATCACCCGGCTGCTTGAGCCGACCGGCGGCAAGGTCGAGTTCGAGGGCAAGGACATCACGCACCTCGGGGTGGGCGGCATGCGTCCGCTGCGCCGCGACGTTCAGATGATCTTCCAGGACCCGTACTCCTCGCTGAACCCGCGCCACACCATCGGCACGATCGTCGGCGCCCCCTTCAAGCTGCAGGGCGTCACGCCCCCGGGCGGCATCAAGGCGGAGGTCCAGCGGCTGCTGTCGGTCGTGGGCCTCAACCCCGAGCACTACAACCGCTACCCGCACGAGTTCTCCGGCGGTCAGCGCCAGCGCATCGGCATCGCCCGCGCGCTCGCCCTGAAGCCGAAGCTGGTCGTGGCGGACGAGCCGGTCTCGGCGCTGGACGTGTCGATCCAGGCGCAGGTCGTCAACCTGCTGGACGACCTCCAGCAGGAGCTCGGCCTGACGTACGTGATCATCGCGCACGACCTCTCGGTCGTCCGGCACGTCTCGGACCGGATCGCGGTGATGTACCTCGGCAAGATCGTGGAGCTGGCCGACCGCGAGTCGCTGTACAAGGCGCCGATGCACCCGTACACCAAGGCGCTCATGTCGGCGGTGCCGATCCCGGACCCGCGGCGCAAGAACGCCAAGAGCGACCGCATCCTGCTCCAGGGTGACGTGCCCTCGCCGATCTCGCCGCCGAGCGGCTGCCGCTTCCACACCCGGTGCTGGAAGGCGACGGAGATCTGCAAGACGACCGAGCCGAAGCTCGTCGAGCTGAAGCCGGGTCAGCAGGTCGCCTGCCACCACCCGGAGAGCTTCGCCGACCAGGCTCCGCAGGACACCGTTCTGCTGACGGTCGCCAAGGAGGCGGCCGAGCTGGTCGCGGCCGAGGTGCTCGCGGAGTCCGCGGAGACGTCTGCGGCGGTGGCGGCGGAGGTCGCCGAAGCCGCGGCTCCGGCGGAGGCCGAGAGCGCGGAGCCGGCCGAGGCCGAGGGTCAGGAGCCTGCGGAGGCCGAGAGCGCGGAGTCGGCCGAGGCTGAGGACCAGGAGTCGGCCGAGGCCGAGGCTGAGGGCCAGGAGCCGGCCGAAGCCGAGGGCCAGGAGTCGGCGCAGGCCGAGGCCGAGGGTCAGGAGCCCGCGGAGGCCGAGGGCCAGGAGTCGGCCGAGGCCGAGAACGAGGAGCCGACCGACAAGCAGAACTGATCGCTTGTCGAAGTGCGACGCGGAAGTACCGGCAGGGGCCACCCCTGCCGGTACTTTCATGAGCGCCAGGAGTCAACCGGCCGGTGACGCATGACAAGTTGGCAAAGTCATGCACATGACCGTACGAGAGTATGCAGAGTCGTCCGTGTCCGATCATCGGCACACGCTCGAGAGGGACGACTCATGAAACTCTCCCGTTCGGCACGTTTAGGGGCCCTCGCGACAGCGGCGGCCTCTTTCCTTGTCATAGCCGCCTCCCCCGCCCCCACCCAGGGCGCCCCCGGCATCGGCGACCCCTACTTCCCCGAGCTGGGCAACGGCGGCTTCGACGCCCGCCACTACGACCTCGACGTGGCGTACAACCCGGACACCGACCGTCTCGACGGCCGTACGACGCTCACCGCGCACGCCACCCAGAACCTCTCCTCCCTCGATCTCGACCTCCAGAAGCTGGAGGTCACACGGGTCGAAGTGAACGGCAGACGCGCCCAGTTCGCGCGCGCCGGCGACGAGATCACCATCACGCCGAGGACCCCGCTGTCCAAGGGCCGCGACTTCACCGTCTCCGTCACCTACGGCGGCGTCCCCGAAGCCCTCAGCGGCCCCATCGTCTTCGGCTCCGACTACGGCTGGATGAAGACCGCCGACGGCGTCTTCGTCGCCTGCGAGCCCAACGCCGCCTCCACCTGGTTCCCGTCCAGCGACCACCCCTCCGACAAGGCCACCTACGACATCCGGATCAAGGCCCCGAAGGGCCTGACCGGCGTCTCCAACGGCCGGCTGGTCTCGACGTACGACAAGGGCGCCTCGACGTACACGCACTGGCGCGAGAGCCGGCCCATGGCGACCTACCTCGCCACCGCCACCATCGGGAAGTTCGACGTGCGGACGGGGAAGACGCCCTCCGGCATCCCGATCTACGTCGCCATCGACCCGGTCCTCGCGAACAGCAACAGCGTCGACGTGTACGCCGTGACCGCCGCCGCCACCGACTACTGGTCGCAGCTCTTCGGGCCGTACCCCTTCGAGGAGACCGGCGCCATCGTCGACGACATGCCGGAGGCCGGGTTCTCGCTGGAGGTGCAGAGCAAGCCGGCCTACTCGGCGGTGCGCAACGAGACGACGATCGTGCACGAGCTGGCCCACCAGTGGTTCGGCGACTCGGTGAGCGTGGCGCAGTGGAAGGACATCTGGCTCAACGAGGGCTTCGCCACCTACGCCCAGTGGCTGTGGGCGGAGCACCAGGGCACCCGCTCGGCCCACGACTCCTTCCTGGCCGGCTACAACTCCCGCGCCGCGGACAACCCCTTCTGGGGGACCGTCGTCGCCGACCCGCAGCGCGACACCATGTTCGCCTCCGCCGTCTACCAGCGCGGCGCGATGACCCTCCAGATGCTGCGCGAGCGGATCGGGGACACCGCGTTCTTCAAGCTGCTGCCCGCCTGGACGAAGCTGCACCGGTACGGCAACGCCGACACCGCCGACTTCATCCGGCTCGCGGAGAAGGTCTCCGGGCAGCAGCTCGACGACCTCTTCCGGACCTGGCTGTTCACCCCAGGGAAACCCGCCCTGTGAGCCTGGCTTTGTAAGGTTCATGCACCCTGACAGGTCACAATGTCAGGGTGCAGCTCCAGCAACTCTTCACTCCCTCCGTCCAGCACACGCTCGATGTCATCGGCATCTTCGTGTTCGCGATCTCCGGCGCGCTGCTGGCCGTCCGCAAGAACTTCGACGTCTTCGGCATCGCCGTGCTCGCCGAGGTCACCGCGCTGGGCGGAGGGATCTTCCGGGACGTGATCATCGGGGCGGTGCCCCCGGCCGCCTTCACGGACCTGGGGTACTTCATCACCCCCCTGCTCACGGCGCTCGTGGTGTTCTTCCTGCATCCGCACGTCGAGCGCATCCAGTCGTCGGTGCTGGTCTTCGACGCGGCAGGCCTCGGCCTGTTCTGCGTGACCGGCACCACGAAGGCGTACTCCTACGGCCTCAACCTGACCGCCTCGGTCGCCCTGGGGCTCGCCACCGCGGTCGGCGGCGGTGTGCTCCGGGACGTGCTCGCCAACGAGGTTCCCTCGCTGCTGCGCTGGGACCGCGACCTGTACGCCGTCCCGGCGATCGTCGGGGCGACCATGGTGGCGGTGTGCATCCGTTACGACGCGCTGACCCCGTTCACCAGCGGGCTCGCGGTCGTCACCGCTTTCGTGCTGCGCCTGCTCGCGATGCGGTTCCACTGGCGAGCGCCGCGTGCGTGGAACCGCCGGACGACGGTTCGCGAGGAGTAGTACCGGCCCTGACGTGGCTCTGGCCCATGTCGACCGTCAGCCACTCGAAGACGGCCGGGACCTGGGGCCGCCACAGCGCCATGTTGTGACCGCCCGCGCTGCGCGGCAGGAACACCACATGCACGGTGGTCGGCGCCTTGGCGATCTGTTCGAGCGCCACTCCGGCCTGGTAGCCGTCGCCGGACTCGCCGGAGACGTAGAGGGCGATCCGGGGCGGGGCGGCCGCCTTCCGGAGCAGCAGGTAGGGATTGTTCCGCTCGCGCAGGGTCACGCTCTGCGCGGCGAGTGAATTGCGTTCGCCGATCGGGTCGTTGTAGCCCGACAGGCTGATCGCGGCCCGGTAGCGGTCCGGGTGGGCCACGGCCAGCTTGACCGCGCAGTGCGCGCCCGCCGAGTACCCGGCGACCGCCCAGTTCGCCGGGGCCGCGGCGGCGCGGAAGTTGTCGGTCACCATCTTCGGCACGTCGATGCTGAGCCAGCTGTCGGCGTTCACGGTGCCCGGGATGTTGGCGCAGCCGGTGTCCACGCCGGCCAGCAGGTTGGTGCGCGGGGCGACGAGGATGAAGGGCGCGACCCTGCCGCTCCGCATCAGCGGCAGCAACTGCTCGTGCACCTTCAGCGAACCGAACCAGGCCTTGGCCGAGCCGGGATAGCCCGGCAGCAGCTCCACGACCGGGAACCGGTGGTAGCGGTACTCCGGTTCGTCGTACTGGGGCGGCAGCCAGACGTAGACCTCGGCGTTGACGCCCGAGACCCGGCCCTTGAGCTGGGTGACCCGGACCCCGCCGGCCGCGCGCATGGCCGGCCCCTCGGACGCCGTGAAGCTCTGCCTCACCTTGGGCAGCCGTTTCAGAGCTATGCCGCCGGTACCGTCCTGGCCGAGATTGGCGGCCTGCTGGACGTGGTTGCCGGTGCCGAGCAGGTCGGCCCAGTTGTCGTACAGGTCGTTCTGGTTGTTGACCAGCACGAAGATCAGCGTCACCGCGGTGGCCTGCGCGAACAGCAGCATCAGGACCCGGGCCGCGGTGCGCACGGCCTGGGGCCCGCGCATCCTCGACCACAGCACGAGCGGGAGTATGAGGGCGACCACGGACAGGACGATGGTCGTGTAGAGGAACGGAGTCCCGGTGAGGCTCATGACCCCATAGAGGGGAATTCCGGGCTCCGGGTTACGGACGTGTCCGGACACTTACCTAGAAATTGCCGGAACCTCACCCGGCGGACGGATCCCTTACGGTTGGCCCGCTGGTGCGTGGATCACAAAAGCTACCGCTTAGTAATCACTTCTTGTACTGTTCAGTCATGTCAGAAGCAGCTTCCACGCGGGCCGTGATCGGCGACAGCGAGTTCGACCGGGACACCGCGGTCACCCGGCGCGCGCCCGGGGTCTACGACATCGACCTCTCGGCCGGCTGGACCATCATCAGCGCCGTCAACGGCGGCTATCTGCTGGCCGTCCTCGGCCGGGCCCTCGCGGACACGCTGCCGCATCCGGACCCGTTCACCATCTCCGCGCACTACCTGACCGCGTCCCAGCCGGGCCCGGCCGTGATCCGCACGGACACCGTCCGCACCGGCCGCACCCTCTCCACCGGCCAGGCCTCGCTCTTCCAGTACGACGACGACGGCAACGAGGTCGAACGCATCCGCGTCCTCGCCTCCTACGGCGACCTCGCCGCCCTCCCCGACGACGTCCGCACCACGGCGACCCCGCCGGCCATCCCGCCCATGGACCAGTGCTTCGGGCCCGAGACTGCATCAAGCATCCGACTGCCGTCGGGTGGTCCCGCCCCGGTCGACGGCAGCTCCGCCATCACCGAACGCCTGATGCTGAAGCTGGACCCGTCGACCCTGGGCTGGGCCCTCGGCGCCCCCTCGGGCAAGGGCGAGATGCGCTCCTGGTTCGGCCTCGCCGACGGCCGTGACGCCGACCCCCTCGCCCTGCTCCTGGCGGTCGACGCGCTGCCGCCCACCGCCTTCGAGATCGGCCTCAAGGGCTGGGTCCCCACGGTCGAACTCACCGTCCACGTCCGCCACCGCCCCGCCCCGGGCCCGTTGCGTGTCTCCGTCACCACCCGCAACCTGGCCGGCGGCTTCCTGGAGGAGGACGCCGAGGTCTGGGACAGCGCCGACCGACTGGTCGCCCAGTCACGGCAGTTGGCCCGGGTCCGGCTCGGCTGACGTATCCGCCGGGACCCCGTTCTGTCACGGACGCGTACCAGCGAGTAGACCGCGACCGTCCGGAAACCAGCAGGTCAGCGCGATTTCTTGAGCCGCCCTTTACCCGAGTCACAGGCCGGGCACAGGGCGGGCCCAAGTGCGCCCTAAGCACCGTTGGTTGAGTGCCACGCCTCAGGACTCCCTCATCCTTTATGGAGCTGTCTCTCATGAAGCGTGTACGTCTCGTCCCCGCGGTCGCCCTGCTCGCCGTGTCTCCGCTGCTGCTGACCGCGTGCGGCTCGGGCGACTCGTCGTCGTCCTCCGGCAGCGGCAACTCCGGCCAGTCGCAGTCCTGTCAGGCGCCGACCGGCATGCCGACCGGCAACGCCTCCGGGATGCCGAGCGGTGCTCCCTCCGGCGCGCCCACGGGCAACTCCACCGTCAAGCCGACCGGAACCCCCACCGGGATGCCGAGCGGCGGTCCGGGCGCCGGCGGCCAGGGCGGCCCCGGCGGCGGTCAGGGCGGCGGTCAGGGCGGCGGCGGTTGCGGCGGCGGTCAGGGCGGACCCGGCGCTGGCGGCGCGGCGCCCAGCGGGGCTCCGACCCAGCAGGCCACGAAGAGCTGACAGCAGGCGTCGTGCGGCAGGGGTGGCGCGTCCGGCGAACGGGCGCACCGCCCCTTCGCGTTGCCCGGACAGTCCCTAGTCCAGCCAGTGCTGCCGGCCGAGGCTGATCAGACGCATCTGGCGGGCGGCGACCTGGGTGACGCGCTGCCGCTCCGCCTCCGAGGGCTCCGGCGACTCCAGGGTCTCCAGGAACAGGGACGCGGTCATGAGCATCTGGTCCACGTAGAGGTGGGCGAGCATCAGCAGGTCGTCGTCGTTCCAGCCGGCGGCCTCGGGGTCCTTGGCCAGCTCGGTCTTGACCTCCTCGGCGAACCGGGCCAGTTGGTCCCGGATGGCCTCGCGCACCGGCTGCACCCCGCCGTGCCGCTCCCGGGCGATGAACCGGACGTGCGCCGGGTGCGCGGCCACATGGTCGGCGATCAGCAGCACGGCGCGGGTGATGCGCTCCGGGCCGGGCGTGGAGACGGTCGTGCGGACCATGGGGTGCAGGCTGCCGAGCGCCTCGTCGACGAGGGCGACGCCCAGGTCGGCGGTGGAGCGGAAGTGCCGGTAGAAGGCGGTCGGGGCGACGCCGACGGCCCGGGTGACCTCGCGCAGCCCCAGGCTGCTCAGACTCTGCTCCTCCAGCAGCCCGAGCGCCGCGTCCAGGAAGGCCTGGCGGGTCTTCTGCTTCTGGGCCTGTCGGATGCCGAGGGTGTGACTCATGTCATCCAGTTAACAACTGTTCTCCGGAATTGAAAAGCCGTCGGAGTTGCTAGACTCAAAGTCAGTAAACAAGTGTTACTACAACCGTTCACCCAAACTTAACGGAGGGGGGATCGAATCCCATGCTGTTCCTCGTCGCCGCACTCATGCTGCTCGGCGTGGTGCTGGGCACCGTGGCCCACGCGCCGCTCGACGTCACCGCAGGACTCGCCGCCGTGATCGCCGTCTGGCTGGCCGTCTTCGCACTCCGCGAGCGCATCGCCCGCCGGCGCCGCACCTCGGCCAACTGACCGTCCACCACGACTTCCAGGAGCTGAGTCATGCTGCACCTCACCGCCCCGGCCGCCACCCGCCCCGAACCCCGCACCCGCGACGCCGACGGCATGGCCGTGGCGTCCTTCATCCTCGGCCTCCTCGGCCTCCTCGTCCTGAACCTGTTCCTGGGCCCGATCGCGATCGTCCTGGCCCTGGTCTCCCTGTGGCGCGGCACGCAGCGCAAGGGCCGCGCATACCTGGGCCTGGCCCTGGGCGTCGCGGACCTGGCGGTCCTCGCCATCGCGATGGAGATCTCGAACACGGTGTCCTGGAGCCTGTAGGCAGGGCTGGGGAGCGCGCCCCCGAGGGGCGCGGGGCTGTGCCCATGCGCGGCTCCGCCGCGTGGGCGCGACCGGCCACCGGCGGCCCGCACCCGCCCATGGCGATCGACCCTACGGCGCTGGGCGACCCTCACCCCGCCCCCCGTAGAATCGACCCACCATGGCCTACCTCGACCACGCCGCCACGACCCCCATGCTCCCGGAGGCGGTAGAAGCCCTCGCCGCCACCCTCGGCGTCACCGGCAACGCGTCCTCCCTGCACGCCTCCGGCCGCAAGGCCCGCCGCACGGTCGAGGAATCCAGGGAAACCCTCGCGGCAGCACTCGGCGCCCGCCCCAGCGAGGTCGTCTTCACCTCCGGCGGCACCGAGGCCGACAACCTCGCGGTCAAGGGCCTCTACTGGGCCCGCCGTGACGCCGACCCCGCCCGCACCCGCGTCCTGTCCAGCCCCGTCGAACACCACGCGGTCCTCGACGCGGTCGACTGGCTCGGCGAACACGAGGGCGCGACGGTGGAGTACCTCCCCGTCGACTCCTACGGCCGGGTCCACCCCGAGACACTGCGCGAGGCGATCGCCCGCAACCCCGACGACGTGGCCCTCGCCACCGTCATGTGGGCCAACAACGAGATCGGCACGGTCCTGCCGGTCCGTGAACTCGCCGACGTGGCAAGCGAGTTCGACATCCCCCTGCACGCCGACGCGGTCCAGGCCGTCGGCCAGACCCTGGTGGACTTCGCCGCCTCCGGCCTCGCCGCGATGACCGTCTCCGGCCACAAGGTCGGCGGCCCGTACGGCATCGGCGCCCTGCTCCTCGGCCGTGAGTACACCCCCGTGCCGGTCCTGCACGGCGGCGGCCAGGAGCGGCACGTCCGCTCCGGCACCCTCGACGTCCCGGCGATCGCCTCCTTCGCGATCGCGACGAACCTCGCCGTCGAGCGCCGCGAGTGGTTCGTCCGCGAGATCGGCGCCCTGCGCGACCAGTTGGTCGACGCCGTGCGTACGGCCGTACCGGACGCGATCCTCGGCGGCGACCCGGTGGACCGCCTGCCGGCCAACGCGCACTTCACCTTCCCCGGCTGCGAGGGCGACTCGCTGCTCCTGCTGCTCGACGCCCAGGGCATCGAATGCTCGACGGGCTCCGCGTGCACGGCCGGGGTGGCCCAGCCGAGCCATGTCCTGCTGGCCACCGGGACCGATCCGGACCTGGCCCGCGGCACCCTGCGCTTCTCGCTCGGCCACACCTCCACCCAGGCCGACGTGGAGGCGGTCGCCAAGGCGATCGGCCCGGCGGTGGAGCGGGCCCGGGCCGCCGGGCTGAGCTGAGGTCCGGCGACGAAGACGGCCCCAGCGGCTGCCGCCGGCGCTTCCACCGCCGACGGCAGCCGTCCCGAGAGCCAGGTTCGGGCTAGCTCTCGGTGACCATGAGGGACGCCATCATGCCCTCGTCCTCGTGCTGCAGGAGATGGCAGTGGAGCATGTACATGTACGTGTCGTCGGTGAAGTCGGTGAACTCCATGGCGATCTCGATGGAGCCGCCGCCGACCACCTCGTAGGTGTCGTACCAGCCGAGTTCGACGCCGGTCGGATCCTCGCCGTTGATGGAGATCAGCTGGTACGGCACGTCGTGCAGATGGAACGAGTGCTCCAGCTGCGTGCCGTTCTTGATCGTCCAGATCTCCTTCGACCCGAGGGTCGTGCTGATCATGGCCATCGAGCTCATGCTCGTGCCGGCCGATCCGTTGATGGTCATGGTGGTGCCGGACTGGCCGAGGGTGATGGTCCGGGCGGTGAAGTCGCTGGTGTCGTACCGGTCGATGGTCCGCAGCGAGGTGGGCAGGTCGTCCGGGGTGTCGCTGCCGCCGGCGGCGACGGTCAGGAAGTCGTACGTGCCGCTGCCGCCGCGGACCCAGCCGGTGGTGACGACCGCCTGGAGGGTGACGTCGTCCGAGAGGTCCATGACCATCTCGGCGCGGGCGCCGGCCACCAGCCGGATCTCGGTCACGTCCGCAGCCGCGGACAGATAGCCCTGGTCGGTGGCGATCTGCGACATCGTGCCGCCGTCGCTGCGCTGGATGGTGATGATGTCCGAGGGTGAGGCGTTGAGCAGCCGGAACCGGGTCCGGGTCTTGGTCGCGGAGAAGGTGAGCGTGGTGTCGTCGACGTTGGTGCCGTTGACCAGCAGCGGGTAGGTCAGGTCGCCGCCGAGGTAGCCGGTGAGGTCGTACTTGATGTCGCCGTCGGCGTCCACGGCCAGGCACTGGAAGATCAGCGGGATGTCGTCGGTGCCGTAGGTGGTGGGCAGCGCGGCGCTGGTGGTGTTGTCGCTGTCGTCGACGATGATCATGCCGGCCAGGCCGTGCACCGCCTGCTTGGCCGTGGTGCCCAGGGCGTGCGGGTGGTACCAGAGCGTCATGGGCTCGTCGAGCACCTCGAAGGTCGGCGACCAGGTCTCCCCGTCGGAGAAGGCGACCTGGGGACCGCCGTCCATCTTGGCCGGGACGTGCGCGCCGTGGAAGTGGACGGTGGTGTCCTCGCCCAGGCTGTTGGTGATGTTCAGGAGGACCGTGTTGCCCTTGGTCCACTTCATGGTCGGGCCGAGGAAGGACTGGTTGTAGCCGGCGGTGGTGCTGGTGACACCGCTGATCACCTCGGCGCTGCCGGTCTGCGCCTCGAGCGTGTAGGTGGTGGTGCTGTCGGAGGTGGTGCCCTCCAGGAGGTCCGGGACCGAGAGGGTGGCGGTGTTGGTCGCGGCGCCGGCCTTGTTGCCGCCGGCGTCGGTCAGCAGGGCGAAGGTCGCGCCGCCCGCGGCCACCGCGCCCAGACCGACGCCGGCCATGCCGCCGAGGAACTTCCGCCGGTGAACGCCCTTGCCGCGCTTGGCCGTCGCGTCCTTGGAGTGCTCGGCCCCGGTGACGCGCTCGGCCCTGGAGTGCTCCGCGCCCTTGGCGCGCCGGCGCCTGCCGCGGGTGTCCTGCTCTTCGCTGCCGCCCGTCTCGAAGGAGGGCTCTGAGGTGTGGGTCATGGCGGGGATGTTCGACCTGGGGACTGTGCGAAATCTGAGGCGAAGTTAGGAGGAGGGCGGGCGGGCTGTGCGGCGGCCGTGGATGCCGGTGATGCTCAACTCCCCTGGGAAAAGCTGGAGTTGACCAGACGCAGCTCGCGCCCGGGGCGGGGGACGCAACGGACACAGACAGCGCGCAGAGCGAGCACAGGATAACGATTCAGTCACATGCGGAACCCCGGCTCAGGCCTGTCCGACCCGCCGTACAAGACCCATGTA
Organism: Streptomyces sp. NPDC001220; assembly: GCF_053597895.1. Classification (NCBI taxonomy): domain Bacteria; kingdom Bacillati; phylum Actinomycetota; class Actinomycetes; order Kitasatosporales; family Streptomycetaceae; genus Streptomyces; species Streptomyces sp. NPDC001220. The sequence continues at coordinate 62,047 of NZ_JBSFJE010000017.1, forward strand.
GCGCTTCCAGTCCCAGTGCTCGCCCGGGTCGGTGTGGTCCGTCCCCGGCACCTCCACATGACCGATCACGTGCTCCCGGTCCACGGACATGCCGTACCGCCGGCATATCGCGGCCGTCAGCCGCGCCGACGCCGCGTACATCGCGTCGGTGAAGTCCTCCGGGCGGTCCACGAAACCCTCGTGCTCGATGCCGACACTGCGCTCGTTGTACGACCGGTTGCCCGCGTGGAACGCCACGTCCAGCTCGCGGACCAGCTGGGTGATCCGCCCGTCCTTGCGCACGATGTAGTGCGCCGCCGCCTCGTGCGCCGGGTCCTGGAAGACCTTCACCGCGCTCGCGTAGCCGCCCTGGGTGACATGGATGACCACCCGGTCGATCGGGTAGTCGTCCGGCCGGTTCGCCGTCCGGTAGTTCGCGGGCGATGCGGCCACCCAGCGCGCACCCCTGAAGTCCACCGCGCCCGCCACCCGCGCCTTGCGCACCCCCGGCAGCCGCCAGTACAGCCGCGTCAGCTCGTCCCTGGTCAGCGCCACCGCGCCCGCGGTCGCCGCCGCCCCGCCGACCAGCAGCGCCCGCCGTCCGATCCGCCGGTCCCGGTCACCGCTCGTCGCCCCCATGTGATCCCCAACGGATACTCGCGGGCCCCGGTTCCCGCGCCCCCTTACCCTGGAGGGGCTATGACTGACACCCCGCAGCGCACCCGCCCCCTCCGCGTCCTCGCCGCCATGTCGGGCGGCGTGGACTCCGCCGTCGCCGCCGCCCGCGCGGCCGAGGCGGGCCACGACGTCACCGGCGTCCATCTCGCGCTCTCCGAGAACCCCCAATCCTTCCGCACCGGCGCGCGGGGCTGTTGCACCATCGAGGACAGCCGCGACGCCCGCCGCGCCGCCGACGTCATCGGCATCCCGTTCTACGTCTGGGACCTCGCCGACCGCTTCCGCGAGGACGTCGTCGAGGACTTCGTCGCCGAGTACGAGGCGGGGCGGACCCCCAACCCGTGCCTGCGCTGCAACGAGAAGATCAAGTTCGCGGCCCTGCTGGACAAGGCCCTCGCGCTGGGCTTCGACGCGGTCTGCACCGGCCACTACGCGAAGATCGTGACGCTCCCCGACGGCTCCCGCGAGCTGCACCGGGCCTCCGACATGGCGAAGGACCAGTCGTACGTCCTCGGCGTCCTGGACGAGCAGCAGCTCGCGCACGCGCTGTTCCCGCTCGGCGACACCCTGACGACCAAGGACGAGATCCGCGCCGAGGCAGAGCGCCGGGGCCTCGCGGTGGCCAAGAAGCCCGACTCGCACGACATCTGCTTCATCGCCGACGGCGACACCCAGGGCTTCCTGTCCCGGCGGCTCGGCAAGGCCGAGGGCGCCATCGTCGACGAGTCGGGCGCCAAGGTCGGCACCCACGAGGGCGCGTTCGGCTTCACCATCGGCCAGCGCAAGGGGCTGCGGATCGGCACCCCGGCGGCCGACGGCAAGCCGCGCTACGTCCTCGACATCTCTCCGGTCGACAACACGGTGACGGTCGGCCCGGCCGCCGCCCTGGACGTCAGCGCGCTGACGGCGATCAGGCCCCGCTGGTGCGGCACCGCCCCCACCGGCCCGGCCCTCTACACCGCCCAGCTCCGCGCCCACGGCGGCGAGACCGAGGTCAGCGCCGAACTCGTCGACGGGGAACTGCGCGTCACGTTCACCGAGCCGGTCCGGGGCGTCGCACCCGGCCAGGCGGTCGTCCTGTACGACGACACACGGGTCGTCGGCTCGGCGACCATCGCGTCGACCGTCCGGGCGGCGGACACGGCAGGCGTCAGCCGGTGACCTCCACGTCGTAGAAGCAGAGGTGGTCCTTGATCTGGGCGACGTCGGACTTGGGGTCGGGGTAGGCCCACACCAGGTCCGGCGCGTCCGGCAGGGACCAGTAGGAGGCGGTGCCCTTGAAGGGGCACACGGTGTGCGACTCGGAGGGCGTCAGGAGATCGAGCCGGACGTCCTCGGCGGGGATGTAGTACCGCACCGGGGAGCCGGTCTCGCGCAGGACGAGGGGCCGATCGCTTTCGGCCAGAATCAGATCGCCGTGCACCACGCGCACGCGCTGGTCGCTCTTCTCGATGGTGATCGTGTGTCCAGAAGCCATACAGGGATGACAGCGGCGGGAGCCGGGTTGTTCCCGCCTACCCTGACCTCATGCGAATCTGTGTCTTCCTCTCCGCCGCCGACCTGGACGAGCGCTACACCCGGCCGGCCCGGCTCTTCGGGCAGCTGATCGGCAAAGGCGGCCACACCCTCGTCTGGGGCGGCTCCGACACCGGTCTCATGAAGGTCGTCGCGGACGGCGTCCACGAAGCCGGCGGCAAGCTGGTGGGTGTCTCCGTCGAGTTCCTCGCGAACAAGGCCCGCCCCGGCGCCGACGAGATGGTGATCGCGTCCGACCTCGCGGAGCGCAAGCGGCTCCTGCTGGAGAAGGCCGACGCCGTGGTGATCATGGTCGGCGGCACCGGCACCCTGGACGAGGCCACCGAGATCCTGGAGCTGAAGAAGCACGGCCGTACGGACAAGCCGGTCGTCCTGCTGAACACCGCCGGTTTCTACGACGGCATCGAGCAGCAGTTCCACCGGATGGAGGAGGAGGGCTTCCTGCCCCGCCCCCTGGCGGAGCTGATGCACTTCGCCGCCGAACCCGCCGACGCGCTCACCTACCTGGAGGCGAACCGGCCCGTCGACTGATGCGAGCATGGCTCCCATGGCAACTCATGTGATCACCGGTGCCGGATCCGGCATCGGCGCCGCCGTGGCCCGCCGCCTGCACGCGCGCGGGGACGACCTCGTCCTGCACGCGCGCGACGCGGGCCGCGCGAAGGAACTGGCCGCCGGCTTCCCCGGTGCCCGCACCCTGGTGGGCGACCTGGCGGACCCGGACAAGCTCTCCTGGGCCTTCTCGCACCAGTCGCTCCCGGACCGGGTCGACTCGCTGCTGCACATCGCGGGCGTGGTCGACCTCGGCGAGATCGGCGAGCTGACCCCGAAGTCCTGGCGCCACCAGCTGAACGTCAACCTGGTCGCGCCGGCCGAACTGACCCGCCACTTCCTGCCCCAACTGCGCGCCGCGCGGGGCCATGTGCTGTTCGTCAACTCGGGCGCCGGCCTCAACGCCGGCGCGGGCTGGTCGGCGTACGCGGCCTCCAAGCACGGCCTGAAGGCCCTCGCCGACGCCCTCCGCCAGGAGGAACACGGCAACGGCGTGCGGGTCACCTCGGTCTACCCCGGTCGCACGGCGAGCCCGATGCAGGCCAAGGTCCACCAGCAGGAGGGCAAGGACTACGACCCGGCGAAGTGGATCGACCCGGAATCGGTCGCGACCACGATCCTGACCGCCCTGGACCTCCCGCGGGACGCGGAGATCAACGACGTGACAGTTCGGCCCGGCGCCTGATCAGGCGCCCCGTGGCCGGGCGTCCCGTAAGGGGCGCGGGGAACTGCGCGACCAGCCCCCACAAACCCGCACCCGAACGAAGAACCGTCGCACCCCCCCGTCGGCCACCGACCCTAGGCTTCCCACGTGAACGCAACCCCCTCCTTCGGCCCCGCGACAGCCATCGGCTCACTCCCCGGCACCGACGCCCGAGAGGCCGCCAGGACCGCGACCGGCAGCTTCGAGGACTTCCCCTTCCTCCCCGAACTGCCCGCCCGCGGTCCCGGCGCCGACATGATCGGCCGTACCGCAGGCCTGCTCGTCGAGCTGTACGCCCGCGTGGAGCCCAGCGGCTGGCGGCTCGGCGACCGGCCGGGCCGGGACACCCAGCGGGCCGTCTCCTGGCTGGGGGAGGACCTGGACGCGCTGGAGGAGTTCACCCAGGACTACGAGGGTCCGCTCAAGGTCCAGGCGGTCGGCCCCTGGACCCTGGCCGCCGCCCTGGAGCTGCGCAACGGCGAGGTGGTCCTCTCCGACCCCGGCGCCTGCCGTGACCTGGCCGCCTCCCTCGCCGAGGGCCTGCGCCTGCACCTCGCCGAGGTCCGCCGGCGGATCCCCGGCGCCCGGCTCGTCCTGCAACTCGACGAGCCGTCCCTGACCGCCGTGCTGAGCGGTCGGGTGAGGTCGGCCAGCGGCTACCGCACCCACCGGGCCGTGGACCGCCAGCTCGTCGAGTCGACGCTGCGGGACGTCATGGGCGCCCACGCCGACGGCCCGGTGGCCGTCCACTCCTGCGCCCCCGACGTCCCCTTCGCACTGCTGCGCCGGGCCGGAGCCGCCGCCGTCTCCTTCGACTTCTCGCTCCTCACCGAACGTGACGAGGACGCGATCGGCGAGGCCGTGGAGGGCGGTACCCGGCTGTTCGCCGGTGTCGTGCCGGGCACGGACACGGCATTGTCAGACCCTGCCGGTAGCGTCATGGGTGTCAGGACGCTGTGGCGCAGGCTGGGGCTGCAACCAGGGCTTCTCGCGGAGGCCGTGACGGTCACCCCGGCGTGCGGGCTCGCGGGTGCTTCCCCCGCGTACGCCCGGCAGGCGCTCGCCCACTGCGTCCGGGCGGCGAGATCACTCGCGGACAACCCAGAGTAACGGGAGGAACACGGTGGCCGGCGACAAGCAGCAGGCGGAGACGGCGGTACCCGCCGAGGCACGGGAACAGCACGCGCGGATCGCCGAGCAGATCGAGGAGCACCGCTTCCGGTACTACGTGAAGGACGCTCCGGTCATCAGCGACGCGGAGTTCGACAAGCTCCTGAAGTCCCTCGAGGCACTGGAGGACCAGTACCCCGAGCTGCGCACCCCGGACTCGCCGACCCAGAAGGTCGCGGGGGCGTACCAGACGGAGTTCACCGCGGTCGAGCACCGCGAGAGGATGCTGTCGCTGGACAACACGTTCAACGACGAGGACCTCGCCGCCTGGGCCGAGCGGATCCACAAGGAACTGGGCGACCAGGAGTACCACTACCTGTGCGAACTGAAGGTCGACGGCCTCGCCGTCAACCTCACCTACGAGCACGGCCGGCTCACCCGCGCGGCGACCCGCGGCGACGGCCGTACCGGCGAGGACATCACGCCCAACGTCCGGACGATCGCCGAGATCCCGGACCGGCTGCACGGCGACACGGTGCCGGACCTGGTGGAGATCCGCGGCGAGGTCTACTTCCCGATGGAGAAGTTCGCCGAGCTCAACGAACGGCTGGTGGCGGCCGGTGACAAGCCGTTCGCCAACCCGCGCAACGCGGCGGCCGGTTCGCTGCGCCAGAAGGACCCACGGGTCACCGCCTCCCGCCCGCTGCACATGGTCGTCCACGGCATCGGCGCCCTGGCGGGCTTCGAAGGCATGACCCGGCTCTCCCAGGCCTACGACCTGCTCAAGACCTGGGGCCTGCCCACCTCCCCGCACAACCGGGTGGTCGACGACCTGGACGGCGTACGGGAGTTCATCGCCTACTACGGCGAGAACCGGCACTCCGTGGCGCACGAGATCGACGGAGTGGTCGTCAAACTCGACGAGATCCGCCTCCAGGGGCGGCTCGGCTCCACCGCGCGGGCGCCGCGCTGGGCGATCGCCTACAAGTACGCGCCGGAGGAGGTCAACACCAAGCTGATCGACATCAAGGTCGGCGTCGGCCGCACCGGCCGGGTCACGCCGTACGCGCAGGTCGAGCCGGTCACGGTGGCGGGCAGCGAGGTGGAGTTCGCGACCCTGCACAACCAGGAGGTCGTCAAGGCCAAGGGCGTGCTGATCGGCGACACCGTGGTGCTGCGCAAGGCCGGTGACGTGATCCCGGAGATCCTCGGCCCGGTCGTCGACCTGCGGGACGGCAGCGAGCGGGAGTTCGTGATGCCGGCCGAGTGCCCGGAGTGCGGGACACCGCTGCGGGCCATGAAGGAGGGCGACATCGACCTCCGCTGCCCCAACGCCCGGGCCTGCCCCGCCCAGTTGCGAGAGCGCGTCTCCTACCTCGCGGGCCGCGAGTGCCTGGACATCGAGCACTTCGGCTCGGTGGCCGCGGCCGCCCTCACCCGGCCGTTGGAGCCGGCCGATCCGCCGCTGACCGACGAGGGCGACCTCTTCGACCTCACCGTCGAGAAGCTGCTGCCCATCAAGGCCTACGTCCTGGACCAGGACAGCGGCCTGCCCAAGCGCGACCCCAAGACCGGCGAGGAGAAGGTCGTCACGGTCTTCGCCAACCAGAAGGGCGAGCCCAAGAAGAACACCCTCGCCCTGCTCCAGAAGATCGAGGAGGCGAAGACCCGCCCGCTCGCCCGCTTCCTCAACGGTCTGTCCATCCGGCACGTCGGACCCGTCGCCGCGCAGGCGCTGGCCCGCGAGTTCCGCTCCATCGAGCGCATCGAGCAGGCCGGCGAGGAGGAGCTGTCGAACATCGACGGCGTCGGCGGCATCATCGCGACGGCGCTCAAGGAGTGGTTCGCCGAGGAGTGGCACCGCGAGATCATCCGAAAGTGGAAGAACGCTGGAGTCCCGCTGGAGGACGAGTCGACCGGCGAGGACGAGGGACCGCGCCCGCTGGAAGGGCTCACCGTCGTGGTGACCGGAACCCTGGAGCACTTCACCCGGGACGGCGCCAAGGACGCCCTGCAGAGCCGCGGAGCCAAGGTGACCGGCTCGGTATCGAAGAAGACGTCGTTCGTGGTCGTGGGTGACAACCCCGGATCGAAGTACGACAAGGCGATGCAGGTGAAGGTTCCGGTTCTGAACGAGGACGGATTTGTCGTCCTTTTGGAGCAGGGACCGGACGCGGCGGCCGAAGTCGCCCTTCCGACCGAGGAGTAGCGGTTGAAGGCCACCCGTTCGGCGCATACCAGATGCATACGGGTGGCCAGGGCGCAATCGGGCAACCGTAGACGACCGCTGCCCGTGGAAGCCTTCTGCGGCCTACTGTTGAGGCGTGCGCCTGCCGTGCCCAGCTGCGGTTGGGGCATTCCCGTGCTCCGGCAGGGCACGGACCGCATGGCGTGGGCACCGCCGGCTGTGAGAGGGACGGGAATGGAACCGACCGAGAGCGCCGCCCCCGAAGCGCGGCTGACGCTGCGCCGCCGGGCGAGCGTGTGGCGGGGGACTCGGTGGACGGTACGGGGTGATCGGCACATCGGCATGCCGGGGTTGAGCGCCTCCGTGGACGCGCGCGACCCGCTGCCACTGGCCGCGGTCGAGCCGCCGCCCGACCTGCCCGGCCACGAGCACGAACGGCACCTGTCCTGGCCCGCGCTGCCCGCCGCAGTCGTCGGGGCCGCCGCGTTCGCCCTCGGAGCCGGCTTCTACCGCGCCTTCACCGACAACCACGCCCTCTTCCCCTCCGGCACGGTGGGCTGGTCGCTGGCCGTGCTCACCGGCATCATCGTCGGCCACCTGGTGCTGCTCGGCCGCGCCCGCTGGTGGGGCGGCACCGGCTCAGGCGCCGCCCTCACCCTCGCCGTGCTCCTGCTCTACGGCTGGGTGCCGGCCGGCATGGTCAGCCTCACCGTCGTCGTCCTGGTCGGGATAGCCAGGCGCCACCGCTGGCGGCAGGGTGTCCTGCACGGTGCGGTGGACATCCTCGGCATCGGTGCCGGCGCGCTGGTGCTCGGCGCGTTCGGGCGGGTGCCGACCGTCGAGTCGCCCTGGAACCCCGCCACCTGGAGCGTCGCCACCGCCCCCGAGGTCGTCCTCGTCGCGGTGGCGTATCTCGCGGTCACCCGCGCCCTGCTCTGGTACCTGCACGCACCGCGCGGCGGCGGACTGCCCACCGTCGCCCGCACCGCCCTGATGCGCCAGGGCCTGGTCGCCGTCGCACTGCTCGGCATCGCCCCGCTGATCTGCGTGGTCGCCGTCGCCCAGCCGCTGCTGCTCCCGCTGTTCTCCATCCCGCTGGTCGCCCTCGACTCCACCCTGTGGATAGCCCGGGCCCGCGCGGAGGAGCAGCTGCGCGACCCGCTGACCGGACTGCCCAACCGGCAGTGGCTGCTTGAGCGGATCTGGACCGCCCTCGACGACGCCGAACGCATCGGCGCCCGCTCCGCCCTGATGCTGATCGACCTCGACCGGTTCCGTTCGGTCAATGACACGCTCGGTCATCTCGCCGGTGACCGGCTGCTGCTGCAGATAGCCGACCGGCTGCGGGCCGCGCTGCCGCGCGGTGCGGAGGCGGCCCGGCTCGGCGGCGACGAGTTCGCGGTGTTACTGCCCGTCGCCGACTCCACGACGTCCGCGACCCGTGTCGCCCGCGGCCTGGTCACGGCCCTCTCCTCCCCGCTCGACCTCGACGGACTCACCCTGGTCCTGGAGGCCAGCGCGGGCGTCGCCGTCTTCCCCGACCACGCGCTGGACGCGGAGGGGATGCTGCGCCGGGCGGACGTGGCGATGTACCAGGCGAAGCGGGACCGTACGGGCGTCGAGGTGTACGAGTCCAAGCGGGACTCCAACACCCCGGACCGGCTGGGGCTGCTGGGCGATCTGCGCCGCGCCCTGGACGCCCACGAGGTGCAGTTGCACTACCAGCCGAAGGTGCGCTTCGACGGGCAGGTGGCCGGTCTTGAGGCGCTGGTGCGGTGGGTGCACCCGGAGCGCGGCAAGGTACCGCCGGACGAGTTCATAGCGATCGCCGAGTCCTCGGGCCTGATGCCCCATCTGACGGAGTACGTCCTGGAGACCGCGCTCGGCCAGGTCGCCCGGTGGCGGGCACAGGGGCTGCGGGTACCGGTGGCGGTGAACGTGTCGCCGCGTGACGTCCACACCCCCGGCTTCGCGGGCTCGGTGGCGGCGCGGCTGGCCCGGCACGGGGTCCCGGCGGGGGCGCTCCAGCTGGAGATAACCGAGCATGTGCTCCTGGAGGACCCGCAGCGGGCCGCCGACACCCTCGCCGGGCTGACCGGGCACGGCGTGAAGATGTCGCTGGACGACTTCGGCACGGGCTACTCGTCGTTGGTGCACCTGCGACGGCTGCCGGTGAGCGAGCTGAAGATCGACCGGTCCTTCGTGGCCCGGCTGGCCGTGGACAACGAGGACGCGGAGATCGTGCGCTGCACGGTCGACCTCGCGCATTCGCTGGGGCTGCTGGTCGTCGCGGAGGGCGTGGAGGACGACGAGACGTGGGAGCGGCTGCGGGACCTCGGGTGTGACGCCGTGCAGGGGTGGCTGGTCGCCGCGGCGATGCCGCCGGAGGAGGCGACGGCGTGGCTGTTGGCGCGGGGGTCGCGGGGGTGGCAGCGTCCGCGGGCTGCGTTGCCGGCGGCCGAGTAGATCTCCGGCCGCCCGCCCGCCCGTTCATCGCTCGTGGAGAGGCCGGCGTCTGCCGTGGGGGTGGGGCGCCGTGGGCGGGTGCGGGGCGTCCGTGGTTGCTCGCGCAGTTCCCCGCGCCCCTGCGGGGCGCGGAATCTGCGGGGCGCCGAACCTGCGGGGCGCGGAAGGTCTACGGGGCGCGGAAGGTATACGGGGCGCCGAAGGTCTACGGGCCGCCGAAGGCCTACGGGGCGCTGAAATGGCCGATCAGCAGTGCCAGCCTCGTCTCGTGGGCGCTCTCCGGCAGGCGGCCGCTGCGCATCAGGGTGACCAGGCCGTGCAGGGCTGCCCAGAACGTCTCCGTCAGGAGGGCGGGGTCGTCGCCGGTCACGGCGATCGGCTCCACCGCCAGCAGCAGCTCGGCGAACGCGGCCTGCAGCGCCTCCGGGGCCTCCGGGGTCGCGAACGGAAGGTCCACCGTGTGCGTGAATATCACGTCGTACAGCGCGGGGCGTCGGCGGGCGAACGACGTGTACGTCTCCGCCACCGCCGCCAGTGACTGCCTCGTGCCCTTCGCCGCCGTGCGTGCCGCCCGCAGTTCCGTCGCCATTTCCGCGCAGCCCTGGACCGCCACCGCCGCCATGATCGCGTCCTTGCCCTTGAAGTGGCTGTACAGGACCGGCTGGCTGTACTCGATCTCGGCGGCCAGGCGCCGGGTCGTCACCGCGTCCCAGCCCTCCGCCTCCGCGAGTTCCCGTGCGGCCGTGACGATCAGCTGCTCCCGCTCTGCCCGCTCGCGCTCCCGGCGCGTCTGAATCGACATGCCGGTGATTCTAGCATCGCTAGCCAATCTGCCGACGCTCTGCTAGCTTCGCTTTCAGTCCTAGCGCTGCTAGAAAAACACCGAGGGGGCCGTCATGACCATCACCGCCTACACGCTCGCCGCCGTACTCGACCTGTTCATCCTCTTCATCGGGGCCAGGTTCCTGCTCCAGCCCAAGGCGTCCGCCGCCGGCTACGGCGTCCCCGCCGACCCGAACGGCGACGCCTCCGCCTACCTCGCCATCAAGGGCCTCCGGGACGGCTCCTTCGGCGTCGTCGGCTTCGCCCTGCTCGCGTTCGCCGGCGCCCGTGCCGAGGCCTGGTTCATGCTCTGTGTGGCACTCGTGCCGCTCTTCGACACGGTGATAGTGCTGCGCCACGGCGGGACGAAGGCGGTCGCGTACGGGATCCACTTCGCCACCGCGATCGTTGTACTGATCAGCGCGGTGCTGCTGTTCCTCGTCTGATCGGCTCGCTTGAACGACACGTCTATCAACAGGGGGTTCGGGAATGTCGTTGTTCGTACCGAAGTTCGATGGGTCCGTGATCGTGCGGGAGGCCGACGCCGAGGTGGTCGGCGGTGATCCGACCCGGGTCCGGCTGCTCGCCGACAGCAGCGCCACCGGCGGCGCGCTCTCCACCGTCCGGGTCACGCTGGGGGAGGGCGCCGACGGCGCCGTGCCGCATCTGCACCGCAACTCCGCCGAGATGTTCTATCTGCTCGACGGCGCCGCCGACCTGCTCTCCGGCGAGGACGTCGTCACCGCCGAACGTGGCGACCTGGTCGTCATTCCGCCCGGGGCGCCGCACGCCTTCGCCGCCGTCCCCGGCAGCACCGCGGACATCCTGATCGTCATCACCCCGGGCGTGGAGCGCTTCGAGTACTTCCGCCACCTCCAGCGCCTGCGGCTGGGCGAGGCCACCCTGGAGAGCCTCCTGGAGGCGCAGGAGCTGTACGACAACCACTACCTGCAGAGCGTGGCCTGGGAGCAGCGTCACTGAGCCGGTGAGCCGCCGTGATTCCGGGGCCCGGGGAAACCGTTGCACGGTCACCGGGCCCCGCCCCATAGGATTGGCTCCAAACCACACACACTCACCCCAGAGGAACGCTGCATGCCTGGCATCACGCGCGAGGAGGTCGCCCACCTCGCCCGGCTGGCGCGTCTGGAGCTGAAGCCCGAAGAACTCGACCACTTCGCGGGACAGCTGGACGACATCATCGGCGCGGTCGCCCGCGTCAGCGAGGTCGCCGACCAAGACGTACCGCCGACCTCACACCCGCTGCCGCTGACGAACGTCATGCGCGCGGACGAGGTCCGTCCCTCGCTCACCCCCGCGCAGGCGCTCTCCGGCGCCCCGGCCCAGGAGCAGCAGCGTTTCAAGGTGCCGCAGATCCTGGGGGAGGACTAGACAGCCATGACGGCCAACAAGATCGAATACTGCATCAGGCTCACCGCCGCCGAGACCGCCGCGAAGATCGCCTCCGGCGAGCTCACGGCCGTCGAGGTCACCGAGGCCCACCTGGCCCGGATCGAGGCCGTCGACGAGAAGGTGCACGCCTTCCTGCACGTCGACCGCGAGGGGGCGCTCGCCCAGGCGCGTGCCGTCGACGAGAAGAAGGCCCGGGGCGAGAAGCTCGGGCCGCTCGCCGGCGTCCCGCTCGCGCTCAAGGACATCTTCACCACCGAGGGCGTGCCGACCACCGTCGGCTCGAAGATCCTCGAAGGCTGGATCCCGCCGTACGACGCCACCCTCACCAAGCGGCTGAAGGCCGCCGACGTGGTCATTCTCGGCAAGACCAACATGGACGAGTTCGCCATGGGGTCCTCCACCGAGAACAGCGCGTACGGGCCCACCGGCAACCCCTGGGACCTCACCAAGATCCCCGGCGGCTCCGGTGGCGGTTCCTCCGCCGCCCTCGCCTCCTACCAGGCGCCGCTCGCCATCGGCACCGACACCGGCGGATCCATCCGCCAGCCGGCCTCCGTGACCGGCACGGTCGGTGTGAAGCCGACGTACGGGGCGGTCTCGCGGTACGGCATGGTCGCGTTCTCCAGCTCGCTGGACCAGGGCGGCCCGTGTGCCCGTACGGTCCTGGACGCCGCCCTCCTCCACGAGGTCATCGCCGGGCACGACCCGCTGGACTCCACCTCCATCGACGCGCCCGTCCCGCCGGTCGTCGAGGCCGCCCGCAACGGCAGCGTCGAGGGCATGCGCGTCGGTGTCGTCAAGCAGTTCCGCGGCGAGGGCTACCAGCCCGGTGTCATCCAGCGCTTCGACGAGTCCGTCGAGCTGCTGAAGGAACTGGGCGCCGAGATCGTCGAACTGGACTGCCCGTCCTTCGACCTGGCGCTCTCCGCGTACTACCTGATCGCGCCCTCCGAGTGCTCCTCCAACCTCGCCCGCTTCGACGGCCTGCGCTACGGCCTGCGGACCGGCGACGACGGCACGCACTCCGCCGAGGAGGTCACCTCCCTCACCCGTGAGGCGGGCTTCGGCCCGGAGGTCAAGCGCCGCATCATGCTCGGCACCTACGCGCTGAGCAGCGGGTACTACGACGCGTACTACGGCTCCGCGCAGAAGGTCCGCACGCTCATCACGCGTGACTTCGAGAAGGCCTTCGAGCAGGTCGACGTGATCGTGTCGCCCACGACCCCGACCACCGCCTTCGCGATCGGCGAGCGCGCCGACGACCCGATGGCGATGTACCTGGCCGACCTGTGCACCATCCCGACCAACCTGGCGGGCAACGCGGCCATGTCGCTGCCCTGCGGTCTCGCCCCGGAGGACAACCTCCCGGTGGGCCTGCAGATCATCGCGCCGGCGCTGAAGGACGACCGCCTTTACAAGGTCGGAGCCGCTGTCGAGGCCGCCTTCGTGGAAAGGTGGGGGCACCCGCTGCTTGAGGAGGCACCGTCGCTGTGAGCAACGCACTGTCCAAGGCCAAGGGCTTCAAGAAGTCGAAGTCCGGTACGTACCTGTCGATGGCCACCACCGTGTTCGGCGCGGTCGGTGTCACCAAGCAGATCAAGAAGGCCCGCGCCGAGCACGACACGCTGCGGCTGATCGACGCCACCGTGTCCGCCGTCGCGATCGTCACCGGCCTCGCCATCCTCTACCGCGAGCTGAAGCGGCTGGGCGACGACGACGTCCTGCTGGGCTGAGAGGGAAGTTTCACCGTGACCACCACGACCGACCTGGTGTCGTACGAGGACGCGCTGGCGTCGTACGACCCCGTCATGGGCCTCGAGGTCCATGTCGAACTCGGCACCAAGACCAAGATGTTCTGCGGCTGTTCGACCGAGCTGGGCGCCGAGCCCAACTCGCAGACCTGCCCGACCTGCCTCGGCATGCCCGGCGCGCTCCCGGTCGTCAACGCGATCGGCATCGAGTCGGCCATCAAGATCGGTCTCGCGCTGAACTGCGAGATCGCCGAGTGGTGCCGCTTCGCCCGGAAGAACTACTTCTATCCGGACATGCCGAAGAACTTCCAGACCTCCCAGTACGACGAGCCGATCGCCTTCAACGGCTACCTCGACGTGCAGCTGGAGGACGGCGAGACCTTCCGCGTGCAGATCGAACGCGCCCACATGGAGGAGGACACCGGCAAGTCCACCCACGTGGGCGGCGCGACCGGCCGTATCCACGGCGCCTCGCACTCGCTGCTCGACTACAACCGCGCGGGCATCCCGCTCATCGAGATCGTCACCAAGCCGATCGAGGGCGCCGGCGAGCGTGCTCCCGAGGTCGCGCGGGCGTACGTCCGTGAGCTGCGCGAGGTCATCAAGGCGCTCGGCGTCTCGGAAGCCCGCATGGAGATGGGCCAGATGCGCTGCGACGTGAACCTGTCGCTGCGCCCGAACGGCACCGAGAAGTTCGGCACCCGCTCCGAGACGAAGAACGTGAACTCGCTGCGGTCCGTGGAGCGTGCGGCCCGCTTCGAGATCATGCGGCACGCGGCCGTGCTCAGCGGCGGCGGCACGATCATCCAGGAGACCCGGCACTTCCACGAGGACACCGGGTCCACGACCTCGGGCCGCGTGAAGGAGGAGGCCGAGGACTACCGGTACTTCCCGGAGCCGGACCTGGTCCCGGTCGCCCCGTCCCGTGAGTGGGTCGAGGAGATCCGCGCCGCGCTGCCGGAGATGCCGCTTGCCCGCCGCAACCGGCTGCTCACCGAGTGGGGCATCTCCGCGGTGGAGATGCAGGCGATCATCAACGCCGGCGCGCTGGACCTGATCGTCGCCACCATCGACGCCGGATCCGACGCGGCCTCCGCCCGCAAGTGGTGGATGGGCGAACTGGCGCGCAGCGCCAACGAGTCGGGCAGGGCACTGGACGAGCTGGCGATCACCCCGGAGCAGGTCGCCCGGGTCACCGCGCTGGTCAACTCCGGTGATCTAAACGACAAGCTGGCCCGTCAGGTCATCGAGGGCGTCCTCGCGGGCGAGGGCACCCCGGACGAGGTCGTCGACAAGCGCGGTCTGAAGGTCGTCTCCGACGACTCGGCGCTCGGTACGGCGGTCGACGAGGCCATCGCCGGCAACCCGGGCGTCGCCGACAAGATCCGCGGCGGCAAGGTGGCCGCGGCCGGCGCTCTGGTCGGCGCGGTCATGAAGGCGACCCGCGGCCAGGCCGACGCGGCCCGCGTCAAGGAGCTGATCCTGGAGCGGCTGGGCGTCAGCGAGGGCTGAGCAGCAGTGCGCGGTACGGCCCCGGAGGCGATGCCTCCGGGGCCGTACGGCTAGCTGCGGGGCGGGCCGTACGCCTACCTGCGGCGCGCGACCACGCGGACGAAGCCCAGGGCGCGGCCCTCGTCGGCCCGGAGCATCTCGGCGACCTGGCGGGCCATCGTGCGGTGGAACTCCTCAGGGCTCTCCTCGGCGACCACCTCGCACCACAGCAGCCAGTCCCGCCAGCCGTCCGGCTGCCAGTCGGCGGCCTCGACCTCGACGGCGCCGCTGCGGGTCCAGTGCCGGCGCCACCAGTCGGCCGAGTGGAAGCACCAGTAGTCGGGCTCCCACCAGGGCCTGAGGTGCTCGGGCGGTTCGACCCCCGCGGGCTCCTCCCGCAGCGCCGGGACGACGACACCGATCCGGCCGCCGGGCCGCAACAGACGGGCGACGGTCGGGAGATAGAGGTCGGCGGTGCCGAAGTACTGGTAGGCGTCGATGCTCACGACCGCGTCGAAGCCGCCCTCGGCGAACGGCAGGTCGTGGGCCTCGGCGTGCACGGGCTGCACCCGGTCGGCGAACCCGGCCTCCGCGATGCGCCGGGCGTTGTCGTCGGCCTTGATCCAGAGGTCGGCGGCGGTGACCTGGGCATGGAACTCCCGGGCCAGGAAGACCGACGTCATCGCCCGGCCGCAGCCGAGGTCCAGCACGCGCGCGCAGGGGCGCAGGGCGTCCAGACCGAGGGCGGGGGCCAGCCATTCCAGCAGCCACAGGGCGTTCGGCCCCATCTGGTTGTCGACCACCCAGCGGGGGTCGTAGGCGTTGCTGAGCGGGTAACGGGGGTGGGTCAGGCGGTCAGTGAGGCGGTCGCCCCCGGTCCTGGTGTCGGACATGGGTGAACGGGCTCCTTGTGATCTTCGTAGTGGAAGGCGATGCGTAGGAGCTCATTCGGACCGTCAAACAATGCACCCGCTTCGGTCGTCGGCGAGGGGCCGCTCAAGGCTGACCAGCGGAAGCTAGCAGTTGTCGACATCGTTCGCAGCTGGTTTTCTCAGGCGCGGGCACTACGCTCGCCCGCCATGACCGGACACCCGGAATCCGACACCGAACCGGAGACGACCGAGGTGGAGGCCGCGGACGACGACGAGGATCCCTACGAGGAGGTCCGTCGGGCCCGCTGGACCGCCACCGCCACCGGGGCCCTGCTGACCCTGATGGGTCTGACCGCCTCCCTGATGAGACTGGGCGGCGGCGTGCCCGCGCTGGTGCCGACCGCCTATGCGGTGGGCTCCGCCGTGTGTGTGGCCGCGGGGGTGCTCGGGGCCCGGGGCCGTACCCGCAGAGCCCTGTGGCTGATGATCCTGGGGGTCATGGTCATGGCTCTCGGGGACCAGTTCGACTGACGTTCCCGCCCCGGACCGGCATCGAGCCGCAAGAGTGCCGCGCCGCGCATGAGAGGCTCGACGTGCCGGCCGAAGACGTGGTGGAACTGGAGAAGCACGATGTACGCGATATCCCTGGGTGACGACGGCGCCGAACTGCGTCCGCTGGAACCCTGGCATGCCGAGGAGTTCCTGGCCCACCTGGAACGCGGGCGGGAGTTCATCGGACAGTTCATCTCCTTCGGCTCCAAGGAGACGGACGTGCCCTCCGCGCGCGCGATGCTCCAGCGGTACGCCGACCTGCGCGCCGCCGACACCGGCTCCCTGCACGGCCTGTGGCTCGACGGCACGCTCGTCGGCGGGGTGCTCTTCCTGAACTTCGACGCGGAGACCGGGAACTGCGAGGTCGGCTGCTGGCTGGAGCCGGCCGGCACCGGACGCGGACTCGTCACGCGCGCGATGCGGGTGCTGATCGACTTCGCGGTCGAGCAGCGCGGCATCCACCGGATCGAGTGGGTCGCCGCCTCGGGCAACGAGCCCAGCCTGAACGTGGCCCGGCGGCTGGGGATGACCCGCGATGGCGTACGCCGCCAGGCGCACCCCTATGGTGGCCTACGGCACGACCTGGAGGTGTGGTCGATCCTCGCCCCGGAATGGCGTGAAGCACGCGCGCGTGCCGTACAGAACGATCATTAAGACGCCTCTCAGACAGGATCCGTACGGTGCCGGACATGGGAACCAAGACAGCTGACGAGACCGGCGCCGAGACGGGCGCCGAGGCCACGACCGACGAGCAGAAGGTGAGCGTCACCAAGAGCGCCGACGACGCGACGGAGTCCGCGACCGGGGCCGAGCCGGAGGCGGCGGCCGCCGGGACCGAGGCAGCCGACGGCACGGACGCCGACCTCGACGCGGAGGACCTGGAGGGCGACGCCGACCTTGCCGCAGGCCTGGCCGAGGACGAGGCCGAGGGCCCGTCCGGGGTCGGCCAGGGCGCCGCCGCCGTCGTCTCCGTCGTGCTCGGCCTGGTCTCCCTCACCGGTGGCTGGATCGGTACGGTGGCCGCCGCCCGCGAGACCCTCATCGGCCAGCTCCAGACCTCGTCGAGCGCGAGCGTCGCCAAGCAGGTCAAGGAGGTCTACGGCGATGCCTGGCAGACCACCGCGCTGTGGGCCGGCGCGTTCGCGCTGGTGGCCCTGATCACCGGCGTCGTGGTGCTCGCCCGGCCCGCCTTCGGTGCCCCCGGCAGGCCGCAGGCGCCGTGGATCAAGTCGGTCGCCTGGGCGGGTGTCGCGCTCGGCGTCATCGGCCTGCTGCTGGCCGTCCTCAAGTACTCCGACGCGCTCCTCGGGCTGCCCTCGACCAGCTGAGACAGCCCAGGTCGGAAGGGGCCTTAGGACGTTCGTAAGCACCTTACGGACGGCCTGAGGCCCCTTATGCGTGTCCGGGGCCCGGCGGCCGTCCGAAGATGCGGAACTCTCCCGATGTGGCGCACCCCCCTGGGAGACGAAGGTGGAGGCATCGCGAGAAGCGAAGCCCAACCACCGTCTCTCACCAGGGGAACACCATGTTCGAGTTCGAGCTCCACCAGGTCCGCGCCGCCGAACTGCACCGCCAGGCCGCCGACGCCCGCCTGGCCCGCGAGGCCGTCCGCTCCCGCCGGGCCGCCCGCCGCGAGCAGGCAGCCCGCCAGGCCGCCGTGCCGGAGGAGATCCATACCGTCCGCCGCGGCCGACGCGGGCTCCCGGGCACGGTGTGAACAGGGGGCCGGGCGGCACCGACCCCCGCCCGGCGGCCGAGGACACCATGGCCGAGGACACCGCGGCCGAGGACACGGAGACCGGTGGCCGTACGGGGGTCGGCCACCGGTCTGCGGGACTGCCGTCGGATCGCACGCCGCAGGCCACGCCGCCGGGTCGTATGACAAGCGGACCGGGGTTGTGGAAAACCGCTGCCGTCAACTCCGAGACGCATGCGATGCTCTGGCCTGTGGAAACCAGGTCCGTGAGTCCCGTGTTCGTAGGCCGCAGCGACGAGCTGGGGACGCTGAACGAGGCGCTGGCCCGTGCCGAGGCCGCCGAGCCGCAGGCGCTGCTGCTCGGCGGCGAGGCCGGGGTCGGCAAGACCCGGCTGGTCGAGGAGTTCGCCGCGGCCGCCTGCCGCCGGGGCGCGGTCGTCGCGCTCGGCGGCTGCGTGGAGATCGGCGCCGACGGACTCCCGTTCGCCCCCTTCTCCACCGCGCTGCGCGCGCTGCGGGCCGCGCTGCCCGACGAACTGGCCGCGGCCGCCGCCGGGCAGGAGGACGAACTGGCCCGGCTGCTGCCGGAGTTCGGCGAGGCCTCCGCCGGCCGCCACGACGAGCAGGGCATGGCCCGCCTCTTCGAGCTCACCGCACGGCTGCTGGAACGGCTCGCCGCCGAGCGCACGGTGGTCGTCGCCCTGGAGGACCTGCACTGGGCCGACGCCTCCACCCGCCATCTCCTCTCCTATCTGCTGCGCACCCTGCGCACCGGCCGGCTCGTCGTCCTCGCCACCTACCGCTCCGACGACATCCACCGCCGCCACCCGATGCGCCCGCTCCTCGCCGAACTCGACCGGCTGCGCACCGTCCGCCGTATCGAACTGGCCCGGTTCAACCGGGAGGAGGTCGGCCGCCAGATGGCCGGCATCCTCGCCGCCGAACCCGACCCCGCCCAGGTCGACGAGATCTTCGAGCGTTCCGACGGCAACGCCTTCTTCGTCGAGGAACTCGCCGTCGCCTGGGCCGAGGGCTGCTGCACCGGGCTCACCGACTCCCTGCGCGACCTGCTGCTCGTGCGGGTCGAGGCGCTGTCCGAGAGCGCCCAGCGGGTCGCCCGGATCGTCGCCGAGGGCGGCTCCACCGTCGAGTACCGGCTCCTCGCCGCCGTCGCCCAGCTCGCCGAGGACGACCTCATCGAGGCGCTGCGCGCGGCCGTCGGCGCCAACATCCTCACCGCCACGCCCGGCGGCGACGGCTACCGCTTCCGGCACTCCCTGGTCCGCGAGGCCGTCGCCGACGACCTGCTCCCGGGCGAACGCTCCCGGATCAACCGGCGCTACGCCGAGGCCCTGGAGTCGGACCCCGGGCTGGTGCCGGCCGACGCGCGCGTGACCCGCCTGGCCAGCTACTGGTACCAGGCCCACGACCCGGCCAAGGCGCTGCCCGCCGTCCTCCACGCCTCCGTCGTGGCCCGCCGCCGGCACGCCTACAGCGAGCAACTGCGGCTCCTGGAGCGGGCGATGGAGCTGTGGGACACCACTCCCGAGGAGATCCGCGCCGCCCTGCGCCCCGTCGACTACACCGACGTCTACCCTCCCTGCGGCTGCGATCCGGCCACCACACCGCTGCGCTACCTCGACCTGATGGCGGAGGCGGCGGTCGCGGGCCGCTTCTGCGGGGAACGCGAACGCGCCCTGAAGATCACCAAGAGGGCGCTGCGGATGGTCGAGGACGAGGGGGACCCGCTGCGCGCGGCCTGGTTCTGGGTGCAGCGCTCCCGGCTGGTCCAGGACCTGGCCCGGGGCGACGGCTGGCAGGAACTCGGCACCGCCCAGGACCTGGTGCGCGGCCTGCCGCCCTCGGAGGTGCACGCCGACGTGCTGGCCAACGTCGCCAACTGGTGCATGCTCCACGAACCCGGCCCCGAGGCCTTCGCCGCCGCTGAACGGGCCGTGGAGTACGCGCGGATGGTGGGCGCCCGTGGGATCGAGCTCAACGCCCGCATCACCCTGGGCTGCCTCATGGTCGACGCGGGTGACGTCGAGAACGGGATGGCGGAACTGCGCCGGGTCAAGGAGACCGCCCTGCGGGAGGGCGCGGCCAACGTCGCGGGCCGCGCCTATGTGAACCTGCCCTCCGAGCTGGACTCGGTCGGCCGCAGCGGGGAGGCGGTGCCCATCCTGCGGGAGGGCCTCGTCTTCGCCCGCAGGTACGGCCTGCTGGACTCCGAGGTGTGGATCTGGGGCAACCTCTCCGACTCGCTGTACGCGCTCGGCCAGTGGGACGAGGCCGCCGAAGCCGCGGCGGGCGCCCTCGGCTCCGCGGCCAGCGCCAAGCCCCGGGGCGCCGGCGCCCTGCGCCTCGCCAAGATCGCCCTCGCCCGTGGCGACGCCGCCGAGGCCGCCCGTCAGCTCGCCATCGCGCACGAGCACTACGGCACCCACGACCCGATGCCCCAGGCGCTGCTGCCCGTCGCCCGGATCGCCGTCGGCGTCGCGGCCGAGGAGGGCCGGCTCCTCGACGCCCGCGCCGAGCTGGACCGCGCCCTGGACCGCGGCTTCCCGCCGGGCACCCAGCGCTACGGCTGGCCCCTGCTGCTGGCCGCCGCCGCTGCCGAGGCCGACGCCCGCGCCCTGCCCGCGGTGGCCGACGGCCGTGCCGAGTTCCTCGGCCGGCTCACCGAGGCCGTCCGCAAGCTCACCACCGGTGCGCCCCTGTGGCTGGCGTACGAGCGCTGGACCCGGGCCGAACTGCACCGCGCCCGGGGCACCGACACCGCCGCGCTCTGGTCCGACGTGGTCACCGACTTCGAGCGCCTGGACCGCCCCTACGACCTCGCCCGGGTCCGCCGTCGCCTCGCCCAGGTCCTGCTCGAAGAGGCGTCCGGCGACGACGGACGCGACCGCGCGACGGAACTGCTCCGGCTGGCCGGGGCGGTCGCCGCCCACCTGGGCGCCCGCCCGCTCGCCGAGGCCGTCGCCCTGCTCGCCCAGCGGGCCCGCCTCAGCCTCACCGCCGGCACCCCGCGCCGGGCCCTGGACCCTGCCGAGAGCCTCGGCCTCACCAACCGGGAGCGGGACGTCCTGCGGCTGGTCTCGGCGGGCCGTACCAACCGTCAGATAGCCGAGGAGCTCTTCATCTCCCCGAAGACCGCCAGCGTCCACGTCTCCAACATCCTGGGCAAGCTCGGCGTCTCCGGGAGGGGGGAGGCCGCCGCGGTGGCCCACCGCCTGGAACTGTTCCCGCCGGATCACACCGACCGCACCGGCCACACCGACCGCACCGGCCACACCGACCGCACGGCCACCGCCGGTCAGCGCACCTGAAGCTCCAGGATCCGGTCGTCGCCCGGCTTCGGCCGGCCACGTCCGTCGGTGTTGCTGGTCACCAGCCACACCTTGTCGCCGCCCGCCGCCACGACCGTGCGCAGCCGGCCGTACTCGCCCTTGAGGAAGGCCTCGGGTTCGGCGCCCGCGACGGTGCCCTTCAGCGGGATGCGCCACAGCCGCCGGCCCTTGAGCCCGGCCATCCAGATCACCCCGTCGACATAGGCGATGCCGCTGGGGGAGGCGTCGTCGGTGTGCCACTGGGCGATCGGGTTCACGTACTTGGCGTCCGAGGACCGGCCCTCCGCGTCCGGCCAGCCGTAGTCGCCGCCGGGCTTGACGGCGTTCAGCTCGTCCCAGGTGTCCTGGCCGAACTCCGAGGCGAACAGCCGCTGGTGGTCGTCCCAGGCCAGGCCCTGCACATTGCGGTGACCGTAGGTGTACACCGGGGAGCCGGGGAACGGGTTGCCGGGGGCCGGGTCGCCCTCCGGGGTGAGCCGCAGGATCTTGCCGCCCAGGGAGTCCTTGTCCTGGGCGAGACCCCGCTGCCCGCTCTCCCCGGTGCCCGCGTAGAGCATGCCGTCCGGGCCGAAGGCGATCCGCCCGCCGTTGTGGATGAACCCCTTGGGGATGCCCTTGAAGATCGTGTCGGGGGCGCCCAGCTGCTCCCCGGCCGGCTTGCTCCGGTCCCAGAGCAGGCGCACGATGCGGTTGTCGGAGGCCGAGGTGAAGTACGCGTAGATCATGTGGTCCGAGGCGAAGTCGGGGGACAGGGCGATGCCCAGCAGACCCCCCTCCCCGGCCGCGGACACCCCGGAGACGGTGCCCAGCTCGGTCTTCTTCCCGGTCTTCTCGTCGATCTTGCTGATCGTCCCGTCGTCACGGTCGGAGACGAGCAGCCCGGACCCGTCCGGCAGCGGCGCGAGACCCCACGGCGACTTGAGCCCTCCGGCGACCGTGCGCAGCACCTTCACCGACCCCTTCGCGGGCGCGGCCGACTCCCTCGCGCCGGCCGACGAGGAAGCACTCGCCGACGTACTCATCGCCCAAGGCGGCGTGGGCCCGCCCTCGCCCTCACCGCCGGAGGAACACCCGGCCACCAGCAGGAGCCCGGCCGCGGCCAACACGGCGGTCAAGCCTTGACGTTGCACGATCACGGTCCCTTCACCACGCCCGACGGCCCTCGCGACCGACGGTAGTGCAGCGCCCCGTCAGGGGCGCGGGACTGTGCCGATATGCGGCTCCGCCGCGTGGGCGCGATCAGCCACGACGGCGCAGCACCGAACCACCGGCGGATCACGGACGGCGATCGCTAATCCCAAGATCCCTGCGCAGCAGGCAGCCCGGAGAGCTCGGCCAGATCCTCCGCAGTCAGCCGGACGTCCACGGACCGGGCGTTCTCCGTCGCCCACCGGCACTGCTTGGTACCGGGAACCGGGACCACATGCCGCCCCCGGTCCCGCACCCACGCCAGCGCCACCTGAGCGGCGGTGACCTCCTCCCCGTGCCGCCGGGCGACCCTCCGCAGCCCCGCCACGATCGGCTGGTTGGCCGCCATCATCTCCGCCGTGAAGCGAGGATGCCGCGCGCGCACGTCGTCCGGTTCGAAACCCTCGCCCGGCGTGAGCGTGCCGGTGAGGAAGCCGTTGCCCAGCGGCATCGCCGCCAGGAAACCCACGCCCCGTGCCTCGCACCACGGCAGCAGCGCCTCCAGCGCCTCCGGCGACCACACCGACAGTTCCGCCTGCACCGCGCTCACCGGAAACACCTGCTGTACCCGCTGCAACTGGCGCAGGGTCGCGTCATGCAGCCGCGCGCCGGACCTGCGCCCCCCGCGCGCCCCCAGGGCGCACAGTCCCAGCGCGCGCACCTTCCCCGCCTGCACCAGCTCCGCCATCGCGCCCCAGGTCTCCTCGACGGGTATCTCGGGATCGGCGCGGTGCAGTTGGTAGAGGTCGATGACGTCGGTCTGCAGCCGCCGCAGGGACGCGTCGCAGGCGCGCTTCACATAGCCGGGCCGGCCGTTCGCCACGATGTGCTGGTCGCCGACGAGCAGGCCCACCTTGGTCGACACGAAGGCCTCGGCCCGCCGCTCCCTGAGCACCCGCCCCAGCAGCAGTTCATTGGTGAACGGGCCGTACATGTCCGCGGTGTCCAGCAGCGTCACGCCCAGGTCCAGTGCCCGGTGCACCGCCCGCACCGATTCGTCACCGCGCTGCCGCGACCCGCTGTAGGCCCAGCTCATCGGCATGCACCCGAGTCCGACGGCCCCCACCGCGAGCGCCCCCGCGCCGATCGTCCTGCGCTCCACCAGCCCGTGAACCTCCTTCTAGACCACCCAACCTAACCTCTGCGCCCCCACGTCCCTGACATAGCCTCCTGACATGACCCAAGACGCATGGCTCCCCATCCCGCTGAAGGAGTTCCAGGGGCTCCCAGACGGGCTCAATTACCTCTTCTGGGACGGGGACCAGGACTTTCCCGGTGATCCCGCCGACTGCGCCGTGTATGTCGTCCCCTACATGAAGCCGCAGGAGGTGCGGGCGCGGCCGCTGCCGGGGATGCGGAACCTGCGCCTCATCCAGACCCTCACCGCCGGTGTCGACGACATGATCGCGGCCCTCGACCGCATCGTCCCCGGAGTGCCCTTGTGCAACGCGCGCGGGGTGCACGAGGCGAGCACCGCCGAGCTCGCGCTCACCCTGACCCTGGCGTCCCTGCGCGGTGTCCCGGGGTTCGTGCGCGCCCAGCAGCGGGAGCACTGGGAGAGCGGTTTCCACCCCGCCCTCGCCGACAGGAACGTCCTCATCGTCGGTTACGGCGCCATCGGCTCGGCCATCGAGGACCGGCTCGTGCCGTTCGAGGTTGCGCGGGTGGCGCGCGTCGCGCGCTCCGGGCGCGCCTCGGCGCGCGGTCCCGTGCATCCGCTCACCGAACTGCCGCAACTGCTTCCGGAAGCCGACGTCGTCATCCTCGCCACGCCTCTCACGGACACCACGCGTGGCCTGGTCAACGCGGAGTTCCTCGCGCGGATGAAGGACGGCGCACTGCTCGTGAACATCGCGCGCGGTCCCGTGGTGGACACCAAGGCGCTCCTCGCCGAACTGGAGAGCGGCCGTCTCACCGCCGCCCTGGACGTCACCGATCCCGAGCCGCTGCCGGCCGGACATCCCTTGTGGCAGGCGCCCGGCCTGCTGATCAGCCCCCACGTCGGCGGCCCCACCTCGGCCTTCCTGCCCCGTGCCAAGCGGGTCGTCACCGAGCAGTTGAACCGTTTCGTGAACCGGGAGCCGTTGCGAAACGTGATCCTTACGACGGGATCCGCCGACAACTGACCATCGCGGCAACACGCGTGTAATCCGCTTCGGGTACGGTCCGCGACCTTCCGGGCGCGGTGGGTACGCGCATAGCCGCTGGTCGTCACGGAGCGTAGAGAAGCTATGTCCCTGAGTGACGAGACTGGTGTATCGTCCCGACAGGGGCTGCGCCGCGCACCGTTCGGCGCCGGGGATGGACATTTCAGATTTGTGAGGGGGGCGACGGGCGATGCACGGCCTATGGACGAACGATCCGACGCGGCGGAGCCGCCGGCGGCGACCCTGGCGCACAGCTGCGCGCAGACGCGGCCACCACACCAGCCATCACCACCACCGCAGCCACAGCGGACGCAAGAGGCACGCTCACCCAGCGCACCGGGACCGGAGGGACCCGGGCGTGGCGCGGACCGGGAGCATCCGGTGACAGCGCCGACGCCTGTGCCGACCGCCCTCCCCGGAGCGCTGCGGGCGCAGCCTCCGGCGGGAAGGCCGAACTCCCGGCCGCCGGCCACCGGCGGCGGGACCGGCGTGGTCCGCCAACTCGTCCTGGCCCTGATCTGCGCGGGATACGCCGTCGGTTCCGCGTTCGACTGGGGCTCGAACCAAATCGCCCTGTTCATGGGCGACTTCGGTCTGACCGCGGCGGCCGGCACCGCCGCCGTGTCGTGCTTCTGCTACGCGCGCTCCCCGCGGGTCCGCTTTCGACCCGCGTGGCTGCTGTTCGCCCTCTCCTCGGCGATGGCGGCCCTGGGCAACGCGGTCTGGGGGTGGTACGAGGTCGTGCTCCAGCGGCCCGTGCCCAGCCCCAGCTATGCCGACCTGTTCTTCCTGTGCTTCGCGCCGCCCGCCATCGTCGGTCTGCTGGTACTGGCCAAGCGGCCGATGACCAAGGCCGGGTGGATCTGCCTGGGGCTGGACGCCTGGCTGATCGGCGGCTCGCTGCTCACTCTGTCGTGGAGCCTCGCGCTCGCCCAGGCCGCCCGGCTCGACGGGCCCAGCGTCGCGCACACCGCGCTCTCGCTGGCCTACCCGCTGCTGGACATCGCCCTGGTCAGCATGGTGCTCGCGCTCCACTTCCGGCGCTCGCCGGGCAACCGCACCGCGGTGAACACCGCGATCGGCGCTCTCGCCCTGACCGTGATGTGCGACGCCCTGTTCACCTCGCCGCTGCTGCACAGCAGTTACCGCTCCGGCCAGCTGCTGGACGCGGGCTGGTTCGCCGGCTCGCTGCTGCTGGCGTACGCCCCCTGGGCCGCGCCACGGCCGACGGCGGAGCCCGAGGGGCACACCCGCGTGGTCCACGAGCACGTGCCCGGCGGACGGGCCACGGTGCCCAGGCAGGCGCCCGCCCCGGGCGGCGAACACGTCCGGTACCCGGCGGGCCGCCCCCTGGCCGGTTCGCTGGCCGCCCTCACCCCGTACCTGGCCGCCGCCGTGTGCACGCTGGGCATCCTCTACAACGTGCTGAACGGCCGCAGTCCGGACCACGTCGTCCTGATCACCGCCGGCTGTGTGGTCCTCGCGCTCGTGGTCCGCCAGGGCATCATGCTGCTCGACAACATCACCCTCACCCAGGAACTGGCGCATCAGGAGAACCACTTCCGCTCCCTGGTGCAGGGCTCCAGCGACGTCATCATGATCGCCGCGCCCAACGGCATCCTCCGGTACGTCTCCCCGGCCGCCGCCGGGGTCTACGGACGGCCCGCCGAGGAGCTGGTCGGCTCCGAACTGGGCAACCTCATCCACCCGGAGGACCTGGGCTGCGTGGTGCACGAGGTGCGCCGCTTCCTCGCCACCGGCCCCCTGGAGGAGTCCACCACCCGTATCGAGTGCCGTTTCCGGTCCGGTGACGGCGGCTGGCTCAACGTCGAGTCCACCGTCAACCGGCACCACGGCGGCCTCATCTTCAACAGCCGGGACGTGACCGAGAGAGTGCGGCTGCAGGCGCAGCTCCAGCACAACGCCGAGCACGACCCGCTCACCGACCTGCCCAACCGCGCCCTGTTCACCCGGCGGGTGCAGCAGGCCCTGTCCGGCCGCCGTTCCTCCGACCGGGGCCCCGCCCTGCGGAACACGGCCGTGCTCTTCATCGACCTGGACGGATTCAAGGCCGTCAACGACACCATCGGGCACCAGGCCGGCGACGAACTGCTCGTCCAGGCCGCGCGCCGGCTCCAGGACGCGGTCCGCCACGGCGACACCGCCTCCCGGCTGGGCGGCGACGAGTTCGCGGCGCTGATCGTCGGAGACGGCACCCGTGACCGCAGTGCCCGGGAGCGGCACATCCTGGAGCTCGCCGACCGCCTCAGGACGACCCTCTCGCAGCCGTACGCCATTGACGGCAACGATGTCCGTGTCAACGCGTCCATCGGTGTCGCCTTCGCCGAACCGGGTCTGGGCGCCGGGGAATTGCTGCGCAACGCCGACCTGGCGATGTACCGCGCCAAGTCGGCCGGAAAGGGCCGCGTCGAGCTGTACAGGCCGCAGATGCAGCAGGACGTCGTACGCAAGGCGGAACTGGCCACCCGGCTGCGGGCCGCGCTGCACGACGGCGAGTTCGCGCTGCTGCACCAGCCCGTGGTGTGCCTGGAGAGCGGCCGGATCGACTCGGTCTCCGCACAGGCGCGCTGGCGCTCCTCCCAGGGGGTGCTGTTCACGCCCGCCGAGTTCCTGCGGGTGGCCGAGGACAGCGACAAGACCGCCGAGCTGGACCGCTGGATCCTCCAGGAGGCGGTCGAACAGGCCGCCGAGCGGGCCGCCAACGGGCTCGTGGTGCCGGTCGCCGTCCGGACGTGTGCCCGGCGGCTGCTCGACCGGTCCTCGCCGCTCGGCTCCGTGGAGGCCCTGCTGACCCGGCACGCGCTGCCCTCGGGGGCGCTGGTCCTGGAGCTCTCCGACACCGACCCCAGGGTTCCGCTGGACGAGCTGGAGCGGCGCCTGACCGCGCTCAGCCGGCACGGTGTCCGGATCGCGCTGGACGGCTTCGGCAGCGGCTACGCGGCGATCACCGCCCTGCGCAAGCTCCCCGTCGACATGCTCAAGCTCGACCGCAGCCTGGTCGAGGGAGTCGTCGAGTCGCCCCGGCTGCACAAGATCACCAGCGGGCTGCTGCGGATCGCCGGCGATCTCGGGCTCCAGTCGGTGGCCGAGGGCGTGGACCTGCCCGAGCAGGTCACGGCGCTGCGCGCGATGGGGTGCACGCACGGGATGGGCATGGCCTTCTCCGGTCCGGTGGACGAGTACCGGCTGCGCCGGGCCCTCGGTTCCGGCCACTATCCGGTGCCGCACGCACCGGCCGAGCCGGCGTTCGCGGGCGCCGCCGGAGGCGAACGAGCCATGGAGCGGGGCGCGGGGGTGTACACCGGTGGTGTGCCCGCGGTCGCCGGTGGGGTGACCGCCGTGTTCGGAGGCGGCAGTGCCCTTCGCTCACATAATGAGACTCCCGTCCCACCCACTTGACACGTGGTGCGCGTCAGAGGGAGGGTCAGTTCCATGCGCACCCGAATTCTCGTACTTGGACAGCGCGTCGGCTGAGCTGGGACCCACCGGAGAACGATCCGGAAACCCCAGCGACCACACCGGCGCGCTCCCCTCGCTTGCCTTTTGGCACGAGGGGTTTTTTGTTGCACCAGCACCAGACGTACGGCGGCAGAAATCCGTACGAACCTCGCAAAAACCCTCAGCATCGAGAAGAGAATGCCGATGACCGAGCAGGCCCCGGGGGCCCACCATCCGCAGCCGCGGCCCCGTTCCGGAGGACAGCAGTCCGCGCCCGTCGAGCACGTCACGGGTGCGAAGTCCCTCATCCGCTCCCTCGAGGAGGTCGGCGCTGACACGGTATTCGGCATTCCCGGCGGCGCGATCCTGCCGGCCTACGACCCGCTGATGGACTCCACCCGGGTGCGCCACGTCCTGTGCCGGCACGAGCAGGGCGCCGGTCACGCGGCCACCGGCTACGCGCAGGCCACCGGGAAGGTCGGCGTCTGCATGGCCACCTCGGGGCCGGGTGCCACCAACCTGGTGACGCCGATCGCGGACGCGCACATGGACTCGGTGCCGCTCGTGGCGATCACCGGCCAGGTCGCGTCCTCCTCGATCGGCACGGACGCCTTCCAGGAGGCGGACATCGTCGGTATCACCATGCCGATCACCAAGCACAACTTCCTGGTCACCAAGGCCGAGGACATCCCCCGGATCATCGCCCAGGCGTTCCACATCGCCTCCACCGGACGTCCCGGCCCGGTGCTGGTCGACATCGCGAAGGACGCCCTCCAGGCGAAGACCACCTTCTCCTGGCCGCCGGTCATGGACCTGCCGGGCTACCGCCCGGTGACCAAGCCGCACGCCAAGCAGATCCGCGAGGGTGCCAAGCTGATCACCTCCGCGAAGCGGCCCGTCCTCTACGTCGGCGGCGGTGTCATCAAGGCCGGCGCCACCGCCGAGCTGAAGGTCCTCGCCGAACTCACCGGAGCGCCCGTCACCACCACCCTGATGGCGCTCGGCGCATTCCCCGACAGCCACCCGCTGCACGTGGGAATGCCGGGCATGCACGGTGCGGTCACCGCCGTCACCGCGCTGCAGAAGGCCGACCTGATCGTCGCCCTCGGCACCCGATTCGACGACCGCGTCACCGGCAAGCTGGACAGCTTCGCCCCGCACGCCAAGATCGTCCACGCCGACATCGACCCCGCGGAGATCGGCAAGAACCGCGCCGCCGACGTGCCGATCGTCGGGGACGCCCGCGAGGTCATCGCCGACCTGATCCAGGCGGTGCAGAAGGAGCACAGCGAGGGCCACCAGGGCGACTACACCGCCTGGTGGAAGGACCTCAACCGCTGGCGCGAGACCTACCCGCTGGGTTACGACCTGCCCGACAACGGGTCGCTCTCCCCGCAGCAGGTCATCGAGCGCGTCGGGCAGCTCGCTCCCGAAGGCACGATCTTCGCGGCGGGCGTCGGTCAGCACCAGATGTGGGCCGCGCACTACGTGCAGTACGAGAAGCCCGCCACCTGGCTGAACTCCGGCGGCGCCGGAACCATGGGCTACGCGGTCCCGGCCGCCATGGGCGCCAAGGCCGGGCAGCCCGGCCGGACCGTCTGGGCGATCGACGGCGACGGCTGCTTCCAGATGACCAACCAGGAACTGACCACCTGCGCCCTGAACAACATCCCGATCAAGGTCGCCATCATCAACAACGGTGCCCTCGGGATGGTCCGCCAGTGGCAGACCCTCTTCTACAACCAGCGGTACTCCAACACCGTGCTGCACTCCGGTCCTGACGACGTCAACCCGGACGCCCGCGGCACCCGCGTCCCCGACTTCGTGAAGCTGTCGGAGGCCATGGGCTGCTACGCGATCCGCTGCGAGTCCCCGGACGACCTCGACAAGGTCATCGAAGAGGCCAACTCCATCAACGACCGCCCGGTCATCGTCGACTTCATCGTCCACGAGGACGCGATGGTGTGGCCGATGGTCGCCGCCGGCACCTCCAACGACGAGATCATGGCCGCCCGGGACGTCCGCCCCGACTTCGGCGACAACGAAGACGACTGAGCGAGAGAGACGTAAAAGACCATGTCCAAGCACACGCTCTCCGTTCTGGTGGAGAACAAGCCGGGCATCCTGGCCCGGATCGCCGCGCTGTTCTCCCGGCGGGGCTTCAACATCGACTCGCTGGCCGTCGGCGTCACCGAGCACCCCGACATCTCCCGCATCACGATCGTGGTGAGTGTCGAAGCCCTGCCGCTGGAGCAGGTCACCAAGCAGCTCAACAAGCTCGTCGAGGTGCTCAAGATCGTCGAACTGGAGCCGGGTTCGGCCGTTCAGCGGGAACTCGTTCTGGTGAAGGTGCGCGCCGACAACGAGACGCGCTCCCAGATCGTCGAGATCGTCCAGCTGTTCCGCGCCAAGACCGTCGACGTCTCCCCGGAGGCCGTCACCGTCGAGGCCACCGGCAGCAGCGAGAAGCTGACCGCCATGCTCAAGATGCTGGAGCCGTTCGGCATCAAGGAGCTGGTGCAGTCCGGCACGATCGCGATCGGCCGCGGTGCCCGTTCGATCACCGACCGGTCGCTGCGCGCGCTCGACCGATCTGCGTAAGGCTGGAAACGGACGGTCGACGGTTGCCGGCCGCCCGTATGCCGAGACCCCGAAACTTCCCTTCCGACCGCCGTCATACGGTGGTACGCACCATCCGCACACCAAGGAGAGAACCCAAAGTGGCCGAGCTGTTCTACGACGCCGACGCCGACCTGTCCATCATCCAGGGCCGCAAGGTCGCGGTCATCGGCTACGGCAGCCAGGGCCACGCCCACGCGCTGTCGCTGCGCGACTCCGGTGTCGACGTCCGTGTCGGTCTGCACGAGGGCTCCAAGTCCAAGGCGAAGGCCGAGGAGCAGGGCCTGCGCGTGGTGACCCCGGCCGAGGCCGCCGCCGAGGCCGACGTCATCATGATCCTGGTGCCGGACCCGATCCAGGCCCAGGTCTACGAGGAGTCCATCGCCCCGAACCTGAACGACGGCGACGCGCTGTTCTTCGGCCACGGCCTGAACATCCGCTACGGGTTCATCAAGCCCCCGGCCGGCGTCGACGTCTGCATGGTCGCCCCGAAGGGCCCGGGCCACCTGGTGCGCCGTCAGTACGAGGAGGGCCGCGGCGTTCCCTGCATCGTGGCCGTCGAGCAGGACGCCACCGGCAACGGCTTCGCGCTGGCTCTGTCGTACGCGAAGGGCATCGGCGGCACCCGCGCGGGCGTCATCAAGACGACCTTCACCGAGGAGACCGAGACCGACCTGTTCGGTGAGCAGGCCGTCCTCTGCGGTGGTACCTCCGCGCTGGTCAAGGCCGGTTTCGAGACCCTGGTCGAGGCCGGTTACCAGCCGGAGATCGCCTACTTCGAGTGCCTGCACGAGCTGAAGCTGATCGTGGACCTCATGTACGAGGGTGGCCTGGAGAAGATGCGCTGGTCGGTCTCCGAGACCGCCGAGTGGGGCGACTACGTCACCGGCCCGCGGATCATCACCGACGCCACCAAGGCCGAGATGAAGCAGGTCCTCGCCGAGATCCAGGACGGCACCTTCGCCCGTAACTGGATGGACGAGTACCACGGCGGTCTGAAGAAGTACAACGAGTACAAGAAGCAGGACTCCGAGCACCTGCTGGAGACCACCGGCAAGCAGCTGCGCAAGCTGATGTCGTGGGTGAACGAAGAGGCGTGAGCCCCAGGTGACAGGGCCGGGGCGACACGCCCCGGCCCTGTTGTCCGCCCCGTCGAATCTCGGACGGGTGATCCTTCCGCAGAGGCGCAGGACGACCACCACCACGCCACTACACTGCCGTACTACATACGCGTCAGGCCCACAGCGTCGTGCGTCTCCACGCGGCAAGCCCCTCCACCGCCAGCGGCCGTCGGGACGGCCGTCCGCATTGGACATGTGAGGACTCACGTGAGCTCGAAACCTGTCGTACTCATCGCTGAAGAGCTGTCGCCCGCCACCGTCGACGCGCTGGGCCCGGACTTCGAGATCCGGCACACGAACGGAGCAGACCGGGACGAGCTGCTCCCGGCCATCGCCGACGTGGACGCGATCCTGATCCGCTCGGCCACCAAGGTCGACGCCGAGGCCATCGCCGCGGCGAAGAAGCTGAAGGTCGTCGCACGAGCCGGCGTCGGCCTGGACAACGTGGACGTCTCCGCAGCCACCAAGGCCGGCGTGATGGTCGTCAACGCCCCGACCTCCAACATCGTGACCGCCGCCGAGCTGGCCTGCGGTCTGCTGGTCGCCACCGCCCGCAACATCCCGCAGGCCAACTCGGCGCTGAAGAACGGCGAGTGGAAGCGCAGCAAGTACACCGGTGTCGAGCTCGCCGAGAAGACCCTCGGTGTCGTCGGCCTCGGCCGCATCGGCGCCCTGGTCGCCCAGCGGATGTCCGCGTTCGGCATGAAGGTCGTGGCGTACGACCCCTACGTCCAGCCTGCCCGGGCCGCGCAGATGGGCGTCAAGGTGCTGTCGCTGGACGAGCTGCTCGAAGTCTCCGACTTCATCACCGTGCACCTGCCGAAGACCCCCGAGACGGTCGGTCTGATCGGCGACGAGGCGCTGCGCAAGGTCAAGCCGTCGGTGCGGATCGTCAACGCGGCGCGCGGTGGCATCGTCGACGAGGTGGCGCTGTACGCGGCGCTCAAGGAGGGCCGGGTCGCCGGCGCCGGCCTCGACGTGTACACGAAGGAGCCGTGCACCGACTCCCCGCTCTTCGAGCTGGACCAGGTCGTCTGCACCCCGCACCTCGGTGCCTCCACCGACGAGGCCCAGGAGAAGGCGGGCATCGCGGTCGCCAGGTCGGTCCGCCTGGCCCTCGCCGGCGAACTGGTCCCGGACGCGGTGAACGTCCAGGGCGGGGTCATCGCCGAGGACGTCAAGCCGGGCCTGCCGCTGGCCGAGCGTCTCGGCCGCATCTTCACCGCGCTCGCCGGTGAGGTCGCGGTCCGCCTCGACGTCGAGGTCTACGGCGAGATCACCCAGCACGACGTGAAGGTGCTGGAGCTCTCCGCGCTCAAGGGTGTCTTCGAGGACGTCGTCGCCGAGACCGTCTCCTACGTCAACGCCCCGCTGTTCGCGCAGGAGCGCGGTGTCGAGGTCCGCCTCACCACCAGCTCGGAGTCGGCCGACCACCGTAACGTCGTCACCGTGCGCGGCACCCTCGGCAGCGGTGAGGAGGTCTCGGTCTCCGGCACGCTGGCCGGCCCGAAGAACCTCCAGAAGATCGTCGCGGTCGGCGACTTCGACGTCGACCTCGCGATCGCCGACCACCTGCTGGTACTGCGCTACGAGGACCGGCCGGGTGTCGTCGGCACCGTCGGCCGCATCCTCGGCGAGGCGGGCATCAACATCGCCGGCATGCAGGTCGCCCGGTCGATCGCGGGCGGCGAGGCACTGGCGGTGCTGACCGTCGACGACACGGTGACCTCCGGTGTGCTGGCCGAGGTCGAGGCGGAGATCGGGGCGACCTCGGCTCGTTCGGTGAACCTGGTCTGACCTGGCGTCTGGGGGCTGCCGCCCCCGGGCCCCCGCTTTCGGCCTGAACGGCCTCGTCCTCAAACGCCGGACGGGCTGGGAAACCAGCCCGTCCGGCGTTTCGCATGGTCACCTCCTCCGCAGCGTCACCGCCGCCCCCACCGCGGCCGGCACCAGCAGCACCGCCCCGGCGATCGCCGCTCCCTGCATCCCGCTGGTGAACGCCTCCCGTGCGGTGTGCAGCAGGGCCTCTCCCGCGGGCCCCGGCAGCCGGCCCGCCGTGGCCAGCGCGCCGCCCAGCGTCTCGCGGGCGTCCGCCGGGGCCGTGGCCGGCATCCCGTGGCGGTAGACCGCCGTACCGATCGACCCCAGCACGGCCATGCCGAGCGCCCCGCCGAACTCGGTGCTGGTCTCCAGCAGCGAGGAGGCCGTCCCCGCCCGTTCCACCGGTGCGCCGGTCATCGCGAGGTCGGTCAGCTGGGACATGATCGCGACCATTCCGCAGGCCAGCACTCCGGCTCCGGTCAGCACCAGCCACAGCGAGTCGGTGCCGACGAGGGCGAGCAGGACGAACCCGCCCGCCATGGCCGTGAAGCCGCCGGCGACGACGTAGCCCCGGTCGACGCCCCGCTGGACCAGCTGTGCCGTGACCGGACCGGCGACGCCGATGAAGACCGAGGGCAGCAGACTCCACAGCGCCGCCTCCAGGGGGCTCTTGCCGAGCACCGCCTGCAGGTACTGCGTGGTGAAGATCGCCGAGCCCATCATGGCGAGCGAGGCGACGAGGTTCAGGACCAGCGCCGGGGTGAAGCCACGGCCCCTCAGCAGGGCCGGGGGGACCAGCGGGGAGGCGTCGGTGCGCTGGCGGTGGACGAAGAGCGCGGCGAAGAGCAGGCCGACGGTGATCGAGACGACGTACAGCGGGTGCCAGCCCTCGGAGGGGATCTCCTTCAGGCCGTAGATCACCGGGAGCACGGCGGCCATCGACAGCGGGACGCTGAGCCAGTCGAAGCGGCCGGGGGAGGGGTTCCTGGACTCGGGGAGCAGGATCGGGCCGAGCACCAGCAGCATCACCATCGCGGGCAGGTTGACCAGGAAGACCGAGCCCCACCAGAAGTGCTCCACGAGGACCCCGCTCATCACCGAGCCCAGTGCGATCCCGCCGGTCATCACGCCGGACCACAGGCCGATCGCCTTCGCGCGCTGGCCGGGGTCGGTGAACATCGTGCGCAGCAGGGCCATCGTGGACGGCATCAGGGTCGCGCCGCCGATGCCGAGGATCGCGCGGGCCGCGATCAGGGTTCCGGCGCTGTCGGCGTACGCGGCGAGCAGCGAGGCGCCGCCGAAGGCCGCGGCGCCGATCAGCAGCAGCCGCCGGCGGCCGACGCGGTCGCCCAGGGCGCCCATCGTCATCAGCAGGCCGGCCAGGACGAAGCCGTAGACGTCCAGGATCCACAGCTGCTGGGTGCCGCTCGGGCGGAGGTCGGCGCCGATCGCGGGGAGGGCGAAGTAGAGGACCGAGACGTCCATCGAGACCAGGAGCAGCGGCAGCATCAGCACGCCGAGTGCGGTCCATTCACGGCGCCCGGCAAGGGAGTTGGTCTCAGGTGTGCTCGTGGTCGTGCTCGTCGGGTTCGTCATGCCAAGGAATGTACGGGCGTCTTAAACGCTTGTCTAGAACGGATGTATAGGTCATGCGTATAGGACGGTTGTATGGATCCCGGGGTAGGGTGGCCGGCATGGGACACCGTGAGGATCTGCTGGGCGGCGCCAAGCGCTGCCTGCTGGAGAAGGGGTTCGCGCGGACGACGGCGCGCGACATCGTCAAGGAGTCGGGGACCAACCTCGCCTCGATCGGCTACCACTACGGCTCCAAGGACGCGCTGCTCGCGCAGGCCTACATCGCGCTGGTGGAGGAGATGTCCTTCGAGGGCGGCGACGGGGGGCTGACCGGAGCGCCCGGCTCCCTGGAACGGTTCCGTGAGGTGTGGTCGAACATCGTCGACAGCATGCGCGGGCCCGGCTCGCTGTGGCGGCTCAGTGTGGAGATCGTGACGATGGGCGATCAACTGCCGGAGGTGCGCGACCAGTTGGCGCGCGCCCAGCGCGAGGGCGGCCGGGGGCTGACCTCGCTGCTGATGGGCGTACCGGAGGAGGAGGTCTCCGACGAGACCGCCGACACCCTGGGCCGCTTCTACATGACCCTGATGTCCGGCCTCATCTCGCAGTGGACCTTCGACCCGAAGACCGCGCCCGACGGCGACGCGCTCACCGAGGGCCTGCGCCAGATCGTCGAAGCCGCGACCCGGACCTGACCTGCGGCCGCGACCCGGACCTGACCTGCGGCCGCGACCCGGACCTGACCTGCGGCCGCGACCCGGACCTGACCTGCGGCCGCGAGCGGGCGGCGACTACAGCCGTGCCCTCTTGAGCGCCATGTGCAGCAGCAGCCGGTCCTCCCCGTCGTCCAGGTCGAGACCGGTGAGCTGCTCCACGCGGGACAGGCGGTAGTACAGGGTCTGCCGGTGGATGCCGAGGGCCGCGGCCGTACGGCCCGCCTGGCCCGCGCAGTCCAGGTACGCCTCGGCGCTGCGGGCCAGTTCCCGGTGGGCCGGGGTCAGCAGGACGGCCACCGCCGGGTCGTGCGAGGCCTCCGGCGGCAGCGCGGTCAGCAGCCGGTACGGGCCGATCCGCGCCCACTCGGCGACCGGCCCGAACCGGGGCTCGGCCAGCGCGGCGCGGGTGGCCGCGGCGGCCTCCTGCCAGACCGTGCCCAGCTCGGCCAGGCCGGCCCGGGCCTCGCCCACCCCCGCGGCACAGCCCCGGGCCGCCGCGCCCGTGAACCCGGCGGCGACGGCGGCGGCCGTGCGCGCCCCGGCCCCGTGCGCCGACGCCGGCCGGGCCGGCCGGGCCTCCTCCGCCTCCTTGAGCAGCCGCGCGGCGGCCGTCAGGGCGGGGGTGACCGCGTCCGTGCTGCGCAGCCGGACCAGGACCGCCAGGCTGTGGCCCGTCGCCCCCCACGGCAGCGTGCACAGCGCGGTGGCGTGCGGGACCGTGCGCGGGGACGGGGCGTCGTCCGGGTCGGCGGACGGCCAGGGGGCGACACAGACCATCGTGTGCGGGCCGTCCGCGCGGGCGCCGAGGGCGGTACGGAACTCGGCCACCGCCATGTCCCGTTGCCAGCCGGGCTCCGCGACCAGTACCGCCCGCAGCTCCCGGCCAAGACCCGCCCCCGCCTGCGCCTCGTCCGCGAGCAGCGCGCCGATCCGCCCCGCCACCCCCATGGCGGCGGCCAGCTGGGCGTCCGTCGGACCCGGATCGTCGTCCAGGAGCCAGACATAGCCGAGGACGACACCCCGATGGCGTACCGGCAGACAGATCCTTCCCCGGTACACCCCCGCCTCCGGCGTCGGCGGGATACGGACCGGCCCGGTCGCCCGGGTGATGCCGAAGCCCTCGAACCAGGCGCGGACCGCCGCGGTGGAGCGCCGGGTCAGGATCGAGCGGGTCCGGACCGGATCCAGCTCCGACGGATCGAGGTCGCCCTCACTGTCGTACGCCCCGAAGGCGATCAGCTCGAAGTCGCGGTTCTCCAGGGTCGCCGGGACGCCCAGCAGCTCGGAGATCTCGTCGACCAGCTCCTGGTAGTCACCCTTGAATTCGGACGTCACCCGGGCATTCTCCCGCAATTCCCGGACGCCTTCATACATCTGTCTGAGATCTGCGGCACGGATGCGTGACAGCTGTCGATGGCTCACGATCGGAGAGATCCCTAACTTTCACGGTGGTTCTCCGTGCCGTATCCACACCGTCGGATCGCGGCCGTTCTGGCATGTGTTGTGGAGGTGCCCCGTGCTGGGTCCCGTGATTCTCGCCGCGTCGCGCAGCGACCGGATGCGTCGTCTCATTTCGGCGGCCCCGGTGACGAAGCAGGTCGTCGACCGCTTCATCCCCGGTGAGTCGGTCGACGACATCGTCCCGATCATCGAGGAGCTCACCGGCCGCGGCCTGGAGCTGACCATGGATGTCGTCGGCGAGGACATCACCACCCCGGAGCAGGCCACCGCCGCCCGGGACGCCTACCTGGCGCTCGTCGACCGCCTGCGCGGGCTCGGCCTCGGCGAGCGCGTCGAGATGTCGGTGAAGCTGTCCATGTTCGGACAGGCGCTGGAGGGCGGCCACGAGCTGGCCCTCGCGAACGTCCGCCCGGTCGTCGAGGCCGCCGCCGCCATCGGCACCACCGTCACCCTCGACGCCGAGGACCACACCACCCTCGACTCGATGTTCGCCATCCACGAGGAGCTGCGGAAGGACTTCCCACAGACCGGCTGCGTCATCCAGGCCTACCTCTTCCGTACCGAGGCCGACGCCCGCCGCCTCGCCGCGGCCGGCAGCCGGGTCCGCCTGGTCAAGGGCGCCTACAAGGAGCCCGCCGAGGTCGCCTACCAGCAGAAGCACGAGATCGACAAGGCGTACGTGCGGATCCTCGGGACTCTGATGGAGGGCGAGGGGTACCCGATGGTCGGCTCCCACGACCCCCGCCTCATCTCCATAGCCCAGGAACTCGCCCGGCGCGCCGGGCGCAAGCCCGACGAGTACGAGTTCCAGATGCTGTACGGCATCCGCGGCGACGAGCACCTGCGGCTGGCCGCCGAGGGCCACCGGATGCGCGTCTACACCGCCTACGGCACCGACTGGTACGGCTACTTCATGCGGAGGCTCGCGGAGAAGCCGGCGAACCTGCGCTTCTTCCTCCGCTCCATGCTCAGCAAGGGCTGAGGCGTACCCCTCCCGCCCGCCGCACGCCCTTCTCCCGCCCGCCCCCCGGCAACACCCGCTCACGTACAAGGAGTTACGGATCTCATGGACGCTGTGACCCAGGTCCCCACCCCCGTCAACGAGCCGGTGCACGGCTACGCCCCCGGCTCGCCCGAGCGCACCCGCCTGGAGGCCAAGCTCAAGGAGCTGGCCGAGAACCCCATCGAGCTGCCGATGACCATCGGCGGCGAGAAGCGGCTCGGCGGCGGCGAGCAGTTCCAGGTCGTGCAGCCGCACAACCACAAGGCCGTCATCGGCACCGGCCGGCACGCCACCCAGCAGGACGCCCAGGACGCGGTCGACGCGGCCCTCGCCGCCGCGCCCGCCTGGCGCGCGATGTCCTTCGACGACCGCGCCGCGATCATCCTGCGCGCCGCCGAGCTGCTCTCCGGCCCCTGGCGCGAGACCATCGCGGCCTCCACCATGCTCGGCCAGTCCAAGACCGCCCAGCAGGCCGAGATCGACAGCCCCTGCGAACTGGTCGACTTCTGGCGGTTCAACGTCCACTACGCCCGGCAGATCCTCGCCGAGCAGCCCCCGGCCAACTCCCCGGGGGTGTGGAACCGGATGGACCACCGCCCGCTGGAGGGCTTCGTCTACGCGATCACGCCGTTCAACTTCAGCGCGATCGCGGCCAACCTGCCCACCGCCCCCGCCCTCATGGGCAACGTGGTGGTCTGGAAGCCGTCCCCGACCCAGACCCACGCGGCCGTCCTGCTGATGCAGCTGCTGGAGGAGGCCGGACTGCCCAAGGGCGTCATCAACCTGGTCACCGGTGACGGCATCGAGGTCTCCAAGGTCGCCCTCGAGCACCGCGACCTCGCCGGCATCCACTTCACCGGCTCCACCAAGACCTTCCAGCACCTGTGGAAGACGGTCGGCAACAACATCGAGAAGTACCGCACCTACCCGCGTCTGGTCGGCGAGACCGGCGGCAAGGACTTCGTGGTCGCCCACCCGTCGGCCGACCGCGCGGTGCTCAAGACCGCGCTGACCCGCGGCGCCTTCGAGTACCAGGGCCAGAAGTGCTCGGCGACCTCCCGCGCCTACATCCCGGCGTCCATCTGGAACTCCGGCTTCAAGGAGGAGTTCGCCGCCGAGGTCGAGTACCTCACCATGGGTGACGTCACCGACCTGTCGAACTTCATCGGCGCCGTGATCGACGACCGTGCCTTCGCCAAGAACAAGGCCGCGATCGACCGCGCCAAGGAGGACCCGACCTGCACGATCGTCGCGGGCGGCTCCTACGACGACTCGGTCGGCTACTTCGTCCGCCCGACCGTCGTCGAGTGCGCCGACCCGGACAACGAGGTCTTCCGCACCGAGTACTTCGGCCCGTTCCTCGCCGTGCACGTCTACGAGGACGACAGCTACGACGAGATGCTGACCCAGATGGAGTCGGTGTCCGAGTACGCGCTCACCGGCTCGGTCATCGCCGGCGACCGCGCGGCGGCGGCTTACACCATGGAGAAGCTGCGCTACGCGGCCGGCAACTTCTACATCAACGACAAGTCGACCGGCGCCGTCGTCGGCCAGCAGCCCTTCGGCGGCGGCCGTGCCTCCGGCACCAACGACAAGGCCGGCGCCCCGCAGAACCTGCTGCGCTGGACGCTGACCCGCGCGATCAAGGAGACCCTGGTCGCCCCGACCGACTACTCCTACCCGCACATGGGCTGACCCACAGCCCACCCGAGCACGGGCCGGGAAGCCTGACCCACGAGCAGGCTTCCCGGCCCGTTCCCATACCTCGCCGGACGGCGCCGCATCAGACGGCGCGGACCAGGATCTTGCCGGTGTTGCCGCCGTGCAGCATCAGCAGGAACGCCTCCACGATCCGCTCGAACCCGTCGACCACCGTCTCGTCCGCCACCAGGGCACCGCTGCGCAGATGCGGCACGGCGAAGTCGTACAGCTCCTCCTGCGCGTCCTGGTGGTTGCGCACCAGGAAGCCCTCGATGCGCAGGCTCCGCTCCACCACACGGGCGTGGTCGAACACCACCGCAGGCGCGTCCGGGGTGTTGTACTGGCTGATCGTGCCGACCCGTACCACCCGCCCCCGCTCGCGCAGCGCGCCGACGGCCGCACCGAGGTGGGCGCCGCCGACGTTGTCGACGAAGACGTCGATGCCGTCGGGGGCGGCCCCGGCGAGGAGAGCGGCGACCGGGGCGGTGCGGTAGTCGAAGGCCGCGTCGTAACCGACCTCTTCGGTCAGGTACCCGACCTTCTCCGGGCTTCCCGCGCTGCCGGTCAGCCGGCCGGCGCCGAGCAGCCGGGCGAAGCGGCCGGCCGCCGTGCCGACCCCGCCGGCCGCGCCGGAGACGAACAGGTCCTCACCCTCGCGCAGCCGGGCGATCCGGGTGAGCGCGACGTAGGCGGTGAGCCCCGTGCCGCCCAGCACGCTCAGATACGCCGACAGCGGGACGCCCGGCTGGTCGGGGACGCGCCGGACCTCCTCGGGGCGGACCACCGCGTGGGTGCGCCAGCCCTGCCGGTGCACGACGAGCTGCCCCTCCGGCAGGGACGGGGTGCGGGAGGCGACGACCCGGCCGAGCGTGCGGCCCTCCAGCGGGGCGTCCAGTTCGAAGTCGCCGTCCATCATCTCGCGGTGGTACGGATCCACCGACCAGTAGAGGCCGGCCACCAGGGCCGTACCGGGGCCCGGTTCGGGGACCGGGGACTCGGCGAAACGGAAGTGGGCGGCCGTCGGGAAGCCCGTGGGGCGGGCGGTCTGGTGCACGGTGAGCGCGATCTCGGTCATGGCAGGGGACCGTAGGCAGGAATGCCGGGCCCGGGCAGCGGGTTGGGCTCATGGCACACGCCGATCCATGAGACGGCCTCATACCCGCAGGCGGGAGACCCCGAGTGAGCGCAGCCGACCTGGCCCCGCAGGAGCTTCGCATCCTCGTCGCCGTGGCCGACGAGGGCGGCTTCTCCAGCGCCGCCGTCCGGCTCGGCACCACCCAGTCCGCGGTCTCCCACGCGGTCCGCGGTATCGAACGGAAGCTGGGCACCGTGCTGTTCGAGCGCGGCCGGTTCGGTGCCCGGCCGACCCCTGCCGGAGAGCGGGCTGCGGCCCATGCGCGCCGGGTGCTGCGGATGCTGGCGGTGATGGCGGCCGACGTGCGGGGCGCGGGCGGCGGCGAGGCCGCGGGCCCGCTGCGGGTCGCGGCGTTCCGCGGCGCGGCCCTGCATCTGCTGCCGGCCGCACTGGAGCGGCTGGCCGCCCTGCACCCGGCCGTCGAGGTCACCGCGGCCGTCGTACGGGAGTTGGGGCCCGGCACCGCGGGCGAGGTGGCCGCGGGCCGGGCCGACCTCGGGATCGCGACCTTCGGCGACATCTCGGAGCTGCCCGCCGGACTGGTCGGCGGGGTGCTGCTGGAGGAGCCGTACTCCCTGGTGCACCCGGTCGGGCATCCGGCGCCGCGCTCTCTCCCGCTCGTCGACTGGAAGGAGAACTGCGGCTCCTACACCCGCGACTGGTGGGCCGCCCAGGACTGGATTCCGGCGGCGACCGTCACCGCCGAGGACGACGGGGCGGTGCTCTCGATGGTGGCCGGCGGTCTCGGCATGGCGATCATGCCCGCGCTCTCGCTCACCGCCGCCCCGCCCGCGGTGGCGGTCACCGACCTCGGTCCGGGGCGGCCGTACCGCCGCGTCGGTTACGCGACGACCGCGGAACTGGCCGCCACGCCCGCCGTACGGGCCCTGATCCGGATTCTGCGCTCGCTCGGCCGGGGGACCCCCGAACGCACGAAGGGGCAGCTCAGGGCGGTGTGACCCGGTCCGCCGTCTCAGATAGTAGGAAGTCCGAGTAATTGTGCAGACAGAAGCGAGCCGTTCCCTTACGTTTGTAGAAGCCGAACGTCTCGCTCGACCAAGCGAATGGCGGTCGTGAGCCGGGCCCCGTGCAGGCAACCCCTGCGGCACCGCTCCCCGCCCCTTCCGGCGTCTCGCAACCCCCCCATTGCCGTACTCCATGTATGTCGAAGGAGTCGATTCCCATGGCCGAGACGACCGTCCGCCGCCGCGTCCGCCACGTGTCCCGCACCAGCGAGTCCGAGCGCAAGAACGCCGCCGCCGCCCTCCAGCGCGCCCTCGACCGCCGCGACAACGGCGGCGAGACCGGCCACTGAGCCCACCCGGGAGACGCCGGTAACACGTGCAACACCCCTTGACCGGGAGCCGCACCCGCACGGAGTACGGCGCGGCCGGGACAGCCGCGCCGTACTCCGGGGTGTGCTCCGGCACGTACTCCGGTGTCAGCCGCCCCGCCGGATCTCGAAGTGGTCGATCCGCGCCCCGCTCTGCGCCAGCGCCGACACGCTCAGCCTCGCCGTGCTGCCCGCCTCCGCCTCGACCTTGAGGAAGGAGAAGCCGGTGTACCGCACCCGCGACCACTCCACCGTCTCCGCCACGTTGTGCTGCCCCTCGGTCCAGTGGAAGCTGCGCACCGCGCCGTGCCGGGTGACGTGCCCCTCGTAGCTGTCCTTGACCCCGGACGGGAACGAGTACAGGTCCCGCCCGCCACCGCCCGCCGTGACGTACACGATCCCGTCCCGCGTCGGGTCGGTCGAGCCGCCGACCGGGACCGCGCGGCCGACCCCGCCGCCCTTCACCGCGTCCGTGCGCTCGTAGACGTGGTTGTGCCCGTTGACGACCAGGTCCACCTGGTACTCGGTGAACAGCGGCAGCCAGGCCGCCCGGATCCCGCCGTCGGAGGCGTGCGCGGACGTCGAGTAGGCGCAGTGGTGGAAGAAGACGACCACGAAGTCCACGCCCGGCGCGGCCCGCAGCTCCTTCAGCTTCCTCTCCAGCCACTTCGTCTGCCGGCCGCCGCTGTAGCCGAGGTTGGCGGGGATCTCGTACGACACGTCGTTGGCGTCCAGCGCCACGAAGCCGACGTTGCCGTAGGTGAAGGAGTACACGCCCGGCGCCCCGTGCGGGTCGAAGCCGTTGTCGGGGAGGGCGAAGCGGGCGTACTGGCCGCCGTAGCCGTCGGGGGAGTACCAGGCCTCCATGTCGTGGTTGCCGGTCGTCACCATCCAGGGGACCGACCGCGCCACCGGGTCGTTCTGCCGCAGGAACCGGTCCCACTCGCGGGCGTCATAGCCGTCCGAGGTGCGGCCGGAGCCGTTGCCGTCCGCGTAGCAGATGTCGCCCGCGTGCAGGTGGA
The DNA here is from genome assembly GCF_053597895.1 of Streptomyces sp. NPDC001220. NCBI lineage: Bacteria > Bacillati > Actinomycetota > Actinomycetes > Kitasatosporales > Streptomycetaceae > Streptomyces > Streptomyces sp. NPDC001220. Next base: position 105,504 of record NZ_JBSFJE010000017.1, read on the forward strand.
AGGCCGGGTCCTGCTTCAGCAGCGCGTTGTCGGCCGCCTTTCCGGCCCGGCTGACGCCCTGGTCGCCGAAGGCCGTGAACACGAACTTCTCCGGACTCGCGGGCGCGGTGCGGAAGGGGGTGATGGTGGCGCGGTGGCCGGGGGCGGCCGGGTCCCAGCCGTCGTGGCCGACGCCGTAGTAGTACGTGGTGCCGGGGGTGAGGCCGTCCAGGGCCGCGTGGACGTAGTACTGCTCGACCACCGGGCGCACCCCCTGCACCCCGGGCGTGTGCAGTTGCCGGATCTCCGCGGCGACGCGCCGGCCCAGGTCGTCCGGGCGCGTCCCGATCCGCACGAACGGCTTCCGCACCGCGAAGGGCACCTGCCAGGAGATCCGCATCGCCGTCCTCGGGTCGGCGCCGAAGGCGAGATGGCGGCCGAACGGCACGACGGCCGCGCCGTGGATCGCCGAGGTGGCCGGCGCCGGGTTCGCCGTCTTCCTCGCGCAGCCCGCCAGCAGGCCGCTGCCCGCCATCGTGCCCGCGACCGCGCCCGCCGTCACCAGCGCCCGGCGGCTCACCAGCCGGCTGCGCAGGTACTCGTACTGCTCGGCCATGCTCATCCGGGCGGCGAGCCGGGGCGGGATGCCGAAGTCGGGGACGGGGGGTCCGGGGGGTGTCCCCCTGGAAGGCACAGTCATACGGGGAAACCTGCCCAGCGCAGGCCAACACCGGTCACACGTACAGGTGAACGCAGGGCGACGGAACGACGCGCGGCGTCCGCATGGCGGACAGATCGTGTCATCCCATGGGACGAGGAGTAGGGTGCCGACATGTCTCGCAGCATCGATCTCGCAGTGATCCCCGGTGACGGCATCGGGCAGGAAGTCGTGGCCGAAGGCCTCAAGGTCCTCTCCGCCGTCCTCCCGGAGGACGTGAAGCTGGAGACCAAGGAGTACGACTTCGGTGCCCAGCGTTACCACGCCACCGGTGAGACCCTCACCGACGCCGACCTCGACGCGCTGAAGCAGCACGACGTCATCCTGCTGGGCGCCATCGGCGACCCCAGTGTCCCCTCCGGTGTCCTGGAGCGCGGCTTCCTGCTGAAGCTCCGCTTCGCCTTCGACCACCACGTCAACCTGCGTCCGTCGAAGCTGCTCCCGGGTGTCGCGACCCCGCTGGCGGGCGAGCCGCAGATCGACTTCGTCGTGGTCCGCGAGGGCACCGAGGGCCCGTACACCGGCAACGGCGGCACCATCCGCAAGGGCACCGAGCACGAGGTCGCCACCGAGGTGTCCGTCAACACGGCGTTCGGTGTCGAGCGGGTCGTCCGGGACGCCTTCGCCCGCGCCCAGGCCCGCCCGCGCAAGAAGCTCACGCTGGTCCACAAGAACAACGTGCTGACCTTCGCCGGGCACCTGTGGACGAACATCTTCAACAAGGTGGCCGAGGAGTTCCCCGAGGTCGCCACGGACTACATCCACGTGGACGCGGCCACCATCTTCCTGGTGACCGACCCGGGCCGGTTCGATGTCATCGTCACCGACAACCTCTTCGGCGACATCATCACCGACCTCGCCGCGGCCGTCTCCGGCGGCATCGGCGTCGCCGCGAGCGGGAACATCAACCCGTCCGGCGAGTTCCCCTCGATGTTCGAGCCGGTCCACGGCTCCGCGCCCGACATCGCCGGCCAGGGCAAGGCCGACCCCACCGCCACGGTCCTGTCCGTCGCCCTGCTGCTGCGCCACCTCGGCTACGACGCGGAGGCCGCCCGGATCGAGGAGGCCGTCACCGCCGACCTCACCGAGCGCCAGGGCAGGCCCGCCCGCACCACTTCGGAGATCGGCGACGCGCTCGCCGTACGAGTAGCCGGCTGACCCGCCGCGCTGCCGATCGACTTCGAAGCCGCCGGGTCGCACACGCGCCCGGCGGCTTCCCCATGCCTGCCGCCGGGTGCCACCATCAACCCCGGGTCCGCATTCACCCCGATTCCGTTCATCCCGGCCCCCGCGCGATAATCGAACGCGGAGCCGCGCTATGAGGGAATACCCGGACGTCCTACGACGGGCCAGCCGTCCTACGGCAGGACAGCTGGTCCTACGACTGGACACCGGCCGTACGGGTGTGAGCGCGGCCCATCACTACAACCGGTGAAGGACTACCACTGATGACGACGCCCACGATCGAGCTCAAGCCGTCCGCGCACCCGCTCGCCGCCGCCGAGCGCGAGGCGATCCTGGCCAGCCCCGGATTCGGCCGCCACTTCACCGACCACATGGTGACGATCAAGTGGACCGAAGGCCGTGGCTGGCACGACGGCCAGCTCGTTCCGTACGCGCCGATCCCCCTCGACCCGGCGACCAACGTCCTGCACTACGCCCAGGAGATCTTCGAGGGACTGAAGGCCTACCGGCAGCCGGACGGCTCGGTCGCCACCTTCCGCCCCGACCAGAACGCCAAGCGCTTCCAGCGCTCCGCCCGCCGGCTCGCCATGCCCGAGCTGCCGGTGGAGACCTTCATCGAGGCCTGTGACCTGCTCGTCCAGCAGGACAAGGACTGGGTCCCGGCCCACGGCGGCGAGGAATCCCTCTACCTGCGCCCCTTCATGATCGCCACCGAGGTCGGCCTGGGCGTCAAGCCGGCCAACGAGTACCTCTTCCTGGTCATCGCCTCCCCGGCCGGCGCGTACTTCCCCGGCGGGGTCAAGCCGGTCTCCATCTGGGCCTCCGAGGACCGGGTCCGCGCCGTCCCCGGCGGCATGGGGGACGCCAAGACCGGCGGCAACTACGCGGCCTCCCTGCTCGCCCAGGCCGAGGCCGCCGCCCAGGGCTGCGACCAGGTCTGCTACCTCGACGCGGTCGAGCACAAGTGGGTCGAGGAACTCGGCGGCATGAACCTGTACTTCGTCTACGGAGACAAGATCGTCACGCCGACCCTCAGCGGTTCGATCCTGGAGGGAGTCACGCGTGACTCCCTCCTCACCGTCGCCCGTGACCTCGGCTACGAGTCCGAGGAGGCCCGGGTCTCCATCGAGCAGTGGCAGCGCGACTCGGAGAACGGCACCCTCACCGAGGTCTTCGCCTGCGGTACGGCGGCCGTGATCACCCCGGTCGGCACGGTCAAGCGCAGCGGCGCCGAGTGGCGGCAGTCGGACGGCGAGCCGGGCGGGGTGACCATGAAGCTGCGTGAGGCCCTTCTCGACATCCAGCGCGGCAAGACGCCGGACAAGCACGGCTGGATGCACCAGCTCGGCTGACCCCGCCGCTCGTCCGTGAAGCCGGTCCCCGCCTCCCGAGCCGGAGCGCGGGGACCGCGCGGTTCGTGACGAAGGGAGCAGACGTCTTGGGATTCCTGCTGGCGTACAGCGACGAGCGGATCCAACAGGACGAGTGGCGGTCGAGCCGGAGGCGACGTGGCTGCACCCGTCCCCGACGGGGCTTGTGATGGTGGTGCTTCCGGCGTTTGTCGCACTGTGCTGGCCGGCGATGCTGACCGTACTGCTCGTCAACTAGCTAGGTGAGTGATTCCTCGGCACGAGCCGGTACCTGCCCGACCTCGAGTGCTGCGTTCGGGAGCGCCTGCCGGGCGGAGAGTGCGAGATACACGAGACCGCCCACCAGGCCCGACAGCAGGAAGGAACAGTCCACCCCGCCCGTCAGGGACAGCAGCGGGCCCTCGTACGACGGGAGCGAGACCGCCAGCAGGCCGACTCCGGCGCCCAGGGTCCAGGAGAGCGTGGCCCGGAGGTTCCAGCCGGCCCGGTACCAGTAGATCCCGCCGTGCGAGCGGCGGTTGAAGACCTGGAGGGCGTCCGCGTCGTAGACCCCGCGGCAGCGGCGGAAGCCGATGAGGGTGATGACCGCCCAGGGGGTGCCGATCGCCGTCAGCAGGAGCACGAAGGACGTCATCGCGGACTGCGCGTTCCAGGCGTAGTGGCCGACGAAGACGCAGGCCGTGGCGACGATCGCGACGGTGTAGGTGGCACGGGCGCGGGACGCGCGGGGCAGGATCGCGTCCAGGTCCAGGCCCATCGAGTACAGCATCAGGCCCGCGTTGCCGACCGAGCCCGCGGAGGCGGAGAGCAGGAGCGGGACCAGGTACCAGGCGGGGGAGGCCGACACCAGCGGGCCCGCGTAGTCGGTCGCCGAGCGGGCCGCGTACGCGGTGAACGTGCCGAACAGCTGCGGCACCAGCAGGCCCAGGACCAGGCCCAGCCAGGTCCCGTGCAGGACCCGGCGCGAGGAGTGGCGGGCGGGGGAGATGTAGCGCGTGTAGTCACCGAGGAGGGTGATGAAGGCGACCGGCCCGGACAGCCCCGCCGCGACCGCCGCCAGACACCAGGTCGGCCAGAAGCCGCCCAGCAGATAGCCGCCCGCGTCCGGCAGCGGGGAGGTGGCGAAGTGCGGGGCGTACGCGAAGATCCCGAGGAGCAGCAGGGCGGTCATGCCGACGGCGAGCACCCGGGACATGGCGAGCAGGACGCGATAGCCGTAGACCGCGCCGGCCACCGTCGCGGCCGCGAGCACCCCGTAGACCACGGCGTACGACACCCCGTCCGCGGGCAGCCCGAACAGCCGGTTCAGCACGCCCACCATCACGTCGCCGCCGATCCACACGGTCAGCGCGGTGTAGCCGAGGGCCAGCAGCAGGCCCACCACCGAGCCGACCAGCCGCCCGCGCACCCCGAACTGCGCGCCGGAGGAGGTGGAGAGGTTGGTGCCGGTGCGCAGCGAGACCAGGGCCAGCGGGGCGGTGAACACCGTGCCGACCACCGTGCCCGCCACGATCGCGCTCACGGACGCCCACCAGCCCAGCCCGAAGGACGGCGGCAGCCAGCCGAAGATGATCACGCCGAGGCAGAGGTTGGAGCCCAGCAGGATCGAGACCAGGTCCTTGGGTCCGCTGGTGCGTTCCTCGTCCGGGATGGTGTCGACTCCGCGCTGTTCTATCGGCATGGCTGGTCTCCTTCGACGGCCACCTGAAACGTACGGCTGAGAGTTAGAGCGACGTTCAATGTGGGCGACCAGGCTGTCGATGTCAATGGTTCCCTTCTCGTAATGCGGCATTTAGAGTGGTGCTCTAAGTGTGCGAAGTGAAGGAGGTACCGGGACGTGCGACTGACCCCCACGGAACGTGACCGGCTGCTGCTCTTCGGGGCCGCCGAGCTGGCCCGCGCCCGCCGCGCCCGGGGCCTCAGGCTCAACGTGCCGGAGGCCACCGCGCTGATCGCGGACACCGTCTGCGAGGCGGCCCGGGACGGCAGGCGGCTCGCCGAGGCCGTCGAGGCGGCCCGCGCGGTCCTCGGGCCGGCCGACGTGCTGCCCGGCGTCGCCGACGTCGTCACCGAGGTGCACGTCGAGGCCGTCTTCGACGACGGCTCACGGCTCGCGGTGGTCACCGACCCGATCGGGGGCGGCGGCCTGGGCGAGGAGGGGCCGGGCGCGCTGCTGCCGGGACCCGAGCACACGGACCCGGCGGCGGTCGTGCGGCTGTCCGTGACCAACACCGCGACCGTCCCCGTCTCCGTCACCTCCCACTTCCACTTCTTCGAGGCCAACCCGCGTCTCGACTTCGACCGCGCCGCCGCATACGGCCTGCGGCTCGCCGTGCCCGCCGGGTCCTCCGTGCGCTTCGGGCCGGGGGAGTCGCTGGAGGTCGGCCTGGTGCCGATCGGCGGCGCCCGGGTCGCCATCGGCTTCGCCGGGCTGGTCGACGGGCCGCTGGACGCGCCCGGCGCCCGCGACGAGGCGCTGCGCCGCGCGGCCGCCTGCGGCTACCTGGGTGTTCACGACATCCGCGACCAGGAGGCAGACCGATGAGCCGTCCCGGAGGCCACCCGGCCGAGGCCCGCCGCCTCACCCCGTACGAGTACGCGGCCACCCACGGCCCCCGGGCCGGCGACCGGGTCCGGCTCGGGGACTCGGGGCTGGTGATCCGCGTCGAGGACGACTCCCAGCGCTACGGCGACGAGTTCCTGGCCGGCTTCGGCAAGACCGCCCGCGACGGACTGCACCTGAAGGCCGCCGCCGTCCGCGACACCTGTGACGTCGTCATCAGCAACGTCGTCGTGATCGACGCAGTGCAGGGCATCCGGAAGGTGTCCATCGGCATCCGCGAGGGGCGGATCTGCGCGATCGGGCGGGCCGGCAACCCCGACACCCTGGACGGCGTCGACGTCGTGGTCGGCACCGGCACCTCGATCGTCTCCGGCGAGGGGCTGATCGCCACCGCCGGGGCCGTCGACACCCACGTCCATCTGCTGTCGCCGCGCATCATGGAGGCCTCGCTGGCCTCCGGCGTCACCACGATCATCGGGCAGGAGTTCGGCCCGGTGTGGGGCGTCGGCGTGAACTCGCCCTGGGCGCTGAAGCACGCGTTCAACGCCTTCGACGCCTGGCCGGTCAACATCGGCTTCCTCGGGCGGGGGTCGTCCTCGCACCGGGCGCCCCTGGTCGAGGCCCTCGCCGAGGGCGGCGCCTCCGGTTTCAAGGTCCACGAGGACATGGGCGCCCACACCCGGGCGCTGGACACCGCCCTGCGGGTCGCCGAGGAGCACGACGTCCAGGTCGCCCTGCACAGCGACGGGCTGAACGAGTGCCTGTCCGTGGAGGACACCCTCAGGGTGCTGGAGGGCCGCACCATCCACGCCTTCCACATCGAGGGCTGCGGCGGCGGACACGTACCGAACGTCCTGAAGATGGCCGGCGTCCCCAACGTCATCGGCTCCTCCACCAACCCCACCCTGCCCTTCGGCCGGGACGCGGTCGCCGAGCACTACGGGATGATCGTCTCCGTCCACGACCTGAAGACCGACCTGCCCGGCGACGCGGCCATGGCCCGGGACCGCATCCGCGCCGGGACCATGGGCGCCGAGGACGTGCTGCACGACCTGGGCGCGATCGGCATCACCTCGTCCGACGCGCAGGGCATGGGCCGGGCCGGGGAGACCGTCCGCCGCACCTTCGCGATGGCCGGCAAGATGAAGGCCGAGCTCGGCGCCCCGGACGACGGCCACGACAACGAGCGTGTGCTGCGGTACATGGCCAAGCTGACCATCAACCCGGCGATCGCCCACGGCCTCGCGCACGAGGTCGGCTCCATCGAGGTCGGCAAGCTGGCCGACATCGTGCTGTGGTCGCCCGAGTACTTCGGGGCCAAGCCGCAGCTCGTCCTCAAGTCCGGCTTCCCGGCGTACGGCGTGACCGGCGACCCGAACGCGGCCACCGACACCTGCGAACCCCTGGTCCTCGGACCCCAGTTCGGGGCCCACGGGGCGACCCCCGCCGACATCTCGGTGGCCTTCGTCGCCCAGGCCGCCCTGGACCAGGGCAACGACACGATGCCCACCCGGCGCCGCCGGGTCGCGGTCCGCGGCACCCGTGGCATCGGCCCCGCCGACCTGCGGCTCAACTCCCGTACCGGAGCGGTCGACGTGGACCAGCGCACCGGCCTGGTCACCCTCGACGGCGAGCCGCTGCGCTCGGAGCCCGCCGACTCCGTCTCCCTCAACCGCCTCTACTTCCTCTGAATGCCACAGCCTGTGAAGGACCCCCGCATGGAGCCCCGTATGGACCCCCACCTGAGCACTCCCGCCTCCGACGGCTTCCGGATGCCCGCGGAGTGGACCCCGCACGAGCGCACCTGGATGGCGTGGCCGGGCCCCAACCCCACCTTCGACGACCCGGACGACCTGCGCGCCTCCCGGATGGCCTGGGCCTCGGTGGCCCGCGCGATCCTGCGCTTCGAGCCGGTGACGGTGGTCTGCGGCCCCGGTCAGTCGGCGGACGCCCAGGCGCTGCTCGGCCCGGGTGTCGACACCGTCGAGCGCGAGCTGGACGACGCCTGGATGCGGGACATCGGGCCCACCTTCCTCACCGACGGGCGTGAACTGGCCGCCGTGGACTGGACGTTCAACGGCTGGGGCGCCCAGCACTGGGCCCGCTGGGAGCACGACGCGAAGATCGCCGGGCATGTCTCGGACCTCGCGGGCGCGAAGACGTACGCCTCGAAGCTGGTCAACGAGGGCGGTGCGATTCACGTCGACGGCGAGGGGACCGTCCTGCTGACCGAGACCGTGCAGCTCGGGCCCGAGCGCAACCCCGGCTGGAGCCGCGACGAGGTCGAGGCGGAGATCCACGGGATGCTCGGCACCCGCAAGGCCATCTGGCTGCCCCGCGGCCTCACCGGCGACTATCCGCCCTACGGCTTCGGCACCCTCGGGCACGTCGACATCGTCGCCGCCTTCGCCCGCCCGGGCGTGGTCGTCGCCCACCACCAGCCGGACCCGGCGCACCCCGACCACGAGGTGACCCGGGAGGTCATCGGCCTGCTCAGGTCCCAGACGGATGCGCGCGGCCGGGCGCTGGAGGTCGTCGAGGTCCCGGCCCCGACCGTCCTGGAGGCCGACGGCCACTGGGCCGACTACTCCTACATCAACCACTACCTCTGCAACGGCGGGGTCGTGCTCTGCGGATTCGACGACCCGCGTGACGAGACGGCCGCCGGGATCTTCCGCCGTCTCTTCCCCGGGCGGACGGTGACCCTGGTGGACGCCCGTACGATCTTCTCCGGCGGTGGCGGCATCCACTGCATCACGCAACAGCAGCCGAAGATCTAGTAGTACGAGGAGCAGCACATGGCCGGTGGGCGCAGACAGGCCCCGCCCCGCGAGGACGTGCTCGCCGCCGCCATGGACATGATCGCCGACCGCGGCCTGGAGAAACTCACCATGGCCGCGCTCGGCCACGAGGTCGGCATGAGCAGCGGCCATCTCCTCTACTACTTCCGCTCCAAGGACGAACTGCTCCTCCAGACCCTGGAGTGGAGCGAGGGCCGGCTGGGCGCCGAGCGCGGCCGGCTGCTCACCCGCCGCGGCACCGCCCGCGAGCGCCTCGACGCCTATGTCGACCTGTACGTCCCCGTCGGCCACCGCGACCCGCACTGGACGCTCTGGCTGGAGGTCTGGAACCGCTCGCAGAACGCCGACGAGGCCGCCCGCGACCGCCAGGCCGCCATCGAGGGCGCCTGGCACCGCGACCTGGTGGCGCTGCTCGCGGAGGGCATCTCGCGGGGCGAGTTCCGGTCCGTCGACCCGGACCGCTTCGCCGCGCGCCTGCGGTCCCTGCTCGACGGCTTCTCCATCCACGTGGCGATCGGCCTGCGCGGCACGGACCGGGCCCAGGTGCTCGGCCATGTAAGCGAGTTCCTGGAAGCGGACCTCCTCACGGACGCGTGACATCCCGTCGTACCGGGTCCGTCACCGTGCGGGAGGCGAAGGACCTGGATCCGGCGCGGACGGGGTCTCGTGATCCATCCACCGTGACGACCGCATCCTGAGACGGTCGGTGAGCCGGGGGCGGGTTGTGCCAGAATTCCCCTCGTGCTCTCGTTCGCCATGATTATTGGCAGCAGGCGCGCCGGTCCGCAGTGACCATCACGTACGACCAGGTACGGGTGGCCATCGTCGTCCTCGACCCGCGCGCAGACCTCTCGCACCCGCGAGGGGTTTTTTCGTTTTCCGGCCCACCTTCAGCCGGAAGGCCAGCGCGAGGGACCATGGAGGGACGGTGGAGCCGGTCATTCCGGTACGACCGAGATTCGACATCAGGAGCCTAGTGACCATGACCGAGACGGCAACCAACGAGCTGGACGACTCGTTCCACGTCTTCGACACCACGCTGCGCGACGGTGCGCAGCGCGAGGGCATCAACCTCACCGTCGCGGACAAGCTGGCCATCGCACGGCACCTGGACGACTTCGGCGTGGGCTTCATCGAGGGCGGCTGGCCGGGTGCCAACCCCCGGGACACCGAGTTCTTCGCCCGCGCCCGGCAGGAGATCGGCTTCAAGCACGCCCAGCTGGTCGCCTTCGGCGCCACCCGCCGGGCCGGCGCCAAGGCGGCGGACGACCCGCAGGTCAAGGCGCTGCTGGAGTCCGGCGCCCCGGTGATCACGCTGGTCGCCAAGTCCCACGACCGCCATGTCGAACTGGCGCTGCGCACCACCCTCGACGAGAACCTGGAGATGGTCCGCGACACGGTGTCCTTCCTGAAGGACCAGGGTCGCCGGGTCTTCGTCGACTGCGAGCACTTCTTCGACGGCTACCGCGCCAACCCCGAGTACGCGAAGGCGGTCGTCCGGGCCGCCTCGGAGGCCGGCGCCGACGTGGTCATCCTCTGCGACACCAACGGCGGCATGCTCCCCGCCCAGGTCAACGCCGTGGTCTCCACCGTCCTCGCCGACACCGGCGCCCGGCTCGGCATCCACGCCCAGGACGACACCGGCTGCGCGGTCGCCAACACGCTGGCCGCCGTCGACGCCGGCGCCACCCACGTCCAGTGCACGGCCAACGGCTACGGCGAGCGCGTCGGCAACGCCAACCTCTTCCCGGTGGTGGCCGCCCTGGAGCTCAAGTACGGCAAGAAGGTGCTGCCGGACGGCCGCCTGCGCGAGATGACGAGGATCTCCCACGCCATCGCCGAGGTCGTCAACCTCACCCCCTCCACCCACCAGCCCTACGTCGGTGTCTCGGCCTTCGCCCACAAGGCCGGCCTGCACGCCTCCGCGATCAAGGTCGACCCGGACCTGTACCAGCACATCGACCCCGAGCTGGTTGGCAACACCATGCGCATGCTCGTCTCCGACATGGCGGGCCGCGCCTCCGTCGAGCTCAAGGGCAAGGAACTCGGCATCGACCTCGGCGGCGACCGCGAACTGGTCGGCCGGGTGGTGGAGCGGGTGAAGGAGTACGAACTCAAGGGCTACACCTTCGAGGCGGCCGACGCCTCCTTCGAGCTCCTCCTGCGCGCCGAGGTGGAGGGCAAGCGGCGCAGCTACTTCCGTGTCGAGTCCTGGCGGGCCATCGTCGAGGACCGCCCCGACGGCACCCACGCCAACGAGGCCACGGTCAAGCTCTGGGCCAAGAGCGAGCGGATCGTCGCCACGGCGGAGGGCAACGGCCCGGTCAACGCCCTCGACCGCGCCCTGCGCGTCGCCCTCGAGAAGATCTACCCCCAGCTGGCCCAGCTCGACCTGGTCGACTACAAGGTCCGCATCCTGGAGGGCAAGCACGGCACCGAGTCCATCACCCGCGTGCTGATCTCCACGTCCGACGGCAGCGGCGAATGGTCCACGGTCGGCGTCGGGGAGAACGTGATCGCCGCCTCCTGGCAGGCCCTGGAGGACGCGTACACCTACGGCCTGCTGCGGGCGGGCGTGGAGCCGGCGGAGTAGCGGCGGCGAAGCCGGGGGCTGGGCTCACAGCCCCCGGCTCGTTCCGCGTACCGCCCTACTGCAGGTGCCACTTCTGGTTCGCGGCGCCCGTGCACGTCCAGATCTGGGCCCGTGCCCCGTTCGCCGACGAGTTGCCCGTTACGTCCAGGCACTTGTTCGCCGCCGCGTTCACCACGTCACCCGTCGAGGCGTTGTACGACCACTGCTGTGCCCCGGTGCCGTTGCAGTCGTACAACTGGACCTTCGCCCCGTCCGCCGTGGAGGCCGAGGTCACGTCGAGGCACTTGCCGAGCGCGCGGACCGATCCGTCGGACTGCACGGTCCACTGTTGGGCCGTGCTGCCGTTGCAGTCGTAGAGCTGCACGGCCGTACCGTTCGTGCTTGAGCCGCCCGCCACGTCCAGGCACTTGCTCGCGAGCCCGACGAAGGCGCCGGTCTGGCTGCCGCCGCCCGACTGGGTGCCGGACCAGGTGAAGGTCGCCGAGGTCTTGCCGGGCAGTGAGTAGGTCGCGTGCTGGGAGCCCCAGTTGATGGTGACGGTCTTCGCCGCGGACGAGTCGTTGTAGGCGATCAGCGCCTTGGAGCCGTCCGGGTTGCGCCAGGCCACGTTCGGCACGGCGGTGGACGCGGTGGAGGCGATCCGCTGCGCACCGGGCCGGACGAACTTCGTCAGGTGCCCCATCGTGTAGTACTCGACCGTGTAGTCGACGGTCCCGCTCGCCCCGTCTCCGTTGTGCACGGTGATCAGCCCGGTGCAGGTGCCGCAACCGCCGTTGTGCGGGCCCATGTTCTGGTCCACGGCCAGCGACCACTTGGTCACCGACTTCGCCCAGTTGCGGGTGTAGTCGATGATGTTGTTCATGTCCTCGCGCTGCTGGTTGGCGATCCAGGTGCCGCCGGAGTGCTCGGTGCCGAAGGCGTCCAGCGTGGGGTACTGGTTGTGCACGGTGGTCTGCTTGTTGATGTCGCCGCCGTAGCCGTGCCAGGCGATCCCGCCGAAGTTGGGGTGGTTGCGGATCGCCGCGTCGTCGACGCTCGCGGCCGCGTAGGAGTCGTATACGTCCCAGTTCCAGTCGTGCGCGAGGACCTTGGTGGACAGGCCGGCCGACTGGAGCTGCGGCAGCAGGTCGTTCTTGAGGAAGTACTGCAGTCCGGACGCGTTCCAGCTCATCGACGGATAGCCGGAACAGCAGGTCGGCTCGTTCTGCGGGGTGACGTAGGAGACCTTCACGCCCTGCGCCTGGTAGGCCTGGAGGTACTTCACGAAGTACGAGGCGTAGGCCCCGTAGTACTCCGACTTCAGCCAGCCCCCGTTGAGCGAGCCGCTGTCCTTCATCCAGGCCGGCGCCGTCCATGGCGAGGCCATGACAGTCAGAGAGGGGTTCAGCTGGAGCGCCTGCTTGGTGAGCGGCACGACGTCCGCGAGGTCGTGGGAGATGGAGAAGCTGTTGAGGTTCGGGTCGGTCTGGCCGGCGGGTATGTCGTCGTACGTGTACCCGTACCGTGCCAGGTCGGAGGCGCCCATCGGATTGCGCAGGAACGACAGCCCGATCCCGTCGGTGGGGGAGAACAGCTTCTTCATGGTGGCGTCCCGGGTGGCCTGGGACAGTGCGCCGCTGCTGTTCATCAGCCAGGCCGCGGTGTCGGTGAAGGACGCGCCGCCGCCGGTGAAGGTCTGGTAGCGGGTGTTCTCGTCGACGGTGATGTTCTCGCCGCTGCCGCCGCTCCCGGACTGGAAGGCGAACGGTGTCTGCGCCTGGAGCCCGCGGGTGACATGGCGCCCGCCGGAGTCGTCGGTGGTGGTGAGGTATGCGGTGACCTGCTCACCGGCCGCGTGCGCGGACGGCACGACCGCGCTGAGGCCGGCCACGGTGAGCAGTCCGGCCAAGAACAGCCGGACCGTGTGGGGGGTGGATCTCATGGACACATCGCCCTTCCTGACGGGACGTCTTGACGGGGGTGCGAGCCGTTAGTTAACTCACGTCGTGATCTAAGCCATGAGTGAACTGTGAGAGCCCTGAGTGAACCAGAGAGTCGAGGGAAGGTCCATGCCAAGAACCGCCCTGCTCGTCTCCACCGCCCTACTCGCAGCCCTGATGCCCCTGTCCGCGGCCCGCGCCGCCGACGACCCCGCACCGACCCCCGTCGACCGCTTCGAAGGTGAGGTCCCCTTCGCCTCCCAGCCCGCCGAGGGCATCTTCACCTGGGGCGGCGACAGCGACGACCCGCCCGCCCTCCAGTTCGCCGACCGGGCGGACGCCCCCGAGGGCGCCAAGGTGCTCTCCGGGACGTACGACATCAGCGGATACGGCGGCTTCACCCACGACTTCGCCGCCACCGAGCCCGCCCACGACTGGTCCGCCCACAAGGGCATCCGCTTCTGGTGGGACGGCCAGGACAACGGCAAGAAGATCAACTTCGAGATCAAGGACGGCGGCGCCAACGGCGAGGCCTCCGAGCTGTGGACGACGTCCTTCACCGACGACTTCTCCGGCTGGAAGCAGATCGAGATCCCCTTCGGAGACTTCGTCTACCGCACGGACTACCAGCCCGTCGGCGGTATCGACCACGTCCTCGGCCTGACCCAGATGTGGGGCTACGCGCTCACCCTCCCCGTCGGGCTCAAGGGCCGGTTCGCCATGGACGACGTGGAGTTGTACGGCAAGGCCGACCAGGCGCTGCGCGCCTCCGTCACCACGGACGCGGCCGTCTACCCCGTCCAGGAGGGCCGCACCGCCGCGGTGAAGGTCTCCCTCGGCACCACCGGCTCCGCCCCCCTCGACGAGCCCGTGACCGTCGCCTACGAGACGGCCGCGACCGGCACCGCCGCCGCCGGCAAGGACTACACCCCGGTCTCCGGCACCCTCACCTTCCCGGCCGGTACGGTCTCCGGGGCCACGCAGACCATCAAGGTGCGCACGCTGAAGGACCGGTCCGGCGAATCGGCCGAGACCATCCCGCTGAAGTTCACCGTCACCGGCGCCAAGGCCCCCGCCGAGACCCCGCAGGTCGTCATCGACGCGCACGGACTGCCGTACCTGGACAGCAAGTTGCCCGTGAAGAAGCGGGTCGCGGACCTGCTCTCCCGGATGTCCCTGGCGGAGAAGGCCGGCCAGATGACCCAGGCCGAGCGCGGTGCCGTGGGCAACGGCGGTGACGTCGCCGCCTACGACCTCGGCTCGCTGCTCTCCGGTGGCGGCTCGACGCCCACGCCCAACACGGCCGCGGCCTGGGCGAAGATGATCGACGGCTTCCAGCTCCGGGCGCAGGCGACCAGGTTCCAGATCCCGCTGATCTACGGCGTCGACGCGGTGCACGGCCACAACAACCTGGCCGGCGCCACGATCATGCCGCACAACATCGGCATCGGCGCGACCCGCGATCCCGGGCTCGCCGAGGACACCGGCGCGGTGACCGCCGCCGAGGTCCGCGCGACCGGCATCCCCTGGGACTTCGCCCCCTGCCTCTGCGTCACCCGCGACGAGCGCTGGGGCCGCTCCTACGAGTCCTTCGGCGAGGACCCCGCCCTGGTGAAGTCCATGGAGACCATGATCCAGGGCCTCCAGGGCCGGGCCGACGGACGTGACCTGAAGGACGACGACAAGGTCCTCGCCACCGCCAAGCACTTCGTCGGCGACGGCGGCACCGAGTACGGCTCCTCCACGACCGGGTCGTACACCATCGACCAGGGCGTCACCAAGGTCACCCGGCAGCAGCTGGAGGCGATCCACCTGGCGCCGTACCAGACCGCGGTCGACCGGGGCATCGGCACGGTCATGCCGTCGTACTCCTCGCTCGACATTCTCGGCGACGGCCAGGGCCCGGTGAAGATGCACGCCCGCGCCGACATGATCAACGGCGTGCTCAAGGGCCGGATGGGCTTCGACGGCTTCGTGATCAGCGACTGGAACGCCATCGACCAGCTCCCCGGCGACTACGCGGCCCACGTCAGCACGGCGGTCAACGCCGGCGTCGACATGATGATGGTCCCCTACAGCTACCAGGACTTCACCAAGACCCTGACCGACGAGGTGAACGCCGGCCGGGTCAGCGAGCAGCGGATCGACGACGCGGTCTCCCGCATCCTCACCCAGAAGTTCAGGCTGGGCCTCTTCGAGCACCCGTACGCGGACACCTCCGGCGCCTCGAAGATCGGCTCCGCCAAGCACCGGGCGGTGGCCCGCCAGGCGGCCGCCGAGTCCCAGGTGCTGCTGAAGAACGACAGCGTCCTGCCCCTGAAGAAGTCGCAGAAGGTGTACGTGGCCGGGTCCAACGCCGACGACCTCGGCAACCAGACCGGCGGCTGGACCATCACCTGGCAGGGCGCCTCCGGCACCCACACCACGGGCACCACCATCCTCCAGGGCATGAAGAACGCCGGGGGAGACGTCACCTACTCCAAGGACGCCTCGGCGCCGACGAGCGGCTACGACGTGGGTGTGGTCGTCGTCGGCGAGACCCCGTACGCCGAGGGCGTCGGAGACGTCGGCAACGGCAACGACCTGGCGCTGACCCCGGCCGACCAGGCCGCCGTGGACAAGGTGTGCGCGGCCATGAAGTGCGCGGTGCTGATCGTCTCCGGGCGTCCGCAGCTGATCGGGGACCGGCTCGGCGAGATCGACGCCCTGGTGGCGTCCTGGCTGCCGGGCACCGAGGGCGACGGCGTGGCCGACGTGCTCTACGGGAAGAAGGCCTTCACCGGCCAGCTCCCGGTCACCTGGCCGAAGTCCGAGGCCCAGCTGCCGATCAACGTGGGCGACGCGTCGTACGACCCGCAGTACCCGTACGGCTGGGGTCTGACGACCCTGGCCAAGCCGTCGAAGGGCGGCGAGGCCACTCTGCGGGCGCTCGGCGTCGCGGCGAAGGCCGCGGAGCGGACGGGTGCCGCCTCGGCCGGCCGGAAACTGGTCACCAAGGCGCGACTGCTGGTGCAGGCTGAGATCGGACAGTCGATCACGGCAGCCGTCTCGAAGCCCTTCGCCGACGCCGACCACCTGCTGCTGACCGGCAGGTACGCGGCGGCGCTGGAGAAGCTGACGGAGGCGTACGAAGCGGCATAAGAAATGACAGGCTATGGGGGGTTTCGGGTAAATTGCGGAACATGAAGTCCGTGCTGCGGACCCGGACCCGAAGCCTCCCAGGCCTGCTGCTGGCCCTGCTGGTGATCGCCCTCACGGCGTTCGCTCCGCAGGCCACGGCGGCCACCGGTGTCTCGACGATCGCCGACGCCCTGCGCAGGAGCCCGGTGTACGTCGACCCGGCGGCCGCCGCCCAGCTCTCCACGGCCGAGGCCGACACGCTGGCCCGGCAGATCAAGGACGCGAACAAACCCCTGTTCATCGCGGTCCTGCCGGCCGGCTACCCCACCCAGGACCTCTTCACGAACCTGCGCACCGCCACCGGCGTCACCGGCCTGTACGCCGTCCGGCTCGGCGACCGCTTCGACGCCCGCGCCGACTCCTCGGTGCTGCCCCGGACGGCCGTGCGGAACCTGGTCACCAGCGTCCAGGGCGAGACCGCGAACACCCAGCTGACCGACTTCACGAACCGCGCCCTGACCAACCTCGGCGGCAAGGCGCCCTCGACCTGGGGCGGCGGCAGCGCGGACGGCTCCGGCGTCTCCAGTACGGCGCTCATCGCGATCGGCGCGGTGGTCGTGGCCGGCGGGGCGGGCGCCTACACCCTGGTCCGCCGCAACCGCAGGCGCCACCAGGAGGAGCAGCGGGCCGCCCTGGACCGGCTCCGGGTGGTCGTGGACGAGGACATCACCGCCTTCGGTGAGGAACTGGACCGGCTCGACTTCCACCCGGCCGAGCCCCGGGCCGACGACGCCATGCGCGCGGACTACGAGCGCGCGCTGAACGCCTACGACCAGGCGAAGCAGTACATGGCCGACGCCCGGAGACCGGAGGACGTGCGGTCGGTCACCCAGGCGCTGGAGGACGGCCGTTTCTCGCTGGCGCAGCTCGCCGCCCGCCGCGAGGGCCGCCCGCTCCCGGAGCGCCGGCCGCCGTGCTTCTTCGACCCCCGGCACGGCCCCTCGGTCACGGACGCCACCTGGACCCCGGCCGGCGGCTCGCCCCGCGAGGTCCCGGTCTGCGCGGCCGACGCCACCCGGCTGGCCGACGGCCGCGACCCGGCGATCCGCGAGGTCGACACCGACCACGGCCGCCGCCCCTACTGGGACGCGGGCCCGGCCTACGGCCCCTGGGCGGGCGGCTACTTCGGCGGCGGCCTCCTCCCCGGCCTGCTCATCGGCACGGCCCTGGGCGGCTGGATGTCCGCCCCCGCCTACGCGGCCGACTACGGCACCGGATACGGCGACTTCGGCACCGGCGGCTACCAGGGCGGCGACCTGTCGGGCGCGGACTTCGACCCCGGGGACTTCGGCGACTTCGGTGGCGGCGGGGACTTCGGCGGCGGTGGCGGCGACAGCGGGGACTTCGGCGGCGGTTTCTGACCTACTCCGCGTCCACCAGCCGCTCCAGCACGGCGGCCGCGAGCGACAGCACCCCGCGCTCGGTCTCGCTCAGCGTCCCGAACGCCTCGGCCAGCCAGGCGTCCCGCTGGTCCATGTCGGCCTCCAGCGCGCGCCGCCCCGCCCCGGTCAGGCTCAGCAGGGACTGCCGGCGGTCGGATGGGTCCGGCGCCCGCCCGACCAGCCCCTCCGTCTCCAGCTCCGCGAAGACCCGGGTCAGCGACTGCGGCCGCTGCCGCTCGGCGGCCGCGACCTCGCCGGGCGTGGACCGCCCGTGCCGGTACAGATGGCCGAGCACCGACAGCTGATTGGGACTGAGGCTCCCGTCCCCGCGCTCCTGCCGCAGCCGACGGTTGAACCGGAGGACGGCACGACGGACGCGGGCGGCTTCGGCGAGGTGCTCCATAGGCCAGATCGTACGCGATTACTTACTACCTGCTGGCCTTCCTGGCCCGTATTCTCGGTCCAGTGACCGCCAAACTCATACGCAACGCGTACGAAGCCGGGCTGACGATGACGGCCGTGCTGCTCTGCTGGGGAGCCGCGCTGATGCTGGAGGGGGCCGCCGGGCTGCACACCGATGTGCTGGTCCTCGCGGTCGCCCTCACCCTGACCCTCGCCGCCACCCAGCGCACCGCCGACACCCGCAGGCGGCTGATGGCGCTGGTGCTGCTGCCCGTGACCGCCGCCGCCTCGGTCTTCGTCGGCCGGCTGCTCGCCTCGCACTACGCGGCGGGCGCGGTCGTCTACACGGCCGGGATGGCGCTGGCCATCTGGATCCGCCGGTACGGCCCGGCCGGCACCAAGGCGGGCACGCTGATCGCCCTTCCCCTGGTGGCCCTGCTGGTGGTCCCCGGCCCCGCGCTGCCGGCGGCGGCGCAGAGCGGCCTGGTGACCTGGGGCTGGTCGGCGCTGATCGGGGTGCTGGCCTGCGGCTCGGTCTGGCTGGTGCAGGCAGTCGGCGCCCGCTACAGCCCCTGGCGCGCGGCCCCGACCCCCGACCCGCCCCCAAGCCGCTCGCGTCTGAACCCACGCCCCAGCACCCGCATGGCCCTGCAGATGGCGGCGGGCATCGCGACCGCCTTCGTGCTGGGCCGTGTCCTCTTCGACGACCACTGGCCGTGGGCCGTCCTGACCGCGTACGTCGCGGCGAGCGGCAACCGAGGCCGGACCGACGTCCTGCGCAAGGGGGCCGAACGGCTGGCCGGGGCATGCGTGGGCACACTCCTGGCGACGGCGGTGGCGGAGGCGGGCGTCACCGGCCACACCGCCGTGGCCCTGATGTTCGCCGTCCTGGCCGTCGCCCTGTGGCTGCGCCCTCTCAACTACGCGTACTGGGCGGCCGGCATGACCACGGCCCTCTCCCTGCTCCTCGGCTACTTCGGCCAGAACGCGGAATCCCTGCTGCCGACCCGCCTGGCAGCCATCGCGGTGGGCGCGGTCCTCTCGGTGGCCTCGGCGTGGTGGCTGCTGCCGGTACCCCGCAGAAGGACGACGGCACGCCCCGGGGCACGGCCGAGCGAGGCCTAGTCAGGAGACGGTGGGTGGCTACTTCTGTGCAGTTGACGCCTGCACTGCCGATTCACGCCGGTCGAGCAAGGAGCGGTACAGGGCGTACCGCTCCTCAGGCACGGCAGGTAGATGCTCGTCCCGAACGCCGAAGGCGCGAAGGAAGGACAGTGCTGCCTCCTCGGGGGTGGTGCTGGTCCGCCTGGCGCGTCTCTACGAAGGTGAGTGAGTCGGGTCACCGGCCTAGACTTGGGGGTCTGGGCGGGGGACCCCACCCCAGGAGGACGCGATGGCGCGGCAGACGAGGCTGGTCGGGGAGTCCGGGGAGTACGCCGGTGCCCGCGAGGAGCTGCGGCTGGCCGAGATCGAGCTGATGCGGCGCCGGGAGGAGGTCGCGGCGCTGCGCCGGGCGCTCCCGCCGGGGCCGGCCGTCGACGACTACGTCTTCCTCGAAGGGCCGTCAGGCCTCGACGCCGGTGACACCCCGGTCCGTGAGGTCGCGTTGAGCGAGCTGTTCTCCGGCCCCGAACGCCCGCTGATCGTCTATCACTTCATGTACGGCAAGCTTCAGACCAGCGCCTGTCCGATGTGCACGATGTGGATCGACGGCTACGACGGCATCGCCCACCACGTGTCCCGGAACGCGGACTTCGTCATCGCCGCGGCCGCCGACCCGCCCGTCCTCCGCCAGTACGCCCGCGACCGCGGCTGGCACCGGCTGCGGCTGCTCAGCTGTGGTGACAACACGTTCAAGTACGACCTGGGCAGCGAGGACGAGGACGGCGAGCAGGACTCCACGGTCTCCGTCTTCACCCGCGACGGCGACGGCACCGTCCGGCACGTCTACTCCGCCCATCCGCGCATGGCCGACGACACCCGGGAGCGCGGCATCGACCTGCTGACACCCGTCTGGCACCTGCTCGATCTGACCCCGCAGGGACGCGGCGACTGGTACCCGACCACCGACTACTAGGGCACGCGCGGGACATCCGGACACGGCCGAGCGCCCGCCCTCAGGGGAGTCGAGGGCGGGCGCTCAGCGGGCGTGATCGGGGCCGGCGGTCCGGCGCCGCGGGCTCACGCGTTCTTGATCGCGGAGATGTCGAAGTTCAGCTTGATCTTGTCGGAGACCAGGACGCCGCCGGTCTCCAGCGCCGCGTTCCAGGTGACGCCCCAGTCGGAGCGCTTGATCTCGGCCTTGCCCTCGAAGCCGACGCGCTCGTTGCCGAACGGGTCCTTCGCGGCGCCGTTGAACTCCAGGTCGATGGTGACCGGCCGGGAGACACCGAGGATCGTGAGGTCGCCGGTGATGCGGTAGTCGTCGCCGCCGAGGGCCTCCGCCTTGGTGGAGCGGAAGGTCATCGTCGGGAACTCGTCCGTCTTGAAGAAGTCCGCCGACTTCAGGTGACCGTCACGGTCCGGGCTGCCCGTGGTGATGCTCTCCATCGTGATGTCGAGGGTGGCGGTGGACTTCGCCGGGTCCGAGCCGTCCAGGTGCAGCGAGCCCTCGAACTGCTGGAAGCTGCCCTTGACGTTGGTGACCATCGCGTGGCGGGCCACGAAGCCGAGCGTGGTGTGCGCCGGGTCGATCGTGTAGTCGCCGGTCAGCGCGGCCGTGTCGGCGCCGGGGACGCTGGCGGTGTCGTCGTTCTTGCGGCCGAAGATACCCATGACGTGCTCCTTGAGGGGGACGGGTCGCGGCCTAGGAGCGGTGGATGCCGAAGGCGCGGACCGTTGATGTTTAACGTTCAACGAACTCAACGGCGCCTACCGTAGCCCTATTCCGTACAACCTTCAACATCATCCGTTCGCGTGTCGCGTTCATTACGCACCGTAATGCCGTCCGGGCCGAATCGCGACACGACGGGAGCGGGTGGCGAGGGTGCGGTTAGGCTCGGAAGAGAGTGGAGCCGGAGGGGCGGGGGGACCGCCGTCCGGGGGCCCTTTCACTCCTGGGGTGGTATGGGCCGGCCATGAATGTGAGGCGCGTCTCAGGCCCCGCCTTTGTGGCACCCCTACAACGCCACAGCCCCCTGAGCAGTCGGAACGGCTGCATGTCGCTCTGGTTCTGTTCAGTGGTTCCAGGAAAACGGGTCGGAGACTGTACGGAGTCGACGTCTCGTAATCCTTGGTGTCCTTCGTAAGGTCGCTACATGACCGTTTTGGAAGAGACGACGGGTGAGCCCACCGGCGAGCCGACGGACGCGCGCGGGCGGGTCGCCGAGCTGCACGAGATCCGTGCGGCGGCCGTGGCGGGGCCCAGCGAGAAGGCGACCGAGGCACAGCATGCCAAGGGCAAGCTCACGGCCCGGGAGCGCATCGAGCTGCTCCTGGACCCGGACTCCTTCCAGGAGGTCGAGCAGCTGCGCCGGCACCGCGCGGTCGGTTTCGGCCTGGAGGCCAAGAAGCCCTACACCGACGGCGTCATCACCGGCTGGGGCACGGTCGAGGGCCGTACCGTCTTCGTCTACGCCCACGACTTCCGGATCTTCGGCGGCGCGCTGGGCGAGGCCCACGCCACCAAGATCCACAAGATCATGGACATGGCCATCGCGGCCGGCGCCCCGCTGGTCTCCCTGAACGACGGCGCCGGCGCCCGTATCCAGGAGGGCGTCTCCGCGCTCGCCGGCTACGGCGGCATCTTCCAGCGCAACACCAAGGCGTCCGGTGTCATCCCGCAGATCTCCGTGATGCTCGGCCCCTGCGCGGGCGGCGCGGCCTACAGCCCCGCCCTCACCGACTTCGTCTTCATGGTCCGCGAGACCTCGCAGATGTTCATCACGGGACCGGACGTCGTCAAGGCGGTCACCGGCGAGGAGATCACCCAGAACGGCCTCGGCGGCGCCGACGTGCACGCCGAGACCTCCGGTGTCTGCCACTTCGCGTACGACGACGAGGAGACCTGCATCGCGGAGGTCCGCTACCTCCTCTCGCTCCTCCCGCAGAACAACCGCGAGAACCCGCCCCGGGTCGACTGCACGGACCCGGTGGACCGTCGCAGCGACGTCCTCCTGGACCTGGTCCCGGCCGACGGCAACCGGCCGTACGACATGACCAAGGTGATCGAGGAGATCGTCGACGACGGCGACTACCTGGAGGTCCACGAGCGCTGGGCGCGGAACATCATCTGCGCGCTGGCCCGGATCGACGGCCAGGTCGTGGGCATCATCGCCAACCAGCCGCAGGTGCTGGCGGGCGTCCTGGACATCGAGGCGAGCGAAAAAGCTGCGCGCTTTGTCCAGATGTGTGACGCTTTCAATGTTCCGATCGTCACCTTCCTGGACGTACCGGGCTTCCTCCCCGGCGTCGACCAGGAACACGGCGGGATCATCCGCCACGGCGCGAAGCTCCTCTACGCCTACTGCAACGCGACCGTGCCCCGGATCTCACTGATCCTGCGCAAGGCGTACGGAGGTGCCTACATCGTCATGGACTCCCAGTCGATCGGTGCCGACCTGACGTACGCCTGGCCGACGAACGAGATCGCGGTCATGGGCGCCGAAGGTGCCGCCAACGTGATCTTCCGTCGGCAGATCGCCTCCGCCGAGGACCCCGAGGCCATGCGGCAGAAGATGGTCAAGGAGTACAAGGCCGAGCTCATGCACCCCTACTACGCGGCCGAGCGCGGCCTGGTCGACGACGTCATCGACCCGGCCGAGACCCGCGAGGTGCTCGCCAAGTCGCTGGCGATGCTGCACACCAAGCACGCCGACCTGCCGTCCCGTAAGCACGGCAACCCCCCGCAGTAATCCTGCGGAAACCTCTCTCACGGAGACTGAATCCATGAACGTCCCTGACATTCGCGTGGAGAAGGGCAACGCAGACCCGGAGGAAGTCGCCGCCATAACGGCGGTCCTCCTGGCCCGCGCGGCCGCCCGGCCGACCGCCGACACCGAGCAGACCCACCGAGGCCGCGCGAAGGCCGGCTGGCGCCGCCTGGAACGCGAGAACGGCTTCCGCGCCCCGCACAGCTGGCACTGAGCTCTCGCCGCAGCGTCGACACACGGCCCCGCTCCCCCTTCGGGAGGGCGGGGCCGTGGTCGTGTTCCGTGGCGCCACGGACTCGGATGCCGGACCCGCCAAGCGGCGGGCGCGTCCCTGAGCGACCCGTGGGCGGCCTGCGACCGCCGGGCCCGGCTTCCTCTCCCGGAGGCCCTGCCGGGCCGCACCAGGGGCCCCTACGGCGCTGCAGGCGCGTGCCTGGGCGCGCGCCCGCAGCGCCGAGCGCCCGGCGCGCGCCGGGCGTACGAGGAGCGCACCACCGCGAAGAGGGTCCCGAACAGCCGCGTCTGACGAAGCGGCACACGACGGGGGTACGACAAAGGGCCCCGTTCCGGGTGGAAGGGGCCCCTCGGAGAGACGACCGCTAGCGCAGGCGGGCCATCAGGGCGTGCTCGACCAGGGTGATCAGGGCCGACTTGGCGTCCGCGCGATGGCGGGCGTCCGTCGTGATGATCGGGGTGTCGGGGCCGATCTGGAGCGCCTCGCGGACCTCTTCCGGGTTGTACGGCTGGTTGCCGTCGAAGCCGTTGAGGGCGATGACGAAGGGGAGACCCGAGTTCTCGAAGTAGTCGACCGCGGGGAAGCAGTCGGCGAGACGGCGGGTGTCCACGAGGACGATGGCGCCGATGGCGCCGCGTACCAGGTCGTCCCACATGAACCAGAAGCGGTCCTGGCCCGGCGTGCCGAACAGGTACAGGATCAGGTCCTGGTCCAGGGTGATGCGGCCGAAGTCCATGGCGACCGTGGTGGTCGTCTTGTCCCCGGTGTGGGTGAGGTCGTCGATGCCGGCAGACGCGGACGTCATCACGGCCTCTGTGCGCAGCGGGTTGATCTCCGAGACGGCACCGACGAACGTGGTCTTGCCCACGCCGAAGCCGCCCGCCACCACGATCTTCGCGGAGGTGGTGGAGCGGGAAGGACCGCCGCTAGAGCTTGCGAAGTCCACTGAGCACCCTTTCGAGCAGTGTCACGTCTGGCTGGCCACCGGCGTTCTCGTCGCCGCCGGGCTGATGGATGGCGACCAGGCCCGCCTCCGCCAAGTCGGCGACGAGGATCCTGGCCACGCCGAGAGGGATCGACAGGAGGGCCGAGACTTCGGCCACCGACTTGATCTCCCGGCAGAGGTTGCAGATCCGCTGATGCTCGGGCAGCTGGCCCTGCATCTGGTGCGGCTGCGCGGTGGTGTGCACCAGTGCCTCGATGGCGAGCTGGTACCGCGGGCGGGTCCGGCCACCGGTCATGGCGTACGGACGCACCAAGGGGTTGTTCGACCCCGAGGCCGGCGCCGGCTCGGGACGACGCTGCGGCTGTACCGGCTGGATGCGCGGCGCCGGCGGCTGGTCGTACGGCGACGGGCCGGGGCCCTGCGGTGCGTACGGCTGCCGGTGGCTAGGCGCGGAGGGGAAGTTGTACCGGTTCGCGGAACCGTCGCCCTGGCCCTGCGCAGGACCGTACGACCAGTTGCCGTTATTCGAACCGTTTGGGGGTGTTGCCACTTTCTCTCCTCCTCCGACCGTGCCGGGCACCCATCCCTGTGGAGCCGCGTCCCGAAACCTTACGGCCCCGGGACGCTAAAACGCACCGTCTGACTGTTAGTTGAGAAGGCTTCCCTGGAGTTCCGCACGCAGATCCGGGGTAAGAACGGTGCCTGCTCGGTCCACCAAAAGGGCCATCTCGTACCCAATCAGGCCGATGTCGGCCTCCGGGTGGGCCAGAACGGCCAAGGACGACCCATCGGAAACGGACATGATGAACAGGAATCCCCGCTCCATCTCCACAACCGTCTGATTCACGCTGCCGCCCTCGAAAATCCGGGAGGCGCCTGCCGTCAGAGACGTCAGACCGGAGGCGACGGCCGCGAGCTGGTCGGCGCGGTCGCGGGGGAAGCCTTCGGACATCGCCAGAAGGAGTCCGTCGGCGGAGACCACCACCGTGTGGGACACCCCCGGGGTGTTGTCCACGAAGTTGGTGATCAACCAGTTCAGGTTCTGTGCCGCCTGGCTCATCGGGCTCACACTAACGCTCCTGGTTGTAGGTGCTGTCAGGACCACTGTGCTGATTCCTAGTGGCCTGGCCGTTCGTTTCACTGCCTGCGTTGCGTCCGCGCTGGACGCCCCTGCGCAGGTTGCTCAGCCTGCCCCGGACGTCCTCCGGGGCGCGGGAGACCTGTGGGCCTCCCTGAGGGGTGTTCTCGGCGGCTCCCTCGACCAGGTTGGCCTTGGGAACCCGCCTCGGCAGGCCGGAGGACGTGACCCCGCCCGCCTTGGGCTTGCGCAGCTGCGAGGCCTGCTGCCAGCGCTCGTCGTTCGCCGAACGCCAGCTGTCGTCGCCGTTGGACTCCGGAGCCGAGGCTCGCGGAGCCGCCGGAGCCGAAGCCGCGGCCGGAGCGTGCTGCGCGGGAGCCGGGCCGTTGCCGTTCGGGCCGCCGGATCCCCGGCGGGGGAGCCCGGCGTCGGTCAGCCGGTGCCCCCCGGAAGGGGTCGCTCCCGGACGGTCGAAGCCTACGCGGTTTCGTTCGTCCACGTCACCGGCCTGCGCCGATTCCGCTTCGGGAGCGTACTGGGCCGGGTAGCCGTTCTGGTAGCTGTCCTGCTGCTGCCCCTGCTGCGGCCAGTCGTCCTGGTAGGGCTGCTGCTCCCCGAACGCCGGGAACGACTCGGAGGCGGCGGCCTGGGCGGCCGCGGGCTCCTCCTGGGCCGGTTCCGGATACGCGGGCTCCGGGTAGCCGCCGCTGGTGGCGAAGGGGTCGGCCGAGAACGTGTCGTTCCGCGGCAGGCCGCCGTTCGGCGCGTAGTACTGCTCGTCGTACGCGCCCTGCGGCTGCTCCTGGTACTGCTGCCCGGCGTCGAAGCCCGTGGGCTGTTCCTGGAAGCCCGTACCGTTGCTGTCGTAGCCCTGCCGGCCCCGGTCGAACTCGTCGGCGTACGCCGGGATCTCCGCGGTCTCCTGGGGGTTCTGCGCGGCCTGCCCGGGCTGCGCCTGGGCCTCCAGGGCCGCACGGCGCTCCTCACGCAACAGGGAGCGGCCGACGGGGTCCAGGTCCCGGATGTCGTCGGGGACCTCCACGTAGCGGCTGTCGTCGAAGCCCAGCTCGGCCGCCGTACGCATCGGCTGGAGCTGCGGCTGCTGGCTGAAGTTCTCAGCCTGGAACTGCTGCTCCGGGATGATCTGCGAGACCGTGAACTCCTCGCGGTCCAGGGGCTGTTCGCCGCCGCCACCGTGGGTGATGGCGTCCGGCAGCATGACCAGCGAGGTGGTGCCCGCCTGCTCGCCGGAGGGGCGCAGCTGGACCCGGATGCCGTGCCGGTCGGAGAGCCGGCCGACCACGAAGAGGCCCATGCGCTGGGAGATCGCGGCGTCCACGGTCGGCGGGTTGGCCAGCTTGTGGTTGATGTCCGCGAAGTCCTCGGCGGTGAGGCCGATGCCCTTGTCGTGGATCTCGATCATGATGCGGCCGTCGGGGAGACGGGTCGCGGTGACGCGGACCTTGGTCTGCGGGGAGGAGAACGTCGTCGCGTTCTCCAGCAGCTCGGCGAGCAGGTGCACGAGGTCGGTGACCGCGCGGCCGTGGATCTCGGCCTCCGGGACGCCGGAGAGCTCGATGCGCTCGTACTGCTCCACCTCGGAGGAGGCGGCGCGGAGCACGTCGACCAGCGGGACCGGCTGGTCCCAGCGGCGGCCGGGCTCCTCGCCGGCGAGGACGAGGAGGTTCTCGCCGTTGCGGCGCATACGGGTCGCGAGGTGGTCCAGACGGAAGAGGTTCTCCAGCTGGTCCGGGTCGGCCTCGTTGTTCTCCAGGTCGGTGATCAGGGTCAGCTGGCCCTCGATCAGCGACTGGTTGCGGCGCGACAGGTTGGTGAAGATCGCGTTGATGTTGCCCCGCAGCAGGGCCTGCTCGGCGGCGAGCCGGACGGCCTCGCGGTGGACCTGGTCGAACGCGCGGGCGACTTCGCCGATCTCGTCGGTCGAGGTGATCGGGATCGGCGCCACCCGGGTGTCGACCCGGCCGGGGTCGGTGCGGGAGAGCTGGTCGACCAGCATCGGCAGGCGCTGCTCGGCGATGCCGAAGGCGGCGTTGCGCAGCTGGCGCATCGAGCGGGACATCTGGCGGGCCACCATGCCGGCCAGGATGAACGCCGCGAGCAGGGCGACCACGACCGCGGCACCGGTGATGAACGCGTCCGTCTTCGCGTTGTCCGCGATGTCGGAGGCCTCGCTCACCGCCTTGTCGGCCATGTCCGACTCGATCGTGCGGTAGGCCTGGTACTTGAGGGTGTTGACCGTCCACCAGTTCTCGGCGGTGACGCCCTGGGCGGCCAGCGCCTGGCGGGTGCTGGTGTCGGTGTCCTGCAGCGTCGCCAGCGCCTGGACCATCGCGTTGTCCTTGGTCGGCGGGGCCACGTAGTTCGGGTCCTTGGCCTTGGCCTGCTGGACCAGGGCCGCGCCGTCGGACTTGATCTTCGTCTGGAGGTCGTTCAGCTTCTGCGCGTCCGCCTCGGTGCCACCGCCGATGTACTCCTCGACGGCGATGCCTTCGAGATAGGCGTACGACGAGAGGGCGACCCGCTGGCTGGCCAGGTTGCCGGCGTCCGGGCCGGGCTTGATCAGCAGGTGCATGCCGATCGAGCGCTCCAGGGACAGGGCCGCCTTGGTGAGCGAGATGGCGTAGACGGTACGGCCGTAGGAGGTGATGTTTCCGGTGCCCAGACCGAGCTCGTTGGCGAACTCCATCAGCGGGTGGGCGACCTGGGTGTATCCCTCTTCGGTCTGCACACCGGTGAGCTTGGTGGTGTACGCCGTGGCACGGAGGGCCGTGAGTTTGGGCTCGGCCTCGCGGAACAGCTTCAGGCGGCGCTCCAGGCCGGCCTTCTGCGGCATGTTCTGCGCGGCCGCGTCGAAGGCGTCGGCGGCCTTGTCGGTCGCCGCGCGCGCCGCGGTGACGGTGGCCTTGTCCTTGTTCAGGAGCAGCGGCGCCGCGGTGGTGTCACGCTCGTTGTAGAGGGCGTCGGCGTAGCTGAGGGAGGCGCGGACCAGGCGCGCGGTGTTCTCCGCGTCCCGGGCCTCGTTCCAGGTGTCGATGGAGTTCTTCACCTGGAAGCCGCCCATGACCAGACCGACGACCACGGGTATGAGCAGAATCGCGTTCAGCCTGGTCGGCACTCGCCAGTTGCGCGGGGAGAAACGGCCGCCGCTCTTCGCGGGCGCGGCCGGTGGTTCCGCGGCTGGCACAGGGGTGGGCGCCGCAGCGCGCGGCGGCGGGGTGAAGTTGCCCCGTGCCGACGGCTCGGGACCGTTCTTGCTTCGCCTCACTCGACCAACAACCTCTCGGCGGCGGGCACCTATCGTCGTGCCGCAGTCTCTCAGAGCCCGGTGTGTCTCAGACCACTACTCAGTACGTCTTTGACTATTGGGCAGTTCAGGCATTCCAGCATGGGGGCCTCCGCAGTTCCAAACAGCGGAAAGCGATGGAGTGCGGTCTTGTAAGGCCCAGATAAAACGGTCATAAAGAGCGAGCCCCGCCAAAAGGCGGGGCCGTTGTGAGCGCAGCGGTACCGCGCGACCGCGACGCGTGGCGATACCACTGGATTCCTCTGCCGAAACGTTATGAACACCGGAGCCGACCGTGTCAAAGGCCACAGTCGGCTCCGGTTTCCGTACGACAACTGCCGTACATGACGAACGACTTGGGTGCTACCGCAGCCGTGCCATGAGGGCGTGCTCCACCAGCGTGATCAGCGCACTCTTGGCATCCGCGCGGTGCCGGGCGTCCGTGGTGATGATCGGCGCGTCCGGGCCGATCTGCAGTGCCTCGCGGACCTCTTCGGGCGTGTAGGGCTGGTGTCCGTCGAAGCCGTTGAGCGCTATGACGAACGGCAGACCGCTGTTCTCGAAGTAGTCCACCGCCGGGAAGCAGTCGGCGAGACGGCGGGTGTCCACCAGCACGACGGCACCGATGGCGCCGCGTACCAGGTCGTCCCACATGAACCAGAAGCGGTCCTGGCCCGGCGTGCCGAACAGGTACAGGATCAGGTCCTGGTCGAGCGTGATACGTCCGAAGTCCATGGCCACCGTGGTGGTGGTCTTGTCCCCGGTGTGGGTGAGGTCGTCGATGCCCGCCGAGGCGGACGTCATCACGGCCTCCGTGCGCAGCGGGTTGATCTCGGAGACCGCTCCCACGAACGTGGTCTTGCCGACGCCGAAGCCGCCCGCCACCACGATCTTCGCGGAGGTGGTGGCCCGACCTCCGTCAGAGCTTGCGAAGTCCACTGAGCACCCTTTCGAGCAGCGTCACGTCAGGTGCGCCACCGTTGTTCTCGTCGCCGCCCGGCTGGTGGATGGCGACCAGGCCGGCCTCGGCGAGGTCGGCCACCAGGATCCGGGCCACACCGAGCGGCATGGCGAGCAGCGCCGAGACCTCGGCGACCGACTTCACCTCACGGCACAGGTGGCAGATGCGCTGGTGCTCCGGGAGCAGCCCCATGAGCGCTGCCGGGTCGGCCGTCGTGCTGATCAGCGCCTCGATGGCGAGCTGATAGCGCGGCCGGGTCCGGCCGCCGGTCATCGCGTAAGGACGTACCAGCGGCTGGTCGCCCTCGTCCCCGTACGGCTCCGCGTACGGATCATGAGAGGCGGTGGGCGGGGTCATCGTTCCTCCGGGCGGGACAGCAAGTCGGTCAGTCGTGCCGTCGGACGTGGCCGGTGGGGGGATTGTGGCGGCCGGACGGTGATTTGGTGAGGCGGGTTGGATCCGGGCTGTCAGTGGAGCAGACTGCCTTGCAGTTCGGCGCGCAGGTCGGGCGTGAGCACCGCGCCCGCGCGGTCGACCAGGAGCGCCATCTCGTAGCCGACGAGGCCGATGTCGCACTCGGGGTGGGCCAGGACCGCGAGGGACGACCCGTCCGAGACGGACATCAGGAAGAGAAAGCCGCGCTCCATCTCGACGACCGTCTGCGCGACGTCGCCGCCCTCGAAGATCCGGGACGCCCCGGCCGTCAGCGAGGTGAGTCCGGACGCGACGGCCGCCAGCTGGTCGGCACGGTCACGGGGGAAGCCTTCGGACATCGCCAGAAGGAGACCGTCGGCGGATACGACGACGGTGTGGGACACACCTGGGGTGTTGTCCACGAAGTTGGTGATCAACCAGTTCAGGTTCTGTGCCGCCTGGCTCATCGGACTCAACTAACGCTCCTGCTGGTGAGTGGGGCTCGGGAAGCTGCCGGTCTGCGGGCCGGTGCCGGCCTGCCGTCCCTGCGCGATACCCCGACGGAGATTGGTCAGCCGGCCGCGGACGTCATCAGGCGCACGCGAGACCTGCGGACCGGTGTGGTGCTGTTGCTGCTGAGCCGTGCCCGGGACGAGGTTCGCCCTGGGCACCCGGCGCGGCAGACCGGAGGTGGTGACACCGCCCGCCGCCGGCTGCCGTACACGCTCCGCCTGCCGGACGAGGTCGTCGTTCGGGGAGGTGCGCCAGGCTGCCTGCGCGGGACGCTGGGGGGCCGCGGCGGCCGGGGCCGGCGGCTGGGCGGGAACGGGCGGGACCGGCGCCGAGCCGTTTCCGTGGCCGTTGCCCTGCGAGTGCTGCTGTTCCTGCTGACCGCCGTGGAACCAGTTGGTCTCCAGCGTGTCGTACAGCGGGGTACGACCGTCGCCGGGACCGCTGGCCGGCGGCAGCGCCTCGGGCTCCTGACGGGCCGGCGCGACCGGCGGACGCTGTGCCGCGCCGAAGTCCATACCGCGGCCGTTGGTCCCCGGACGCTCGAACTGGCCCGTGTTGTGCTGGCCGTTGCCGTTCTGGCCGTTGGCCGCGTAGCCGTTCTGGTGGCCGGGCAGGGCGTGCTGGCCGGTCGAGCCGCTGTCGTAGGACGGAGCGGCGAACTGGCCGGTGGAGCCGTTGTCGTAGCCCTGCGGGGCGGCGTACTGGCCGGTGTTCTGGGAGCCGCCCTGCGGGCCGGCCTGCCTGCCGAAGACGTCGGAGCGGACGAACTGCCCCGAGTCCTGCTGGCCGTTCACGTTGGGACGCGGGAAGGATCCGGTGTCCTGCGGCCCGTTCGCGCCGGGACGGGGGTACGAGCCGGTGTCCTGCTGGCCGTTCACGTTCGGGCGGGGGAAGGATCCGGTGTCCTGCGGTCCGTTCGCGCCGGGGCGGGGGAAGGAGCCCGTGTCCTGCGGTCCGTTCATCCCCGGGCGGGGGTACGAGCCGGTGGACGACGGCCCCTGCGGGATCGCCGGCATCTGCGAGGTGGCGCCCAGGTCCTGCCGGTCGTCGACGCGGGGCATCGGCGCGGTGTGCGACGGGTCCTGCTCGTCGTGGCCGCGCGGGGTGTCCAGCGAGGCACGGGAGAGCGGCGGCTGGGCGTTGTCGTCGCTCCAGCTGGGCCTGCCCTGCTGCGGGTTGCCGCCGGGCAGCTCGGCCCGCGGGCCACCGCGCGGCGGCAGCTGGGGCTGACGGCCCTGGTCGGAGGGGGAGGCGGAGCGCTGCGGCGGGACCGGGCCCCGGTTGCCGAAGGCGTCCTGACCGCCGAAGGGGTCCTGCCGGTTGCCGAACGCGTCCTGGTCGCCGAAGGCACCGCCGCCGCCGTTGGGCCGGCCCTGCGGGGGAGCCGCCGGACCCTGCTGGCCGCGGGTACCGCCCGGCGCGCCGGGACGGCCGCCGTTCGGGCCCGCGCCGGGCAGCGCGGCCCGGGGACCCTGGCCCGCGCCGACCTGGCCGCGGGGCGCAGCACCGGCGCCGAGCAGTCCGCCGCCGGAAGGGCCGCCGGAACCGAGGGCGCCGCCGCGGGCACCGGCGGCACCGCCGCCGAGGGCCGGGGCGGGGGCACCCGCACCGAGCGAACCGCCGGCACCGCCCTGACCGCCGCGGCGGGCCGCGGCCGCACCGGCGGCCGCCTGCGCGGCGGCCGGACCGCCGGACGACGCCGGGGCGCCGGGCTTGCCGGGAGCGGGCTTCTTGCCGCCCTGGGCGACGTCGACGGGAAGCATGACCAGCGCGGTCGTACCACCGGAGTCGGAGGGACGCAGCTGGATGCGGATGCCGTGGCGCTGGGACAGCCGGCCGACCACGAACAGACCCATGCGGCGGGAGACCGAGACGTCCACGGTGGGCGGCGAGGCGAGCCGCTCGTTGATCGCCGCGAGGTCCTCGGGGGAGAGGCCGATACCCGTGTCGTGGATCTCGATCAGGACGCGGCCGTCGGGCAGCGCGTGACCGGTGACCTTGACCTTGGTCTGCGGCGAGGAGAACGAGGTGGCGTTCTCGAGGAGCTCGGCGAGCAGGTGCACGAGGTCGTTGACCACACGGCCGGCCACTTCGGTGGTCGGAACGGCGGCCAGCTCGATGCGTTCGTACTGCTCCACCTCGGACGCGGCGGCGCGGAGCACGTCGACCAGCGGGACCGGGCGGGTCCAGCGGCGGCCGGGCTCTTCACCGGCGAGGACGAGGAGGTTCTCACCGTTACGGCGCATACGCGTCGCGAGGTGGTCGAGCTTGAAGAGGGAGGACAGCTGGTCCGGGTCGGCCTCGCGGGACTCCAGCTCGGAGATGAGCGAGAGCTGGCGCTGGATGAGGCCCTGGGAGCGGCGCGAGAGGTTGGTGAACATCGCGTTGACGTTGCCCCGCAGCAGGGCCTGCTCGGCGGCGAGGCGGACCGCCTCGCGGTGCACGTCGTCGAAGGCCGCGGCCACCTGGCCGATCTCGTCCCGGGAGTGCACACCGACCGACTCCACGGACGTGTCGACGTCCTGCGGGTCGGACTCGGACAGCTGCTTGACCAGCTCGGGCAGCCGGTCCTGGGCGACCTTGGTGGCGGTCTCCTGGAGGCGGCGCAGCGAGCGGATCATGGAGCGCGCCACGATGAAGGCGCCGACCAGCGACACGCCGAGGACCAGCAGGATCAGCGCACCGGAGATGATCGCTTCCTGCTCGGAGGAGGACCGCAGCTCGCGGGCCTTCTGCTCCATGTCCTCGAGCAGCGTGTGCTCGATCTTCTTCATCTGGTCGATCTTGGTCGAGCTGTCGTCCACCCAGTCGAGGTACGACCGCTTGGACAGCTCGTTCAGACCGTTCTGGGCGCCCAGCGCGCGCTTGGCGTAGGTGTTGGCGGACTCGATCGTCGGGTTGTTCTCGTCGACCGGCTTGAGCAGCTCGGCCGCGTTGCCCGCGTAGATCTTCCGGAAGATCGTCAGTTCGGAGGTCTCGCTCTCCTGGGCCGACTCGCCGTACAGGCGGTCGTTCTCGGAGAGGTTGCCGAAGTTCGTGTTGTTGGCGGGCAGGGCCGCGGCGATGACCGCTCGCTGCACCGACGCGTACTCCTTGGCGGTGGAGAACGCCGCCAGGGCGCGGGTGCGCTGGATCATCTCCGGGTTGCTGGAGGCCTGCGCCATGTCCTGCGAGAGGTCGATCAGCTGGGTGATCAGCCGGTGGTAGGCCTCGACCGTCTGGGTCGAGTTCTCCTTCTGCTGATAGGCGTCCTTGCGGATCTTCGCCAGGTCGTCCAGCTGGCCGGCCAGACCGACGAGGCTGTCGCGGACGCCCTGGAGCTGACCGTTCTTGCTCGCGGTGTCGATTTCCTCGGAGGCGTTGAGGAAGTTGTCGCGGGCGCGGTCGGTCTTGTCCTCGTAGCCCTTGACCCCCGGGCTGGTGGGCGACTGACCGTGCGCCAGCGGACCGGCCGACTGGTCGCGCTCCTCCTGGAGCGCGGCGGCCAGCTCGGTGGCCTGCTTGGTCATGTCGGTCAGCAGCTTGATGTTGTCGAGCTGCTGGATGCTGTCGAGCGACTGGTTGATGCGCACCGCGCCCAGCGAGGTCGCCGCCACCACGGGGAGCGCGAGCAGCGACACCAGGCGCGTGGAGATGCGCCAGTTGCGCAGGGCTATCCGCGAGCCGGGGTTGGACGGTCCCTTGGCGGGCTTGACCGCGGGCGTCGGTGTGGCGGTCGGCTGGGGGCCCGAGGATGCCGACACGGCGGGGCGCCCGGGGCGCTCGCCACCGTCACCACCGCCGGCCGGGGCCGGGCCCGGGTTCTGGGCGTGCTGGGGCGAGGAACCGCGGTCGGTCCCGCCGTGCGCCTCCGGCTCTGCCGGAGCGCTGCCATCCCTCTTGAAACGTCCCTGCACTAGCGTCGCAACCTCTGGACCAGGCGCCCCTCCGCTGAACGGAGAGACACGGTGTCGGCGTTGATAGGGGGGAGCGCCCTGAATGCGCGCCCCCTGTTGGTCGTGAGTGTGACCGGCGCTGGCTCCCCCTGTCTCGCCGCCACCCGGCGCTGCGTTGCGCCCCCTGCGCGCCGGCTGGATCCCGCGGCGGTCCGTGGAATTCCAGCACAGTGCAGGATCTCCAACAAGGGCCGTGGACCGAGCTGTGACCTCCGTGACAGCGCGTGAGTGACACGTTACGAGATGTCGAAGTCGATCGCGTACATAACGGACGTATCCCTGCCAGTCGCAGGCGCGTCACACGTGTCCCAGTCGCCATGATCAGGAGCGGAATGACAGCTTCAGTTCGCCAATGTCCGTTTCGTTGCGGTGACTTGCCGGTCTGGAATGCCCGTTTTGCCCTCGGCTTCGTGAGCAAACTCACACGCCGATCACCGCTACTTGGCGGCTTCCGCCGGGAATTCGATGTTTAGCCTGGCGCTTTACAAGAGGGAAGTCTCTGCCAACCGACACATGACGGGGTCCACGACAACCGTGAAGACGACGATGATGTTCCGCAACATAGCCAACCCCCGGCGTACCACCCTGGCCCACCTCAAGGACGCCGAGGAACTGCAGACCCCCGAACTGCCCGAGCACTCCCTCGACCTCCCCGCCCAGACGGCCAACCCGCGGCGCACCATCCTCATGGAGATCCCGGCCACGACCTCGGCAGCCGAGTAGCCGCCGGTACGGGTCACGGCCGCCGTTCACCCACTCACCCGGTCACCGGGCTGTTTTCACGGCGGCCACCCCTTACCGCGTTAGCCTGGGGTGTCAGACTCCAGCCGGCTCAGTGAGGGGCGCAAGGATCCCGTGCGCATCGCCAGGTTCTCCATCGACGGGAACGTCGCCTTCGGCGCCGTCGAGGGCGACAAGCAGGACGAACTCGTCCTCGACATCATCAAGGGCATTCCGTTCACGGACTTCGAGCTCTCCGGCACGAAGGTCCCGCTGAACAAGGTACGGCTGCTGCCGCCGGTGCTCCCCAACAAGGTCGTCGCCTTCGGCCGCAACTACGCGGAGCACGCGAAGGAGCTGGGCAACGAGGTCCCGGACGCCCCCTTCGCCTTCTTCAAGCCGTCCACCTCGGTGATCGGCCCCGGCGACGAGATCCAGTACCCCCCGTTCTCCCAGGACCTCCACCACGAGGCCGAACTGGCCGTGGTCATCGGCCGTATGTGCCGCGAGGTCCCGCGCGAGCGCGTCCAGGACGCGATCTTCGGCTACACCTGCGCCAACGACGTCACCGCCCGCGACGTCCAGAAGCGCGAGAAGCAGTGGGCCCGGGCCAAGGGCTTCGACACCGCCTGCCCGCTCGGCCCCTGGGTGGAGACGGACATGGACCTCTCCACCGCCTCCGACCTGACGATCCAGCTCACCGTCGACGGCGAACAGCGCCAGCTCGGCAGTACGAGCGAGATGATCCACCCCATCGCGGACCTGATCGTCAACATCACCGAGGCCATGACGCTGCTCCCCGGCGACGTGATCCTCACCGGCACCCCGGCAGGGGTCGGCCCCCTCAACGTCGGCGACGAGGTCGCCGTCACCATCGAAGGCATCGGCACTCTCACCAACAAGGTTGTCAAGCGTGGCTAGCGCACCCGACCCCGCCGTCCGAGTACGGTTCTGCCCCTCGCCCACCGGTAACCCCCATGTGGGCCTGGTCCGCACCGCCCTGTTCAACTGGGCGTTCGCCCGGCACCACCAGGGCACGCTCGTCTTCCGCATCGAGGACACCGACGCGGCCCGCGACTCCGAGGAGTCCTACGGCCAGCTGCTCGACGCGATGCGCTGGCTGGGCTTCGACTGGGACGAGGGCCCCGAGGTCGGCGGCCCGCACGCGCCGTACCGCCAGTCGCAGCGCATGGACATCTACGCCGACGTCGCCCAGAAGCTGCTCGACGCCGGCCACGCCTACCGCTGCTACTGCTCCCAGGAGGAGCTGGACACCCGCCGCGAGGCCGCCCGCGCCGCCGGCCGGCCGTCCGGGTACGACGGCCACTGCCGCGACCTCACCGAGGAGCAGGTGGCGGAGTACAAGGCCCAGGGCCGCACCCCGATCGTCCGCTTCCGGATGCCCGACGAGACGATCACCTTCACGGACCTGGTCCGCGGCGAGCTGACCTTCACCCCGGAGAACGTCCCGGACTACGGCATCGTCCGCGCGAACGGCGCCCCGCTCTACACGCTCGTCAACCCGGTCGACGACGCCCTGATGGAGATCACCCACGTCCTGCGCGGCGAGGACCTGCTCTCCTCCACCCCGCGCCAGATCGCCCTCTACAAGGCGCTGACCGAGCTCGGCATCGCCCAGCGGATCCCGGCCTTCGGTCACCTCCCCTATGTCATGGGCGAGGGCAACAAGAAGCTCTCCAAGCGCGACCCGGAGTCCTCGCTCAACCTCTACCGCGAGCGCGGCTTCCTCCCCGAGGGCCTGCTGAACTACCTCTCGCTGCTCGGCTGGTCGTTCTCCGCGGACCAGGACATCTTCTCGATCGAGGAGATGGTGGCCGCCTTCGAGATCTCCGACGTGAACCCCAACCCGGCCCGCTTCGACCTGAAGAAGTGCGAGGCGATCAACGCCGACCACATCCGTCTGCTGGACGTGAAGGACTTCACGGAGCGCTGCGCGCCCTGGCTGAAGGCCCCCGTCGCCCCCTGGGCCCCGGAGGACTTCGACGAGTCCAAGTGGCACGCGATCGCCCCGCACGCCCAGACCCGTCTGAAGGTCCTGTCGGAGATCACCGACAACGTCGACTTCCTGTTCCTGCCCG
This sequence comes from Streptomyces sp. NPDC001220, assembly GCF_053597895.1. NCBI lineage: Bacteria > Bacillati > Actinomycetota > Actinomycetes > Kitasatosporales > Streptomycetaceae > Streptomyces > Streptomyces sp. NPDC001220. The sequence continues at coordinate 142,672 of NZ_JBSFJE010000017.1, forward strand.
AGCCGGTCTCCGACGAGGCCAGCTGGGCGAAGGCGATGAAGGAGGGCAGCGACGCCCTGCTGGTCACGGCCCGCGAGAAGCTGGAGTCGGCCGACTGGACCTCTCCGGAGTCCCTGAAGGAGGCCGTCCTGGCCGCCGGCGAGGCCCACGGCCTCAAGCTCGGCAAGGCCCAGGCCCCGGTCCGGGTGGCGGTCACCGGCCGCACGGTCGGCCTGCCGCTCTTCGAGTCCCTGGAGATCCTGGGCAAGGAGAAGACGCTGGCCAGGATCGACGCGGCCCTGGCGAAGCTGACCGCGTAACCCGCAGGCGTACGTGAGGGGCGTTACCCGGAGTCTCCGGGTAACGCCCCTCACGCGCACCCGAGTCCGCTTCTGCCCGTGGCCGCACCCCGACCGGCACGACGGCTCCGGGCGGGCGGCGCCCGCCGGGTACCGTCGGTGCCATGACGATCAGGGCCGTGGTGTGGGACGTCGACGACACCCTCTTCGACTACACGAGTGCCGACCGCGAGGGCATGCGGGCGCATCTGGCGGCGGAGGGGCTGCTCACCGGCCGGGAGAGCGCGGAAGCGGCGCTGGTGCGGTGGCGGGAGATCACCGACGAGCAGTGGGCGCGCTTCGCGGCGGGCGAGATCAGCTTCGAGGGACAGCGGCTGGACCGGGTACGGGTGTTCCTGGACAGGGAGCTCACCGACGACGAGGCCGGCGCCTGGTTCCGCCGGTACCGGACCCACTACGAGGCCGCCTGGACCCTCTTCCCGGACGTCCTGCCCGCCCTGGACGCGCTCGCGGCCAGCCACCGACACGCCGTGCTCTCCAACTCCAGCTTTCACGTCCAGGACCACAAGCTGCGCACGCTCGGTGTCCACGACCGCTTCGAGGCGATCCTCTGCGCCGCCGAACTGGGCGTCTCCAAGCCCGAGGCCGGTGCCTTCCTCGCCGCCTGCGCGGCGCTGGAACTCGCTCCGCACCAGGTCGCGTACGTCGGCGACCACCCGGAGATCGACGGACGCGGTGCCGCGGACGCCGGACTGCTGTCCGTCTGGCTGGACCGGCACGGGACCGGGAGCGCGCCGGCCGGCGGTCACCGGATCGGCTCCCTCGCCGAACTGCCCGCGATCCTCCGCGCCGATACCCGTTTTGGAGCCCCGTCCACCTTCAGGTAATGTTCTTCCTGCGCCGCCGGGGAGCGGGCCGAAAGGCCGGAACCGGAGGCGCGAAGCTAGAACAAGATCCCCTCAGGGGCTTGCGTTCCAGTGGCCTATGGTGTAATTGGCAGCACGACTGATTCTGGTTCAGTTAGTCTTGGTTCGAGTCCAGGTAGGCCAGCTCGCAGAGCTCATCTGCACGCGCGGATCAGATCCGCAAGCCCCCGTTGTGTAGCGGCCTAGCACGCTGCCCTCTCAAGGCAGTAGCGCCGGTTCGAATCCGGTCGGGGGTACGGTGATCGAAGGATCGCTAGGGCCCCCGTTGTGTAGCGGCCTAGCACGCCGCCCTCTCAAGGCGGTAGCGCCGGTTCGAATCCGGTCGGGGGTACGAACTGGTCTAAACCATCATTGGTCTATGGTGTAATTGGCAGCACGACTGATTCTGGTTCAGTTAGTCTTGGTTCGAGTCCAGGTAGACCAGCTCGGATCTGCGGCGGTGTAGTTTTAAACGCTCGTAAGATCCACGCCCCCGTTGTGTAGCGGCCTAGCACGCCGCCCTCTCAAGGCGGTAGCGCCGGTTCGAATCCGGTCGGGGGTACAGGAGAGAAGCGCGAGGCCCCTCACTTCGGTGAGGGGCCTTCGTCGTACCGCCGTATGCCGTCCCGCTCACTCGAAGCCGTAGCGGCGGGCCGTCTCCTCCTCCTGGGCCAGCCGGTGCAGCGCCTGGAGCATCGGCTCCACCAGGACCGCGCTGGCCACCGCGGCCTCCACCTTCTCCTCCTCCGACGGACGCGTCTCCAGGAAGTCCAAGTCGGTGATGGCCGCCTGGTGCATCAACTTCGCGTGTGACACGAGGAGTTCGGCGTCCCAGTCGTACCCGAGCCGGCGGAACGCGGCCACCGCGACGACCAGCTGGCGGTACGCGGGGGAGATGGTCGTGAGCTGCTTGGCGTTCTCCCAGCCGAGGACGTCCAGCAGTTTCCCGACCTCCCGGTGCGCGCTCTGCACGAACTCGTCCTCCGCGTCCGGCTCGGGCACCTGCGGCAGCGCCCACAGTGCGGCGCCCACTCTGATCGTGCGGCCCAGTGAGCCGTCGTCGACATGCCCGAGCACCTCGCGGACCGTGGCGACGGGGATCCGTCCCACCTGGATCATCGCCCGCACCAGCCGCAGCCGTCGCAGATGCTCCTCGTCGTACTCGGCGGTGGTGGCGTTGACCTGGCGGCCCGGCGGCAACAGCCCTTCGCGCAGGTAGTACTTGATCGTCGCGGCGGACACACCGCTGCGCTCGCTCAGCTGGGCAAGCCGCATGCCTTGCGCCCCCTCTTGGTAAGTGCCACTATCCAAGCACCCAAGAAGGATAGTGCTGCTATCCGATGAGGATCCGGGGGGCGTCGTCATGTTCGCGAAACCGATTCCGGGCCGGATGACCGCGGCGCGTGAGGGCGACGCGGTGGTCCTGCTGATCGGCATGCGCATCAACCACTTCTGGGCGCTCCACCAGTGGCTCCCGGTCGCGCTGTCGATGTTCCGCATGCTGCGGGAGCTCGAACGGGACCCCGGCCGGGGGCTGCTGGGGCGCATCCTGCTGACGGCTTCGCCGCGGACGTACTACGTCGTCCAGTACTGGGAGTCCAAGGAGAAGCTGTACGCGTACGCGAGCTCGCCCGACCTGTTCCACCACAAGGTGTGGGGCGTCGTGAACCGCAAGGAGCGGGCGGGGAAGCTGCACGGGCACGTGGGGCTGTGGCACGAGGCGTACGTGGCACCGGAAGGCTCGTACGAGTCGATCTACTTCGACATGCCCCGCTTCGGGCTGGGCGCGGCGAGCGGGGTGGTGCCGGTGGAGAAGCGCGGGCGGTACGCGAAGGACCGGTTCGCTCACCGCTCCGGGGGTGCAACCCCTTAGGGGCGCGGGGAACCGCGCGATCAGCCACGACGGCGTCGCGGACGGCCGGCGGCCGGTGGTGGCGCATGCTCCGCCGTGGGGGCTGCGGTCACTGGGCGGGTGCGGGCAGTGTGTGGCCGGCCGCGCCCACGCGGCGGTAGCCGCACATCGATACAGCCTCGCGCCCCCAGGGGGTCGCACTTCCGTCGGAAGAGACCTGCCGCGGCGTTGAGGCCGGCCTCTTCCCACGGGAGGGTCAGCCCGTGCGGCGCAGTGCCTCGGAGAGGCGGCCCGCCGCGTCGATCACGGCCTGGGCGTGCATGCGACCAGGGTGGCGGGTCAGGCGCTCGATCGGGCCGGAGACGGAGACGGCCGCCACCACCCGGTTGGAAGGGCCGCGCACCGGCGCCGACACCGAGGCGACCCCCGGCTCACGCTCGCCGATGGACTGGGCCCAGCCGCGGCGGCGGACACCCGACAGGGCCGTCGCCGTGAAACGGGCGCCCTGGAGGCCGCGGTGCAGCCGCTCCGGCTCCTCCCAGGCCATCAGGATCTGCGCCGAGGACCCGGCTTTCATCGTGAGCGTCGAGCCGACCGGGACCGTGTCCCGAAGGCCGGACAGGCGTTCCGCCGCGGCCACGCAGATCCGCATGTCCCCCTGGCGTCGATAGAGCTGCGCGCTCTCACCGGTGATGTCCCGGAGGTGCGTGAGCACCGGGCCCGCCGTCGCGAGCAGGCGGTCCTCGCCGGCCGCCGCGGCCAGTTCCGCGAGTCGGGGGCCGAGAATGAAACGGCCCTGCATGTCGCGTGCCACCATGCGGTGGTGTTCCAGGGCCACGGCCAGCCGGTGGGCCGTGGGCCGTGCCAGTCCGGTTGCCCCGACCAGACCCGCGAGGGTGGCCGGACCGGACTCCAGAGCGCTCAGGACAAGGGCCGCCTTGTCCAGAACGCCGACGCCGCTACTGTTGTCCATGCAACGATACTCACGTCTCACTCTGTGAAACGCAAGTTCAATTTCCCGTGGAACGCGCCACCCTGGAATCAGACAGTGGCCCGCAGACCAACGGGCCCGGCGGCGGACGCCCGGAACCACGACTTCAGGGGCCCGGAGAACGGGCAGCCGCTACCTCAAGATCTCTAGTTGGGCCGGTGCACGTCTGCCGGCCGGAGGGAAAGCGATGGGTAGGACACTCGCGGAGAAGGTCTGGGACGACCACGTCGTCCGGCGCGCCGAGGGCGAGCCCGACCTCCTCTTCATCGATCTGCACCTGCTGCACGAGGTGACCAGCCCGCAGGCCTTCGACGGCCTGCGTCAGAACGGCCGGCAGGTGCGCCGCCTCGACCTCACCATCGCGACCGAGGACCACAACACCCCCACCCTCGACATCGACAAGCCCATCGCGGACCCGGTCTCCCGGGCCCAGCTGGAGACGCTGCGCAAGAACTGCGCCGAGTTCGGCGTCCGGCTGCACCCGCTGGGCGACATCGAGCAGGGTGTCGTGCACGTGGTCGGCCCGCAGCTGGGTCTGACCCAGCCCGGCACGACCGTCGTCTGCGGCGACTCCCACACCTCCACGCACGGCGCCTTCGGCGCGCTCGCGTTCGGTATCGGCACCTCCCAGGTGGAGCACGTGCTGGCCACCCAGACGCTGCCGCTGGCCCGCCCGAAGACCATGGCCATCACGGTCGACGGCGAGCTGCCCGAGGGCGTCACCGCCAAGGACCTGATCCTGGCGATCATCGCCAGGATCGGTACCGGCGGTGGCCAGGGCTACATCCTGGAGTACCGCGGCTCCGCCATCGAGAAGCTCTCGATGGAGGCCCGCATGACCATCTGCAACATGTCGATCGAGGCCGGCGCCCGCGCGGGCATGATCGCCCCGGACGAGACCACCTTCGCGTACATCAAGGGCCGCGCCCACGCCCCCGAGGGCGCCGACTGGGACGCGGCGGTCGAGTACTGGAAGACGCTGAAGACGGACGACGACGCGGAATTCGACGCCGAGGTGCACATCGACGCCGCCGCCCTCTCGCCGTTCGTCACCTGGGGCACCAACCCCGGCCAGGGTGCGCCGCTTTCGGCACAGGTCCCCGACCCGGCTTCGTACGAAGACGCTTCGGAGCGCCTCGCCGCCGAAAAGGCCCTGGAGTACATGGGGTTGGAGGCCGGCCAGCTGCTGCGCTCCATCAAGGTGGACACCGTCTTCGTAGGCTCGTGCACCAACGGCCGTATCGAGGACCTGCGCGCCGCGGCCGCCATCGTCGAGGGCCGCAAAGTCGCCGACGGCGTACGGATGCTGGTCGTCCCCGGCTCCGCGCGGGTCGGTCTGCAAGCCGTCTCCGAGGGCCTGGACGTCGTCTTCAAGGACGCCGGTGCCGAATGGCGGCACGCGGGCTGCTCGATGTGCCTGGGCATGAACCCCGACCAGCTGGCACCGGGGGAGCGCTCCGCGTCCACCTCCAACCGCAACTTCGAGGGCCGGCAGGGCAAGGGCGGCCGCACCCACCTGGTGTCGCCGCAGGTCGCGGCCGCCACGGCCGTCCTGGGCCACCTGGCCTCGCCCGCCGACCTGTCCGACGCCGACGTTCGTACGCCCGCTGGAGTCTGATCAGCCATGGAAGCATTCACCACGCACACCGGCCGGGCCGTCCCGCTGCGCCGTTCCAACGTCGACACCGACCAGATCATCCCTGCTCACTGGCTCAAGAAGGTCACCAGGGACGGTTTCGAGGACGGGCTGTTCGAGGCCTGGCGGAAAGATCCCGAGTTCGTGCTCAACCGGCCCGAGCGGCAGGGGGCGACCGTCCTGGTCGCCGGCCCCGACTTCGGCACCGGATCCTCCCGTGAGCACGCCGTCTGGGCGCTGCAGAACTACGGCTTCAAGACCGTCATCTCGTCCCGCTTCGCGGACATCTTCCGGGGCAACTCGCTGAAGAACGGCCTGCTCACGGTGGTTCTGGAGCAGAAGATCGTGGACGCGCTCCAGGAGCTCACGGAGAACGACCCGCAGGCCGAGATCACCGTCGACCTCCAGGCCCGCGAGGTGCGCGCCGAGGGCATCACCGCCTCCTTCGAGCTGGACGAGAACTCCCGCTGGCGGCTGCTGAACGGGCTGGACGACATCTCCATCACCCTCCGGAACGAGGCCGACATCGCCGAGTACGAGGCCAAGCGGCCCTCGTACAAGCCGCGGACGCTCCAGGCCTGATCCGGAGCCCGCTTCCGGCCTGATCGACCACATCTGAATACGGCTGGTTTCAGCCACCGCGCCACCCCGTCTGTACCCCCGATCGCCACGATTGGGGGTACAGCCATGTCTGCACCCGAACGGACGCTCGCGTTGTCGCAGGTCTTGCCAACTTCCCACGTTAGGACGGATGTTGTGGGGGTACGTGAGTGCTGTGTCCGCGGCTTCCGCAAGTGCCCGGAAGGCCATTTGAGGCGGCAGTTGCCCCCTGCGCAGGCGACAACTCGCCCCAGATGGCACAATCTGTGCATGGAACACGACGGCCAACTCCAGCTCTATACGGCGGTCGCGGACCAACTGAAGGAAGCGCACACAACAGTGCGCGCACTGCAAGTCCCGGAGGGCGTACGGATGGCGCTGACCCGGAAGCTGCTGGTCATTACGGCCGCGGCCAAGCACGACATCGCCGAAGCGGCAAGGCGGCTGGAACGGTTCAATGCGGACCTCGACGAGGGTCGATTCCCTGACGAGAACGCCGACTGAACCGTCCTGGACGACCGAGTCCGTTGCGGCACAAGGGTGATAAGCCCGTTTCGTGTTTGATTTGCGGTATATATCTGCCTAACGTGCGAAAAAGCTTGAACACTTTCGTTCTGGCGATGTCTCCGAAGGGGAAGACGTGAACAAGGCGCAGCTCGTAGAAGCGATTGCCGACAAGATGGGCGGCCGCCAGCAGGCGGCCGAGGCCGTCGACGCGGTCCTGGACGCCATCGTCCGCGCGACCGTCGCGGGTGACCGGGTCTCGGTCACGGGCTTCGGGTCCTTCGAGAAGGTGGACCGCCCGGCGCGTTACGCCCGCAACCCCCAGACGGGCGAGCGGGTTCGGGTCAAGAAGACCTCGGTGCCGCGCTTCCGTGCCGGTCAGGGCTTCAAGGACCTGGTGAGCGGCTCGAAGAAGCTGCCGCGCGGCGGCGAGGTCGCGGTCAAGAAGGCGCCCAAGGGCAGCCTGACCGGCGGCGCTTCCGCGACGGTCAAGAAGGCCGCGGCGAAGAAGGTCACCGCCAAGAAGGCGACCGCGGCGGCCAAGAAGACCACCGCGAAGAAGACGACGGCGAAGAAGACCACGGCCGCCGCCGCGAAGAAGACCACGGCCAAGACCACCGCCAAGAAGACCACCGCCACGGCGAAGAAGACGGCCGCGAAGAAGGCTCCGGCCAAGAAGGTCACCGCCAAGAAGGCGCCGGCCAAGAAGTCGACGGCGCGGAAGGCCACCGCCAAGAAGACGGCTGCGCGCTAGGCAGCGGGGCCTCGGGGTACTCACGCGACGGGCCGGACTCCTGGGGGAGTCCGGCCCGCGGTGTGTTCGGCGTGTGCGGCCTCGTTTCCCGCCTCAGAGAGTCTGCAAGGTCACCAGGGTGATCCGGAGGCCCTCGCCGGAGCCCTCCGTCTCTATGCGCACCCGCTGACCCGGCCTGAGCAGGCGCAATCCACCCGCGTCGAAAGCCGCCCCGTCGAAGGGCACCGGGGTCCCGTCGTCCAGGAGCACCTGGCCGCCGCGGGTCTCGGGGTCGTACGTGTACGCGGTCGCCTGCATGACGGCAGCCTACTGGTCCGGAATCAGCAGGCGCGCCGCCGCTGCCGCCGTGCGCGGGCCCACGCCCAGGGCCAGTGCCGTGCGCAGGTCCGCGCCGGTGTCCACGTCCTGCCGTACCGACTCCACACCGGCCAGTCGCAGTTCCGCGGCGCCCGAGGCGGTGTGCCGGGCGCGGGAATCCGGGCCGAATGCGGGCGCCAATTCATTGCCGGGAGTCGCGGCCAGCAGGGTGGTGCCGATTGCCGCCGCGTCCGGGAGAAAAGCGCGCGGGAATTCCGCGGCCGCGTCGAGCACCCGGGACAATTCCAGCGGACGGAGCGCCGGCAGATCGGCGTTCAGCGCGGCCACCGCGCTTTCCGGGCGCGCCGCGCGCACGACCGCCGCGCCGTGCCGCAGAGCGGCGTTCAGACCGCTTCCCGGCGTGTCCGGGACGATGCGCGCGCCCAGCGCCGAGAGCTCGCGCCCGGCCAGCGTGTCGTCCGTGACGACCGCCACATCCTTCACCGCCTGGCAGGCCAGCGCCGCGGCCACCGTGTCCTGGGCGAAGGCGAGGGCCAGTCCCGGACGCAAACCGTCCGTCGCGGTGTCCGCGAGCCTGCTCTTGGCTCGCGCCAGGGGCTTCAGGGGTATCACCAAGGTCCACTGCACCGACGTACCGTCCCTCCCTCGTTGCCTCATTGTCACCCGGGCCCCGAGGCAGGCGCGGCAGCGAGGCGTACGGTGTTCCTCGACAGACCGGCGGACCGGGGCGACACTTCTCCCGGCCCCCTCTCCGGGAGAAGAAGTCCCGGAGACCGGGAAGAAGTCCTAGAGGAAGGTGTGCGCGTGCCCCGCCGGAGAATCGGCTTCTGGTACCGCTTCGCTGCGGTGCTCTGCAAACCGCCGCTGGTGGTCCTGATCAAGCGGGACTGGCGCGGAATGGAGAACATTCCGGCCGAGGGCGGATTTATCACCGCGGTGAACCACAATTCCCACATCGACCCCTTCGCCTACGCGCACTATCAGTACAACACCGGGCGCGTTCCGCGATTCCTGGCGAAGAGCGGGCTTTTCAAGAAGGGATTCGTCGGCGCCGCCATGCGGGGCACCGGCCAGATCCCCGTCTACCGCGAGTCCACCGACGCCCTCAGCGCCTTCCGGGCCGCGATCGACGCCGTGGAGCGCGGCGAGTGCGTGGCTTTCTACCCTGAGGGAACGATCACCCGCGACCCGGACCAGTGGCCCATGACGGCCAAGACCGGTGCCGCCAGGGTGGCCCTGCAGACCAAGTGCCCGGTGATCCCGGTCGCCCAGTGGGGCGCCAACGAACTGCTGCCGCCGTACGCGAAGAAGCCCAAGCTGCTGCCCCGCAAGACCCACCACGTCCTCGCCGGTCCGCCGGTCGACCTCTCGCGCTTCTACGACAAGGACATGACCCAGGACCTCCTCAAGGAGGCGACCGAGGTCATCATGGCCGCCATCACCCGCCAGCTGGAGGAGATCCGGGGCGAGAAGGCCCCCGAGACCCCCTACGATCCACGCCAGGTGCGGATCGAGCAGCGGCGCCGGACGCGTGCGCAGAGCGGTCTGGAAGAGGAGAGCGGCAAGTGAGCAAGCCTGCCAAGGCGGCGGTCTTCAGCGCGGGTTCGTGGGGTACGGCCTTCGGGATGGTGCTCGCCGACGCCGGGTGCGACGTCACCCTGTGGGCGCGGCGGGCGGAGGTGGCCGAGGCCGTCAACTCCGGCCGTACCAACCCCGACTACCTGCCCGGCGTGGAACTCCCCGAGAACCTGCGGGCCACGACCGACCCCGCCGAGGCCGCGGACGACGCCGACTTCACGGTCCTGTCGGTGCCGTCCCAGACCATGCGCGCCAACCTCGCCGACTGGGCGCCGCTGCTCGCGCCCGGCACCGTCCTGGTGTCCCTCATGAAGGGCATCGAACTCGGCACCACCATGCGGATGAGCGAGGTCATCGCGGACGTCGCCAAGGTCGGCCAGGACCGTATCGCGGTCGTCACCGGCCCCAACCTGGCCCGGGAGATCGCGGCCCGGATGCCGGCCGCCGCCGTGGTCGCCTGCACCGACGACACCGTCGCCCAGCGCCTCCAGGCCGCCTGTCACACGCCGTACTTCCGGCCCTACACCAACACCGACGTCATCGGCTGCGAACTGGGCGGCGCGGTCAAGAACGTCATCGGGCTCGCGGTCGGCATCGCCGACGGCATGGGGCTCGGCGACAACGCCAAGGGCTCGCTGATCACCCGCGGCCTCGCCGAGACCACCCGCCTCGGTGTCGCGCTCGGCGCCGACCCGCTGACCTTCGCCGGCCTCGCCGGCCTCGGCGACCTGGTGGCGACCTGTTCCTCGCCGCTGTCCCGCAACCACACCTTCGGCACCAACCTCGGCAAGGGCATGACCCTGGAGGAGACCATCGCGGTCACCCGGCAGACCGCCGAGGGCGTCAAGTCCTGCGAGTCCGTGGCGGATCTGGCCCGCCGGCACGGCGTGGAGATGCCGATCACCGAGACGGTGGTCGACATCGTGCACGAGGGCAAGCCGCCGGTGGTCGCCCTCAAGGAGCTCATGTCGCGCAGCGCGAAGCCCGAGCGACGCTGAGCGAACGCACCCCGCCGACGCTGTATCGGGCCTCTACCACCGGGTACTCTCATCGCGATATGAGCACCGAGAACCTCCCCCAGAGCCCTGAGCAGCCCGCTCGCAAGCCGCGTGTGGCCGTCGTGTTCGGCGGTCGCAGCTCCGAGCACGGGATCTCCATGGTCACCGCCGGAGCCGTCCTGAGCGCCATCGACCGGACGAAGTACGACGTCCTGCCGATCGGCATCACGAGGGAAGGCCGCTGGGTGCTCACGGCCGACGAACCCGAACGCATGGCGATCAGCGACCGCCGTACGCCCGAGGTCGGCGACCTGGCCGAGTCCACCGAGGGCGGCGTGCTGCTCCCCGTCGACCCGGCCAACCGCGAGGTCGTCTACAGCGAGCCCGGCTCCGTGCCCAAGGCGCTCGGCGAGGTCGACGTCGTCTTCCCGATGCTGCACGGCCCCTACGGCGAGGACGGCACCCTGCAGGGCCTCCTGGAGCTCTCCGGCGTTCCCTACGTCGGCTCCGGCGTGCTCGCCTCGGCCGTCGGCCAGGACAAGGAGTACATGAAGCGGGTGTTCACCTCGTTCGGGCTCAAGGTCGGCCCGTACCTGGTGGTCCGTCCCCGCGAGTGGAAGCAGGACGAGTCCGCCGCCCGCAAGCGGATCGTCGACTTCGCCGGCGAGCACGGCTGGCCGCTGTTCGTGAAGCCCGCGCGGGCCGGCTCGTCGATCGGCATCACCAAGGTCGACGACCTCTCCGGTCTGGACGAGGCGATCGTCACCGCCCAGGCCCACGACCCGAAGATCCTGGTCGAGGCGGCGCTGCGCGGCCGTGAGATCGAGGTCGGCGTCCTGGAGTTCGAGGACGGCCCGCGCGCCTCGGTCCCGGCCGAGATCCCGCCGGCCGACACGCACGCGTACTACGACTTCGAGGCCAAGTACATCGACTCCACCCCCGGCATCGTCCCGGCCCCGCTGACGCCCGAGGAGACCGCCGAGATCCAGGCGCTCGCGGTGGACGCCTTCGAGGCCGCGTCCTGCGAGGGCCTGGTCCGCGCGGACTTCTTCCTCACCGAGGACGGCGATTTCGTGATCAACGAGATCAACACGATGCCCGGCTTCACTCCGATCTCGATGTACCCCCAGATGTGGCAGGCGACGGGCGTCGGCTACCCGGACCTGATCGACCGCCTGATCCAGGCAGCGCTGAACCGTTCAACCGGGCTTCGCTAGGAAACGCCCCGCACCGAAGCGCCCCGAAAGGGGCGCGGGGCCGTGTGCGACACGCGGCTCCGCCGCGCGGGCGCGGCCGGCCACGACGCACCGGCACTCGACGCACCGGCTCCACGCACGGCGCCTAGTCGGCAACCCCCTCCGGAACCGCCTTCTTGATGGCAGGCGCCAAGCCCACCAACGGCGCCATGCCGTCCCCGGTCCGCCCCGCGGGGATCGTCACCTCGACATACGCCTTCCGCAACGTCGTGGTGAACCGGAACGATTTGCCGGCCTCCTGCTCCAGCAGCCATCCGACCCCGTCGACCTCGACCCCGTCGGCCTCCGGGTCGGCCATCTTCGCAGGCCGCTCCACACCGCAGCGCAGTATGATCGCGGGGTCCCCCCAGCCCGCCGTCAGCGTGGAGGCGGGCTCGGGGTCACGCCGGGCGAGCTCGTCCACCTTCTTCGGCAACCCCTCGTCGAGGTTCCGGCACAGCTTCGCGACCGCCGCGCCCGGACTGGGAACCGCCGCCGACGGGGCATCGTCTGCTGATGAGCAGCCCGCCGCCGCGATCATCACAAGAGCGAGCGCGGGCAGACCGAATGGCCGGTGACGGAAAATGTTCACCGGCCAAGCCTAGACGGGGGCTACAGATGGACGACCGGGCAGGTCAGAGTACGCGTGATGCCCTCCACTTGCTGGACTCTGGCGACCACGAGCCGACCGAGTTCGTCGACCGTCTCCGCTTGTGCGCGCACGATGACGTCGTACGGTCCTGTCACATCCTCGGCCTGGATGACTCCAGGGATCTTGCTGATGACCTCGGCGACGGTCGACGCTTTGCCGACCTCCGTCTGGATCAGGATGTACGCCTGTACCACGGAACCTCCAGGGCGGCCACGAGGATCATGTGGGGAAAAGGAACGCCACGGTATCGCGTCGCCGCTCACCGCGGGGAGACCTGCGCGGACAGGGGCTTGCGCGCCAGGGTGCAGCCACGACAGAAGTTGACGGTCACCTCGACCGTAACCAGGACGACGATGACGCGCGAGCGGGCACGGCAAGGCAGAGAAGGGGCGTAAGGGCAATGAAGGGCACTGTTGGTGAGCTGGGGGAGTTCGGGCTCATCAGGGAGCTCACCTCCCGTCTCACCACCACTCCGGCGGTCCGGATCGGTCCCGGCGACGACGCCGCGGTGGTCGCCGCGCCCGACCGCAGGGTCGTGGCGAGCACCGACATCCTGCTGGAGGGCCGGCACTTCCGCCGCGACTGGTCCACGGCCTACGACGTGGGCCGCAAGGCGGCCGCGCAGAACCTCGCGGACATCGCCGCCATGGGCGCCGTGCCGACCGCGCTGCTGCTCGGCCTGGTCGTCCCCGCCGAACTCCCGGTGACCTGGCCCAGCGAGCTGATGGACGGCATCCGGGACGAGTGCCAGGTGGCCGGCGCCTCGGTGGTCGGCGGCGACGTGGTCCGCGGCGACACGATCATGCTCTCCATCACCGCGCTCGGCGATCTGCGCAACCAGGAGCCGGTCACCCGGGGCGGCGCCCAGCCCGGCGACCTGGTGGCCGTCACCGGCTGGCTGGGCTGGTCCGCGGCCGGCTACGCGGTGCTCTCCCGCGGCTTCCGCTCGCCGCGCGCCTTCGTGGAGGCGCACCGCCGCCCCGAACCGCCGTACCACGCGGGTCCGGCCGCCGCGGGCCTCGGCGCCACCGCGATGTGCGACGTCAGCGACGGCCTGATCGCCGACCTCGGACACATCGCGGAGGCCAGCAAGGTGCGGATCGACATCCGCTCCGGCGCGATCGACGTCCCGTCCCAGATGAACGACATCGGGCAGGCCGTCGGCGTCGACCCCATCCAGTGGGTGCTGACCGGCGGCGAGGACCACGCCATCGTGGCGACCTTCCCGCCGGACGTGAAGCTGCCCGCCCGCTGGAAGGTGATCGGCGAGGTCCTCAACCCGTCCGCGCTGCCCCAGGTGACCGTCGACGGGGCGCCCTGGACCAGCACGGGCGGCTGGGACCACTTCGGGGACATCGAGTCATGAGCCTGCCGCGGGTGCTGACGGTCGCGGGCTCCGACTCCGGTGGCGGGGCCGGGATCCAGGCCGACCTGAAGACGATGCTGGCGCTGGGCGTGCACGGCATGAGCGTGATCACGGCGGTCACCGCCCAGAACTCCGTCGGTGTGCAGGGCGCTTGGGAGCTGCCGGTGGCGGCGGTGCGGGCCCAGTACCGCAGCGTGGTCGACGACATCGGCGTGGACGCGGTGAAGACCGGGATGCTCGCCTCGGCCGAACTCGTCGAGACAGTCGCGGAGTTGGTCGCCGGCACCGAGGCGCCCGTGGTCGTCGACCCGGTGGGCGTCTCCAAGCACGGCGACTCCCTGCTCGCCGCCTCCGCCCTGGAGTCGGTCCGCACCAAGCTCCTCCCACTGGCCACCGTGGCCACCCCCAACCTGGACGAGGTGGCCCAACTCACCGGTCTGAAGGTCGAGTCGGAGGCGGAGCTGCGCCGGGCCGCGGCGGCCGTGCTGTCGTACGGGCCGAAGTGGGTGCTGATCAAGGGCGGGCATCTGCCGGGTGAGGCCGTGGACCTGCTCACGGACGGCACCGACGAGTTCCGGCTGCGCGCCCCCCGCCACGACAACCGGCACACGCACGGCACGGGCTGCACCCTCGCGTCCGCGATCGCGTCGCAGCTCGCGAAGGGGCAGCCCGTGCCGGAGGCGGTGGCGGCGGCCAAGGAGTACGTCACGGGGGCGATCGCGGCCGGGTTCGCGCTCGGTGCCGGGATCGGGCCGGTGGATCACGGCTGGGCCCTGGGCCGGGGCCCTCAGTAGGGGTACTCCCGGAGTTTGATGCCGGTGGCCGCCTTCTCCGTCATCTTCTTGAAGAAGCGGGCCAGCGGGCGGGAGGCGAGAACCCGGTACATGCGGTCCCGGCTGCGGATGCGCCGCTCGGTGGGCGGGGCGAAGAACGGGCCCGCGTTGCCGGAGATCTTCTGGCAGCCCTTGGCGAAGTCCCGGATCCGGGTCTCGTACTCGGCGAACGCGGTGCGGTGGTCGCCGCCCGCGAGGGCGAGCTCACCGGCGAGGACATAGGCACCGACGACCGCCACACCGGTCCCCATCCCGCCCATGGTCGCCCCGTACCCGGCGTCCCCGAGCAGTGCCACCCGCCCCTCGACCAGGCGGTCGACGTGGATCTGGGCGATCGCGTCGAAGTACAGGTCGTCGGCCTCCTCGAGGGCCTTGAGCAGGGCCGGACCCTCCCAGCCCAGGCCGGCGAAACGTTCCGCGACGATCCGCTTCTGCGCCGCGACGTCCCGGCGGTCGTACGACAGCTCCTCGGACCGGAAGACCAGCAACGCGCCCGCGCGGTCCGGGTCGCCGTCGCAGTTGCCGACGACGGCCGCGCGGCCGGGTTCGCTGTAGACCCGGCCGGTACGGTCCAGGCCGAGGTGGTTGGGGATGTCGAAGCCGGCCACGTAGTGGTCGAAGAAGCGCAGGTAGCGGGACTCTTCGCCGAAGACCAGCCGGCGGGTGTTGGAGTGCAGACCGTCCGCGCCGACGACCAGGTCGAAGCGGCGGGGGGCGCCGTGCTCGAAGGTGACGTCGACGCCGTCGGCGTCCTGGGCGAGGGAGGCGATCGAGTCGCCGAAGACGTACTCGACGTCCTCCCTGGTGCGCTCGTACATGAGCTGGGCGAGGTCGCCGCGGCAGATCTCCACGTCACCGCTCATCAGCTCGGCGGGCAGGTCCACGCGCGGGCTGCCGTCGGCGTCCACGACGGTCTGGCGGCCCATGTGGGTCTGGCGGGCGTGGACCTCGTCCCAGATGCCCATGGAGGTCAGGACCGTGCGGTGCACGTGACCGCGGAAGTCGACCGCGAAGCCGCCGCCGCGCAGTTCCGGGGCCTTCTCGACGACGGTGACCCGGGCGCCGAGCCGGACGAGGTTCAGGGCGAGGGCGGGACCGGCGATGCTGGCGCCGGAGACCAGGACGCTGAGGTGGCCGAGGTTCTTCGGTGTGGGGTTCTTCGTCATGCGATGAGCTTCGGCGGGGGCGCTGACCGTCCTCCTACCGTTCGCTGACCGCCGCTGACCGTTGCCGTAGGCCCTGGTCGAAGGCCTGCTCGTAGGCCTCGGGCGACAGCTTCGCGCGTACGTCCCGTTCGACGCGTACGACGTCCGGATCGGTCTCGGCACGGGCGCCGCGCAGGGCCGTCCCCGCGCCCAGCAGCACGGCGGCCCGCTCGGCCGACTCGGCGACGGACGCCAACGCCTCGGCCGCGTCCGCGAGTTCCAGGGTGCCCGGACCCTCGACGGCGAGTTCGGCGGCCTGCCGGAACCAGTCGCGGGCCTCCTCGGTGTCCCCCTCGGCGGCGGCCGTGCGGCCGAACCCGATGAGGATACGGACCGTCTCGCCGACGCTGAACCAGTTGGCGGCGCACTCCCTGAGGGCGTTCTCGTAGTGCACGCGCGCGCGTGCCGTGTCCCCGGAGAGCCGTGCCGCGTCGCCGAGACCGCGCCGGGCGCCCGCCACCTTGTCGGGGAGCCCGGCACCACGGGCGAGGGTCAGCGCCTGCTCGAAGTGGGCCTCGGCGCCGGCCGTGTCGCCCTGGTGCAGCAGCACGGTGCCCCGGGTACGCAGCAGGTCGGCGGTCTCCTCGGGGGCCGCGAGCTCGCGCATGTACGCCAGCCCCTCGTCCAGCAGCTCCAGGGCGCGGCGCGAGTCCCCGCGCGCGTGGGCGGCCATGCCGAGCGGGTCGAGGCAGTTGGCCATCCCCCAGCGGTCGCCCGTGGCCCGGAACCCGTCCAGCCCCCGGGCGAAGCACTCCTCGGCCTCCCGTGGCCGGCCCGCGAGCAGGTCCCGGAAACCCAGGCCCACGTCGAGCAGGGCCCGTGCCCAGGGGTCGTCGCCGGCCAGCGCCAGGGCCTTCCCGTCGGTCGTCGGGCGGGGGCCGGCCGCGACCGACCACAACATGAGGATGTACGGCAGCCGCAAGGGGCCCGGGCACGTGGCCATCAGCGCGTCCACGCGTGCGACGAGCTCCGCGTGGTCGTCCTGGCCGGCCGGGTGGCCGCCGTCGCCGAGGAGCACGTTGACCGCGCACAGCACGTACTCCTCCGTCAGCCCCGGCGGTGGCGCGTCCCCCACGGCGGCCAGGAGTGCGCGCGCGGACGTCACCTGTTCGCCGTGCAGCCCGCGCAGCCGCCAGAAACAGGACAGGACGGCCATCAGGCGCAGGGCGTCCTCGGGGCCGTGGCGCACCAGATGGCGCAGGGCCGCGTCCAGGTTGCCGTGCTCGGCGGAGAGCCGTGCCAGCCAGGGCAGCTGACCGCCGCCACGGAGCTTCGGCTCGGCCTGCTCGGCCAGCCGCAGGAAGTAGCCGGCGTGCGCGTCCCGCAGGCCGCGCGGGTCGGGCAGGTCCCCGGCGGCGAACGCGCGGATCGTCTCCAGCATCCGGTAGCGGCCCTCGGACACCTCGAGGAACGACTTCTCCACCAGCGAGGCCAGCAGGTCCTCCGGATACGGCAGCCCGCACACCGCCTCGACCGCCGCCAGCGTCGCCCCTCCGGAGAACACCGTCAGCCGCCGCGCCAGCTCACGCTCCTCCCCGTCCAGCAGCTCCCAGCTCCACTCGACCACCGCGCGCAGGGTGCGGTGCCGGGGCGCCTTGGAGCGGTCGCCGCGCGAGAGGAGCCGGAACCGGTCGTCCAGGCGGCCGGCGAGTTCGTCGGGGGTGAGGGTGCGCAGCCGGGCCGCCGCCAGTTCGATGGCCAGCGGCAACCCGTCCAGGGCGGCGCAGATGTGCGGCACGCGCGCGTGGCCGTCGAAACCGGGGCGCACGGCGCGCGCCCGGTCCAGGAAGAGCCGCTCCGCCGGTCCCGCCGGCAGCGGGGGCACCGGGACCAGCACCTCGCCGGTGATGTTCAGGGACTCCCGGCTGGTGGCGAGGATCCGCACGCCCGGGCAGGAGGCGAGGAGCAGGGCGGCGACCGAGGCGGCCGCGTCGACCAGGTGCTCGCAGTTGTCGAGGACGAGCAGCAGCTCACGCTCCTCCAGGGCGGCCAGCAGCCGGTCCGTGGTGTCGGCGACGGGGCTGCGCAGGCCCTCGCGGACACCGAGGGCGGTGAGGACGGCGTACGGGATCTGCGAGCCGTCACCCAGCGGCGCCAGCTCGACGAAACAGACACCGCCGCCTTCACGCGCGGCTTCGTTCTTGGGCGGGAGCTCGCTTCTGCGCGCGGCCTCGATCTTGGTCGCCGCCTCGAGTGCCAGCCGGGTCTTGCCCGCGCCGCCGGGGCCGGTGAGGGTGACCAGGCGGGCGCCGGTCAGGAGGGCGGCGATCCGGGCGAGCTCGGGCTCGCGGCCGACGAACCGGGTGAGCTGGACCGGGAGCCTGGGCCGCTCGGGCTCCGCACCCCTGAGCAGCTCCAGGTGGAGCGCGGACAGCTCAGGGGAGGGATCGGCGCCCAGCTGGTCGGCGAGGGCGCGACGGGCCTCGTCGAACACCGTGAGCGCCTCGGCGGGCCGCCCGCTCGCGTGCAGGGCCCGCATCAGCTGCCCGTACAGCCGCTCGCTCAGCGGATGGGCGGCCAGCAGCGCACGCAGCTCAGGCACCAGCCCGGACCCGCCGCCGAGTGTCAGATCCGCTTCGACGCGGTCCTGTACGGCGGCCAGCCGCAGCTCCTCGAGGCGCGCGGCCTCGGCGTGCGCGTCCGGGAGGTCGGGCAGCGCGGGGCCACGCCACAGGGCGAGCGCCTCCCGGAGCCGGGCCGCCGCGTTCTGGTGGTCGCCGGCCCGCAGGGCGGCGCGTCCGGCCGCGGACCAGGCTTCGAACTGATGCACGTCCACGGTGTCGGGGGCGACGGCGACCCGGTATCCGGTGGCGGTGGCCTCGATCTCGGTGTGCGGTGCCAGTCGCCTGCGCAGCCGGGAGATCTGGGACTGGAGGGCGTTGGCGGCCCCGGCGGGCGGCTCGGTGCCGTACAGGCCGTCGGTGAGACGCTGCGCCGAGACCGCGCGGCCGGCGTCCAGCAGCAGCAGGGTGAGCAGCGCGCGGGGGCGGGGGCCGCCGGGGTCGACGGGGGTGCCGTCGTCGGTGCGTATGTCCAGGGGGCCGAGGATGCCGAAGCGCATGCGCCCAGCTTGGCAGGGCCCGGTTTGCCGGGGTTCCGATTTTCGGGCACGGCAAAAAGCCGGCCCACCCTCAGGTGGACCGGCTCAGTGCGGCGAACCGGCTGTTGCCGCGCGCTGGCAGCAGTGCGTCAGCGCGAGACCTTGCCGGCCTTGATGCACGAGGTGCAGGCGTTCACGCGCTTCGGCGTCCCGCCGACCACGGTACGCACACGCTGGATGTTCGGGTTCCAGCGACGGGACGTACGGCGGTGCGAGTGCGAGATGTTGTTGCCGAAGCCCGGCCCCTTGCCGCAGACGTCGCAGTTGGCAGCCACGGGTCACTCCAAAGACTTCAGATGCACTTACGGTTGAATCCCGGCGTGCCGGGATCGAGACCCAGGTATCTGAGATCTTGAGTGGCGTTGCCAGGGGTAATGGCCCGATCGGATCGGGCAACCGGAGCAGCATACAACGGCCGCGACGGTTAGACGAAACTAGCATGGCAGCTCAGGGGCCGGCTCCCGGCCCACTTCCGGCGGTCACCCTTCCGGGGTCTACGCTGCGACCACGTCGGGCCAGCTCAAGGAGGCGCAGGTGGCGCAGGTGCCGCAGACATTCTTCGATGCTCTCGCGGTACGCACCTGGTGCGGTCTCGCGCTCGGGGCGATCGGCCGGGCGCGCGAGGAGATCGACGCGATCAACGTCTACCCGGTGGCCGACGGTGACACGGGCACGAACCTCTATCTGACGGTGGAGTCGGCCGCCGGCGCCGTGGAGGCCGTCTTCGCCGGCTACGAACTGGGCGAAGACGTCCCCACCCTGGCCGACGCCGTCCGCGCGATGGCGCACGGCGCCCTCATAGGCGCGCGCGGCAACTCCGGCACGATCCTGGCGCAGCTGCTGCGCGGCATGGCCCATGTCGTCACCGAGGGTGAGACGACTCACATCGACGGGGAGAGGCTGCGGCTCGCCCTGCGGTACGCCGCCGACGCCGCCCGCGGAGCCGTGGCCCATCCCGTCGAGGGCACCGTGCTGTCGGTCGCGGCGGCAGCGGCCGACGCCGCCGACGTGGCCGAGGGCGGCGTAGGGGTGATCGCTCGGGCCGCCTACGAGGGCGCCTGCAAGGCGCTCGCGGAGACCCCGGGACAGCTGGCCGCGCTGGAGCGGGCCGGAGTGGTCGACGCGGGGGGACGGGGTCTGGTCGAGGTGCTCGGGGCGCTGGTGGAGGCGTTCACGGGGGAGACGCCGACCGCTTTCGACGTGCACGCGTACGGAGCGCTTCCGGTCGTCCACGCGCGCGTGGACGCCGTTTCCGACGCCCGCGCCGATGCGTGCGGCGAGTCGGCCGGGGGTCCCGCCTTCGAGGTGATCTACCTCCTGGAGGCCGAGAACGCCGCCGTGGACCGGCTGCGGGCCCGGCTCGACGTCCTCGGCGACTCCCTGGTGGTGGTCGGCGGCGACGGCCTGTGGAACGTCCATGTGCACGTCGACGACGCCGGCGCCGCCGTGGAGGCGGGCGTCGAGGCGGGGCGGCCGTACCGGATCCGGATCACGCACTTCGGCGCGGGGGACGTGCACACCGGCGCGGAGCCGCCGCGCGAGCGGGTGCAGCGGGCCGTGGTGGCCGTCGTGCCGGGGGAGGGGCTGGTCGGGCTGTACGGCGAGTCCGGCGCGACCACCGTGCTCGCGCGCCCCGGGGAGCCGCCCGCCAGCGGGGAGCTGGTGGACGCCGTACGACGGGCCCACGCGCGCGAGGTGATGCTGCTGCCCAACGACGCCGACCTGCGGCACACGGCGGCCGCGGCGGCCGAGCAGGTCCGCGCGGAGGGCATCCGGGTCGCCCTCATCCCGACCCGCTCGGCGGTCCAGGGCATCGCCGCGCTCGCGGTGCACCAGCCCGACCGCCGCTTCGACGAGGACGTCGTCCAGATGACCTCGGCCGCCGGCGCCACCCGCTACGCCGAGGTCGTGGTCGCGGAACGGCAGTCCTGGACCATGGCCGGCATCTGCCAGGCCGGGGACGTGCTGGGCCTCATCGACGGTGACGTGGCGGTGATCGGCTCGGACGTGACGGCCACCGCCGAGACCGTCCTCGACCGCATGCTCCAGGCCGGCGGCGAGCTGGTCACCCTCGTCCTCGGCGACGAGGCGCCCGAGGGCGTCACCGAACGCCTGGAGGCACGGGTGCGCGAGGCGTACCTCGCCGTCGACACGGTGGTCTACAACGGCGGCCGGCAGGGGGCCCCGCTCCTCATCGGCGTCGAGTGAGCCCCCAGCGCACGCCCCTTCACACCTCCGTGGGCTCCAGCAGCTGCCGTGCCTCCGCCCGCCGGGCCCGGACCGTCTCGTCGTCCGGGTCGGCGCCCTCGTAGGCGTCCAGCACGGCACGCGCGCGTGCCGCCGCGTCGGCCGGCCGGCTCAGGTCGGCCTCCAGCCAGCCCGCCGCGAGTTCGGCGCCGGTACGGCTGTGCAGCCCGTCCTCGCCCAGCTCGGCGAAGACGGCGATCGCGGCCGTCATCTCGGCCAGCGCCGCCTCGAACGCGTCCTGGATCGCCGCGTCCTCCGCGTCCTCGGGCACGGACCGGGCCAGCAGATCCCCGAACTGCCGGTGGGTGTGGCCGAGTTCGCCGGTGAGCCGCTCCCGGGCCGCCGGGTCGGCGGGCGTGGGGAGCCCGGCCAGCGCCGCCTCGCACTCCGCCACCGCGGCCGCCATCAGCCGCCGCGCGCCCGCCATCCCGGCCTCCGTACGCAGCGCCAGCCACGCGCGGGCCCGCAGCGAGCGGACCAGGAAGTGCACATTGCCCATCGCCCGCCACAACTCGCCCGCGCGCGTGTACGCCCGGTCCGCCTCGGCGGCCAGCCCGGCGTTGCCCAGCGACTCCGCGGCCAGGTGCGCGAGGGTGGCGTGGTCGTGCTGCTCGGGCCAGTGCCGGGCGATCTCGGCCGCCTGCAGCCGCCGTTCGGCCGCCGCGTGGTGCTCGCCGAGCTCGCTCAGACAGTCCCCGAGCCACCACTGGGTCTGGACGACCGCGCCGTCGCCGTGCGTCTCGGCGCTCAGGTCGGCCAGCGCCGACTCCAGCACCTCGGCGGCCTCCGCGAACCGCCCCTGCCGCAGCAGGAAGCCGCCCAGCTGGTGCCGCGCCCAGGCGCCCAGGGTGCCGCTCTCCCCGGCCTCGTCGGCCCAGTGCGCGGCCTCCAGGGCGTGCTCGGCGGCCTCCTCGGCCGCGCCCCGGCCGCCGAGCACCTCGGCCAGCTGGAGATGGAGCTGGGCCCGCCCGACCGGCTCCACATACGGCCCGCCGTGCTCCAGGGCCGCGCGCAGCGCCCGCTCCGCCTCGGCCTGGTCGCCCTGCTCATGGGCGAGCGCGGCCACCCGCACCTCGTACTCCACCGCGAACCACGGCAGCTCCGCGCCGACGAACTGCGCCGACGCCTGCCGGAACAGCTCGCCCGCCCGCTCCTCGTCGCCGGCGTGCTCGGCCAGTTCGGCGAGCATCGCCCGCCCCTCGGCCGCCCGGGACACCAGCCGCACATCGGACCCACCGCGCCCGCCGACGAGCGCCAGCAGCTCCCGTACGGCCTGCTCGGCGTCGGCGGCGCCCTCCGACCGCTCGTGCACCCACCGCATCAGGATCCGCGCCCGGCTCATCAGCACGGACGCCGTCTGCCGTACGCCGGTGGCGTCGTCGGCGTACAGCGCGAGGATCCGGTCGTACGGCTCGCCGATCGCCGCCGTCGCCTCGTCCAGTTCCCCGGACAGCGCGCGGACGTAGGCCGCACGCGCGCGTGCCGCGATCGCCTCGCCCTCGTCACCGGCCTCCGCGTACAGCTCGGCCGCCCGCTCGAACAGCTCGACGCCCTCCGGGCCGCGGCCCATCGCCGTGTGGTCGGCGATCTCCGCGCGGACGTAGGTGTCCACCTCGGTGCTCTCGGCGGCCTCCGCGACCGCCGCCCAGGCCTCCAGGGCGTGCGGCTGGAGCGCGTCCGACAGCCGGCGCGCCTCGGCGAGCAGCGCGGGCAGCGACGGCCGCTCCGGCGCGGGCGCCCGCACAACCGGCGCGACCGGCCCGGCGGGCGCCGTCCGCACCGCTCGCACGCCCAGCGGCAGCCGGTCCACCAGCGGCCGCTGGGCCATGCGCTCGCGCAACTGGTCGCCGACATAGGAGGTGCCGTTGCGCGTGTCGAACCGCGCGGCCAGCTCCAGGGCCTCCGCACGCGCGTGCACGGCGAGTTCCCCGGCGCTCCACGCCCGCCCGGCGGGGCCCGGCACCCGCTGCGCACCGAGGCCCAGCTCGGTCAGCCGCTCCATCAGCAGCGTCACCACCGCCAGGAAGTCCATCCGGCTGCGCGGCTGCCCGCTGTCCGTGAAGTAGGCGGGACGTTCCGCCAGCAGTTCGAGACCGCGCGCCTCATTGCCGGTCAGCGCGCAGAACTCCACGTGGTCCGCGTACGCGCCGCGCATGCTCTCCATGGGACGGACCAGCCGGAAGCCGCGCAGATGGTGGGCGCGGGCCTCGTCGACCCGGCCGAGCCGCAGCAGCGGGGTCAGGGAGGAGGCGAGGACCGTGTGCGGCTCGTGGGCGCAGCTGTACTCGCCCTCCAGGACCGGCCGCCACAGCTCCAGGGCCTCGGCGTCCCGGCCGTTGCGCAGCTGCCAGGCGCCCTGCCCGTGCAGCTCGCACGCGTGGCAGTCGGCCATCCGGTCCCGGTCCGCCGCCAGCCACGCCGTGTACGCCCGCTCCGCGCGCGTGAAGTCACCGACGTGCCCGGCGACACTGAACTCGGCGCTGCGCACCGCCCGCTCGGAGTGCCCGGCGAGCCGGTAGCGGTGCTCCATCTCGCCCAGCCACTTCTCGATCGAGGCGAGCGGGACGTGCGGCTGGTCGAGCATGCCGGCCGACATCCACTTGAAGACCCAGTACAGGGAATGCGTCTCGTACTCGTCGAAGTCCCCGGGCCGCTCGTCCCACAGGCGCAGCAGCCGCGCGAAGGGGACGAACATTTTGTCCTTCTCGGAGCTGTAGTTGTAGACCTTCAGCTGGTGCCCGAGCGCCTCGATCACGGCGAGCGGGATGTTCAGCTTCTCGGCCTCGGCCAGCAGCTGCTCCGCGCGCGCGTTGCGGGCGGGACCCTCCGGCTCCTCGGAGTTCTCGGCCATCGCGCGGCGCAGCGAGTCGAAGTCCGCGATCCCGCCGGTTTCGGCCATCAGCGGTCACCCTCCCCATGAGTGGCCCACTCCAGGAGGCCGATGAACGAGCGGTTGATCAGCGCCGAGTCGGCGGGCCGCAGCGGGCGCTGGGCCATCAGCAGCGCCTGCCCGTAGAGCGATTCGCTCGCGGTGCCGATCAGCTCCGGGTCCGTCAGGGAACTGATCCGCCGGATCAGCGGGTTGAGATGGTTGAGCACCAGACGTGCCCGGGGTGCGCTGCCGCGCAGCGAGCCCAGGATGCCCGCCCACAGGTCGTCGGCCTGTTCCTCGGCCTGCGCGCGGGCCTGCTCGTGCCGCGCGGCCCGGTCGTCCAGGTGCAGCGCGGGCACGGAGAGCGGGTGGAAGGCGCGCAGGACGACATCACAGCCCAGCGGGTCCAGCTTCGCCCGCGCGGCCGCGAGGAAGCCCGCCAGCGCCAGCTCCTCCGCCGGATCCACCGCATCCAGATGCGCGGTCACGGTGTCCGCGTCCAGCTCCGCGACCACTGTCCCGGGCCGCACCGACGGCAGCGCCTCGACCAGCTCGCTGTCGTACGTGTAACCGCCGTTGATCACCCCGATGCCCTGGGCGGAGGCGATCGGCGCGACCTGCCGGTACTCCTCGACCGTCCGCGTGAAGTGCACCACCGGGTGGCGCTGCGCGAACTCCTCCAGGGACAGCTGCCCGTCGGTGGTCTCGAAGGGGAGCCACGGCAGCATCGTGCGCAGCATCTCCTGGTCGTGCCGGGCCAGCGACTTCACACCCAGGTGGTGCACGGACAGGAACGCCGAAAGCCGTTCCGGATCACCGGCGGCCAGCCCGGTCAGCCAGGACCGAATCCTTTCGCCGAGCGCCTCCCGTACGGCGGCCAGCGTCTCGTCCTCGTACAGCGACTCGCGCGAGGCGGTCGGCCGCAGACTGTCCGTGTCCAGGACACAGCGCACGAAGAACGCCCAGTCCGGCAGCAGCTGTTCGGCCCGCTCGGTGAGCAGCATGCCCTTGAGGTGCACGCGATGGGTCGCCCGCTGGGCGGGACTCACCGCCGACGGCAGCACATACGCCACCCCCCGGATCCCGGCCACCGGCACGTCGAGGGCGATCGAGTCCAGCGGCGCGAACCCGAACAGCTCCTGACAGTGCCGGGCCAGCGCCACCCGGCGGGTGCCGGGGGAGGGGTACGGCCGGTCCCAGGGCGCGGGCAGGTCGGTGACCGCCTCGTCGCCCACCCGGACGTCGTAGGGCAGCAGCGAACCGAAGTCCCGCGCCAGCGCGAGCACCCGTCGCTCGTCCAGCCACTCCGCCGCCCCCGCCCGTGCCACCAGATGCACGGTGGTGCCGGGCTCGGGCCGCTCCTCGGGCGCCAACGTCCGCACGGTGTACGACCCGTCGTCGCGGGCCGTCCACTCCACGGGCGGCGCGTCCGGGGTGCGGGCACTGCGGCTGACCACCCGGATCCGCTCGGCGACCACGAAGCAGGCCAGCAGTCCGATGCCGAACTGGCCCAGGAAGTCCGAGCGGGCCTCCTGCAGCCCGTCCGCCCGCTTGGAGCTGCGCCCGATGGTCGCGAGCAGGCTGTGCACGTCGGACTCGGTGAGCCCGACGCCGCTGTCCTCCACCCGCAGGGCACTGCCGTCGGCGTACAGCCGCACCCGCGCCGGGGCGTCGGGCTGCTCGGCCCGTCTGGCGGTGATGGCGTCCACCGCGTTCTGCAGCAGCTCGCGCAGGTAGACCTTGGGGCTGGAGTACAGGTGGTGGGAGAGCAGGTCCACCAGACCACGCAGGTCGACCTGGAACGTATGAGGTGACTGTGATGCCTGAGATGACTGTGAGGTCTGGGAGTCCATCGTCGCTACGCCGGAGGGGGGAAGACGTGGTCGGCGCGGGGTCGGGCGGTCCCTGGTGGGGTGGTGACCGCGGAAGGATGGCCGGAGCGCGCCATCCTATGACTCAAAACGGCCGTCTGACCAGGGGTTTCCCGAGACATATACGGCATTGTCAGTGGCGTGGTGTGCAATGGATCTCGTGCCCGCACTGGAAGAACCACTGAAGAAGGTGCTCGGCCCAGCCACCGCGAAGGTGATGGCCGAGCATCTCGGCCTGCACACGGTAGGCGATCTCCTGCACCACTACCCCCGCAGATACGAGGAGCGCGGCCAGCTCACCCACCTCGCCGACCTGCCCATGGACGAACACGTGACCGTGGTCGCCATGGTGGCCGACGCCCGCCTGCACTCGTTCGCCTCCTCCAAGGCACCGCGCGGCAAGGGCCAGCGGCTGGAGGTCACGATCACCGACGGCAGCGGCCGGCTCCAACTGGTCTTCTTCGGCAACGGCGTGCACAAGCCCCACAAGGAACTCCTGCCGGGCACGCGCGCGATGTTCGCCGGCAAGGCCTCGGTCTTCAACCGCCGCCTCCAACTGGCCCACCCGGCCTACGAACTGCTCCGCGGCGAGGACCCGGCCGAATCGGTGGAGACCTGGGCCGGAGCCCTGATCCCGCTCTACCCGGCCACCGCCAAGCTGGAGTCCTGGAAGATCGGCAAGGCGATCCAGACGGTGCTGCCGAGCGTCCAGGAGGCCCTGGACCCCCTTCCGCCGGCCCTCCGCGAGGGCCGCGGTCTGGTCTCCCTCCCCGAGGCCCTGCTCAAGATCCACCGCCCGCACACCAAGGCGGACATCGCGCAGGCCCGCGACCGCCTCAAGTGGGACGAGGCCTTCGTCCTCCAGGTCGCCCTGGCCCGCCGCCGCCACACCGACGCCCAACTCCCCGCGGTGGCCCGCAGACCCAGCCCCGACGGCCTCCTCACGGCCTTCGACGACCGTCTCCCGTTCACCCTCACGGACGGCCAGCAGAAGGTCTCGAAGGAGATCTTCGACGACCTGGCCACCGAACACCCGATGCACCGCCTCCTGCAGGGCGAGGTCGGCAGCGGAAAGACCC
This sequence comes from Streptomyces sp. NPDC001220, assembly GCF_053597895.1. NCBI lineage: Bacteria > Bacillati > Actinomycetota > Actinomycetes > Kitasatosporales > Streptomycetaceae > Streptomyces > Streptomyces sp. NPDC001220. The sequence continues at coordinate 169,546 of NZ_JBSFJE010000017.1, forward strand.
TGGTGGCGCTGCGTGCCATGCTCGCGGTGGTCGACGCGGGCGGCCAGGCGGCCATGCTCGCGCCCACCGAGGTGCTGGCCCAGCAGCACCACCGCTCGATCACCGAGATGATGGGGGAGCTGGCGGAAGGCGGCATGCTGGGCGGCGCCGAGCACGCCACCAAGGTCGTCCTGCTCACCGGCTCGATGGGCACGGCCGCCCGCCGCCAGGCCATGCTCGACCTCGTCACCGGGGACGCCGGTCTGGTGATCGGCACCCACGCGCTGATCGAGGACAAGGTCCAGTTCCACGACCTGGGCCTGGTGGTGGTCGACGAACAGCACCGCTTCGGCGTGGAACAGCGTGACGCCCTGCGCGGCAAGGGCACCCAACCCCCGCACCTCCTCGTCATGACGGCGACCCCCATCCCGCGCACGGTCGCCATGACGGTCTTCGGCGACCTGGAGACCTCGGTCCTGGACCAGCTGCCGGCCGGCCGCTCCCCGATCGCCACGCATGTCGTCCCCGCCGCCGACAAACCCCACTTCCTGGCCCGCGCCTGGGAGCGGGTCCGCGAGGAAGTCGGCAACGGCCACCAGGCGTATGTCGTCTGCCCCCGCATCGGAGACGAGGAGGAGGACCCGAAGAAGGCGAGGAAGACGGCCGAGGACGAAGCCGAGAAGCGCCCTCCGCTGGCCGTCCTGGACGTCGCCGACCACCTCGCCAAGGGCCCGCTCAGCGGCCTGCGGGTGGAGGTCCTGCACGGCAGGATGCATCCGGACGACAAGGACGCGGTGATGCGCCGCTTCGCGGCCGGCGACATGGACGTCCTGGTCGCCACCACGGTCATCGAGGTCGGCGTGAACGTCCCCAACGCCACCGCCATGGTGATCATGGACGCCGACCGCTTCGGCGTCTCCCAGCTGCACCAGCTGCGCGGCCGGGTCGGGCGCGGCTCCGCCGCCGGCCTCTGCCTCCTGGTCACGGAGATGCCCGAGGCGAGCCCGGCCCGCCAGCGCCTGACGGCTGTCGCCTCGACGCTGGACGGCTTCGAGCTCTCCCGCATCGACCTCGAACAGCGCAGAGAGGGCGACGTCCTGGGCCAGGCCCAGTCCGGAGCCCGCTCCAGCCTGAGGGTCCTGGCGGTGATCGAGGACGAGGAGATCATCGCGGAGGCGAGGGAAGAGGCGACGGCGCTGGTGGCGAGGGACCCGGAGCTTGCCGACCTCCCGGGGCTACGAACGGCCCTGGACGCCCTCCTGGACGAGGAGAGAGAGCAGTACCTGGAGAAGGGGTGAGGCTGCCCCACGTGAAGGGGCGCGGGGCTGTGTCGATATGCGGCCACCGCCGCGCGGGCGCGAGCAACCACGACGTACCGCCTGCCAAACTGAATCCGTAACCACCCCGGACCGAGGATTCGAAATGACCCGCGTGATCGCCGGCCAGGCAGGCGGACGGCGCCTTTCGGTGCCGCCCGGCACAGGCACCCGCCCCACCTCCGACCGCGCACGCGAGGGCCTCTTCTCCACCTGGCAGTCCCTCCTCGGCGGCCCCCTGGACGGCGAACGCGTCCTGGACCTGTACGCCGGGTCGGGAGCCGTAGGCCTGGAGGCCCTCTCCCGGGGCGCCGGCCACACCCTCCTCGTGGAGGCCGACCCCAGAGCCGCCCGCGTCGTACGGGAGAACGTGAAGAACCTGGGCCTGCCCGGCGCCGAGGTGCGGGCGGCCAAAGCGGAACAGATCGTCCAGTCGCCGGCGCCCGCGCAGCCGTACGACCTCGTCTTCCTGGACCCCCCGTACGCCGTCTCCGACGACGATCTTCGGGAGATTCTCCTCACACTCCACTCGGGGGGCTGGCTAGCGCCGGAGGCGCTCGTCACCGTGGAGCGCAGCACCAGAGGCGGCGACTTCCACTGGCCGACCGGCTTCGAGGCCCTCCGGTCCCGTCGCTACGGCGAGGGAACGTTTTGGTACGGTCGCGCCGCCTCTACGTGCGAAGACGCACGATGACCGGACCGGAGAGCGAGGGATCACTAGTGCGCCGCGCCGTCTGTCCCGGGTCATTCGACCCGATCACCAACGGACACCTCGACATCATTGCCCGTGCGTCCCGTCTCTACGACGAGGTCTACGTCGCAGTGATGATCAACAAGTCCAAGAAGGGCCTGTTCGAGATCGACGAGCGGATCGACCTGATCCGCCAGGTCACCGCCGACTACGGGAACGTCCGCGTCGAGGCGTTCCACGGCCTCCTCGTCGACTTCTGCAAGCAGCGCGAGATCCCCGCCATCGTCAAGGGCCTGCGAGCCGTCAGCGACTTCGACTACGAGCTGCAGATGGCCCAGATGAACATCGGTCTGTCGGGCGTGGAGACGCTCTTCGTGCCGACCAACCCCACCTACAGCTTCCTCTCGTCCTCCCTGGTCAAGGAGGTCGCCCAATGGGGCGGGGACGTGTCGCACCTGGTTCCGGCGGCCGTTATCGAGGCCCTCAACAAGCGTATTCACCGGGACTGATGGGGCTACAGTCGTCCCGTCCGTCTCCAACACAGCTGTAGAGAGTGGCGAGCGCAGGGTGGACGTACAGAACAAGCTCGACGAGATCGTGGCCACGGTCTCCGGCGCCCGGGCCATGCCCATGTCGGCGTCGTGCGTGGTCAACCGGGCCGACCTGCTCGCGATGCTCGAAGAGCTGCGCCAGGCGCTGCCCGGCTCCCTCGCCCAGGCCCAGGAGCTGATCGGCGACCGTGAACAGATGGTCGAGCAGGCGCGCATGGAGGCCGAGCGGATCATCGAGACCGCGCACGCCGAGCGCGGCTCGCTGATCTCCGACACCGAGGTGGCCCGCCGCTCCCAGGCGGAGGCCGACCGGATCCTCGGCGAGGCCCGCCGGGAGGCGGAGGAGGTCCGCGCCGACGCCGACGACTACGTCGACTCCAAGCTCGCCAACTTCGAGGTCGTCCTCACCAAGACCCTCGGGTCGGTCGGCCGTGGCCGCGAGAAGCTCCTCGGCACCGGCCCCGGCCTGGACGAGCAGGGCTACGAGGACGAGGACGCCCCCGAGCGCAGCCACGACCCCGAGACCCTGCGCCGGGACGCCGACGCCTACGTCGACGTCAAGCTCGGCGCCTTCGAGGCGGTCCTCGCCAAGACCCTGGAGGCCGTCGGCAAGGGCCGCGCCAAGCTGCACGGCCGGATCGCCTCCGACGCCCTCGGCGCCCTGGCCGACGACAACACGACCTTCCAGCACTCCAGCGACGCCGACTACCTCGCCGACCTCGCGGCCCTCGCCGACCAGGACGCCCAGGCCGCGCAGGCGGCACCGGCCGAGCAGCCCGCCGCCGCCCAGCAGCAGCCGCAGTACGACCAGCAGCCGGTGCAGCAGCCCGTGGTGCAGGATCCGTACGGCTACCCGCAGCAGCAGGACCCCTACGGCGGCTACCCGCAGCAGCAGCCCGCCTACGCCCAGCAGGACCCCTACGGCTACCAGCAGGCCGACCCCTACGCCTACCAGGGCTACGACACCGGTCAGCAGCCCGTGTACGACCCCCAGCAGCAGCCGGTCCAGCACCAGTCGTACGCTCTGGACGAGACCAGCCTCTTCGACACCGGCATGATCACGCCGGAGCAGCTGAGGGCGTACGAGCAGGGCCGGGGCCTGTAGCCAACGGGCCGAAGGCCAGCGGATTGGGCCGACAGCGAAAGGTCCAGTATCCTGGCTCTTCGGTCGCGTCTACGTTCGCGATCACCGCTGCCCGGAGAAGTCTTCCGGACGGCGTTCCTCTGAACTCGAAGATCGAAAGCAGGAATGGCTCCTCACGCACGCCTCGACCACCGCAACCCGTTCGTGTTCGACACACACGAGCTGGGGCGGCGTCCTGGCGCGCTGCAGCGCCTGACCCGCACGATCGACGCCCCCGAGGACTTCGGTATCAAGGGGGTCATCGGAGTGCCGGAAGGCGCCCCGGTGGAGCTCGACCTCCGGCTCGAGTCGGTGATGGAAGGTGTGCTCGTCACAGGCACCGCCCGTGCACAGGCCGAGGGGGAGTGCGTAAGGTGTCTGGAGCCGGTCGAGCAGGAGCTCGAAGCGGACTTCCAGGAACTGTTCTCGTACCCTGACGCCGACGACCGGGGCCGCGTGATCGCGGAACCGGGCGACGACGCCGAGGACGACGAGGACAGGTACTTCATCGAGGACGGCTTGTTCGACCTCGAACCCGTGCTGCGTGATGCGGTGGTGCTCGCACTGCCGATGCAGCCGGTGTGCCAGGACGACTGTGCAGGGCTGTGCTCCGAGTGCGGAGCCCGCCTCGCGGACGACCCGGACCACCACCACGACGCCGTCGACATCCGTTGGGCGGCTTTGCAGGGACTCGCCGGTTCCACGAAGGACGGCGAGAAGGACGAGATGAGCGGCGCTGACGCGGAAGCGGGCGTCGACGAGAAGCAGGAGAAGTAGCCGTGGCTGTTCCGAAGCGGAAGATGTCGCGCAGCAACACGCGCCACCGCCGGTCGCAGTGGAAGGCTGCGGTCCCCACCCTGGTTGCGTGCGAGCGCTGCCACGAGCCCAAGCAGCAGCACATCGCGTGCCCGTCTTGCGGCACCTACAACAAGCGCCAGGTCCTCGAAGTCTGAGCGGCCAGGTGAGAGGCACTGTGTCCAGTCCCAAGAAGGCGGAAGACGCCAAGGCGGACCCAACCGCCAAGAAGAAAACGGACAACACGGCCTCGTCCCACACGCTTCTGGAAGGGCGGCTCGGCTACCAGCTCGAGTCCGCCCTTCTGGTGCGTGCGCTGACCCACCGTTCCTACGCGTACGAGAACGGCGGCCTGCCGACGAACGAGCGGCTGGAGTTCCTCGGTGACTCCGTCCTCGGCCTCGTCGTCACGGACACGCTGTACAAGACCCACCCGGACCTGCCCGAGGGCCAGCTGGCCAAGCTCCGGGCAGCGGTGGTGAACTCGCGTGCGCTCGCGGAAGTGGGTCGCGGTCTCGACCTGGGTTCCTTCATCCGGCTCGGCCGCGGTGAAGAGGGCACGGGCGGCCGGGACAAGGCGTCCATCCTCGCCGACACCCTGGAAGCGGTGATCGGCGCGGTCTATCTCGACCAGGGCCTCGACTCGGCGTCCGAGCTGGTGCACCGGCTCTTCGACCCGCTGATCGACAGGTCCTCGAACCTCGGAGCCGGCCTGGACTGGAAGACCAGTCTCCAGGAGCTCACCGCGACGGAGGGCCTCGGCGTGCCCGAGTACCTGGTCACGGAGACCGGCCCCGATCACGAGAAGACCTTCACTGCTGCCGCCCGCGTCGGAGGCGTCTCGTACGGCACCGGCACCGGCCGCAGCAAGAAGGAGGCGGAACAGCAGGCCGCCGAGTCCGCCTGGCGCGCCATCCGCGCCGCCGCGGACGAGCGGGCCAAGGCAGCCAAGGCGGCAGCGGCAGCCGAGCAGGCCGCCGCGGCCGAGGAGGACGACGACTCGTCGTCCGCCGCCTCCGCCTGAAGAACAGCGCGACGATCCGAGCGCCCGGTCCCTTCCCAGGGCCGGGCGCTCGCATCGTCCAGGGTCCTGCACGGGAGACGCGATGCCCGAATTGCCCGAGGTCGAGGTCGTACGGCGTGGCCTGGAGCGATGGGTCGCCCATCGTGTCGTGGCCGAGACCGAAGTGCTGCACCCGCGTGCCGTACGACGGCACCTGGCCGGCGCCGACGACTTCACGCACCGGCTCAAGGGCCACCGCGTCGGCACCCCCAGCCGGCGCGGCAAGTACCTGTGGCTGCCGCTGGAGGACACCAACCAGTCGATCCTCGCCCACCTCGGCATGAGCGGTCAGTTGCTGGTGCAGCCGCACGAGACACCGGACGAGAAGCACCTCAGGATCCGCGTGCGGTTCGCCGACGGCCTTGGCACCGAACTCCGGTTCGTCGACCAACGCACCTTCGGTGGCCTGTCGTTGCACGACAACACCCTCGACGGGCTGCCGGACGTCATCGCGCACATCGCCCGCGACCCCCTCGACCCGCTGTTCGACGACGAAGCCTTCCACCAGGCGCTGCGCCGGAAGCGGTCCACCATCAAGAGGGCGCTGCTCGACCAGTCGCTGATCAGCGGGGTCGGCAACATCTACGCGGACGAGGCCCTTTGGCGGGCCCGTCTCCACTACGAGCGCCCCACCGCCGGTTTCACCCGCCCGCGCACCGCCGAACTCCTCGGCCATGTACGGGACGTGATGAACGCGGCCCTGGCCGTCGGCGGCACCAGCTTCGACAGCCTCTACGTCAACGTCAACGGTGAGTCGGGTTACTTCGACCGCTCACTGGACGCGTACGGCAGGGAGGGGCTGCCCTGCCGGCGGTGCGGCACGCCGATGCGCAGGCGCCCCTGGATGAACCGGTCCAGCTACTTCTGCCCGAAGTGTCAGCGGGTGCCGCGCGTCGCGTCGTAGCGTTCGCGGGCGGCCAGCACCTCGTCCATCCGGCTCTCCACGAAGTGGACGACGGACAGCAGGCGGTCGGCGACCTCGCGGCCGAGCGGGGTGAGTTCGTAGTCGACCCGCGGCGGGTTGGTCGGCTGGGCCTCGCGATGCACCAGGCCGTCGCGCTCCAGCGCCTGGAGGGTCTGGGAGAGCATCTTCTCGCTGACGCCGTCCACGCGCCGGCGCAGCTCGTTGAACCGGAACGACCCCTCGTGCAGCGCGCTCAGCGTCAGCCCGCCCCAGCGGCCCATGACATGTTCCAAGGTGGTGCGCGAGGGACAGCCCCGGGCGAAGGCGTCGTACGGAGGATGCGCCTCCCCGGGACGGTCCTGAGTGCTGATGGTCATGTGCCAAGCGTAAGCGAGCACAGCGCTAGCCAACAGGGTGCGCTAACTGTCGGTTAGCGCACCCTGGAGCGGTCGGGACGGGTCAGTAGCCGAAGTCCTGCGTCCACCAGGGGCCGCCCGAACCGAAGTGCACGCCGACCCCGAGGGTCTTGAAGTCGCAGTTCAGTATGTTGGCGCGGTGGCCCTCGCTGTTCATCCAGGCGTCCATGACGGCCTGGGCGGTGGCCTGGCCCCGGGCTATGTTCTCGCCGCCCAGGTTGGCTATGCCGGCGGCCGCGGCCCGGTCCCACGGCGTCTTGCCGTCCGGGTCGGTGTGGTCGAAGAAGTCCCGCGCGGCCATGTCCTCGCTGAACGTCTCGGCCAGCTTGGTCAGGGACGAGTTCACGGACAGCGCGCTGCAGCCGACCTTGGCCCGCTCCTCGTTCACCAGTTTGAGCACCTCGGCCTCGGCGGCGGCCGCCTCGGACACGGTGACCGGCGCGGCGGTCCTCACCGGCGCCTTGGTGGCCGACCTGGTGGGCGTGGCCGTCGCCTTCTTGGACGGCGTGGCGCTGGGCGCCGGCTTCTCGGACGCCGTCTTCGTCGGCGCGGGCGACGAGGAGGCGGAGGCCGGGGCGGAGGCGGCGGCCGTCTCCGTGGGCGAGCCGGAGCGCTGGGTGTCCCTGCTGGTCGAGGAACCGGAGTCCCGGCTCTCGGCGCTGCCGGAGGTGCCGCCCTGCTCGGCGGCCGTGTTGCTGGGAACCCCGTCGGCCTGTACCCGGTCGCCGCCGGTGGTGCTGGTGTTGCCGCCGAGCTTGTAGTTCTCCAGGCCCGGCACCACACCGGTGGCCACCGCGACGGTGCCGATGGCGACGGCGGCCGAGACGCCGAGCAGACCCGTGCGCATGGGCCGCGCGGCCTTCTTCCTGCGCCGGTGCCCGCTGCCGCCCGCCGGGGAGCCGCCGATGACCGGGGCGAACTCCTCGCTGGAGAAGACGGCCGTGTCGTCGGCCCGGGCGTAGTCCTCTTCGTTCGCGTACAGGTAGGCGGAGCTGCGCGCGTTGGCGTCGGCGTAGGCCTCCTGGTGCAGGTAGGCCGCGGTGCCCGTCCCGAAACGGAGGCCCGCGTACGAGTCCTGCGGCTCGTGGCCGCCTGTGTAGGGGCCGACGTTCTCCGTGCCCCCCGTGGCGCGGCCCGTGGCGGCGCGGCCGGCGTCGGAGCGTCGGTGGCGTCCCATGTCCTTGCCTTCTTCCCTCGTCCTCGCGGTCGGCGTCGACCAGGGGCCGGTGTGGCCAATGACTCCTTCTGGTCAACCAGACTCACTCGATCGAGTGAGTTTCAGATGAGATTCATTGGGTGGGGACGGTACCGCATGGCGGGGAGGGCGGAAGTGCTCCGAGTGACATTGGCCGGTTAGGTTGCACTCTATGAGCGAGGATGTACGACTGGTCGCCTGGGTCCGTGGACGGGTGCAGGGGGTGGGTTTCCGCTGGTTCACCCGGGCCAAGGCGCTGGAGATCGGCGGCCTGAGTGGTTTTGCTCTCAATCTGGGCGACGGTCGCGTGCAGGTGGTCGCGGAGGGCTCCCGGACGGGCTGCGAAGGCCTGCTCGACTGGCTCCAGGGCGATGACACGCCCGGGCGGGTGGAGGGTGTCACCGAGATCTGGGACACACCCCGCGGCGGTTACGACGGCTTCGCCATCCGCTGACCCGTCGTGCGAAGACCCGCAGGCAGAAGCGGAGCGAACTGCCACCGGCATGTGCCCACAGCAGGAATGGCCTGGTGGTTGCCAATAATCGCTTGTCGTGGCAGGCTCCGCGCATAAGGATGATCGCCACCCTCCGAGGGCCCCGCTGGAGACGCAGCGCCGCCGGTCCTGAGCCGCGCGCGCCCGGGTTCGCCCGCCAATACAGGGCGTGATCGTGTTGACCGTCAAACTTTTTGGTGAGACGCTGAAAGCCCCGCGCACCTTAGCTGTTTGGCATGGAGCAACAGGCGAGTAACACTCGGATGTGTCAAGCACCGCGGGTGCGATCCCTCACGACCCACACCGCTACGGTCGGTCACTCAGTGTGGAGGACCATCCATCATGGCAAAGGCGCTTCTCGGTTACGTCGGCGGCTCCGACCCGCGACTCCTCGCCGAGATGCGACGGCTCCAGCAGCGTGTCCAGGACCTCGAATCCGAGCTCGGACGGATTCAGGCCGAGAACGACGCGCTGACGGCTGCCGCTTCTCCCGACAGGATCATGGAGAGCATCGACGCAAACCAGGCGGAGCCTGCGCTCACCTGATCGCTGCATCGCTCCACAACAGCACATGCAACGGTTGGGCAGCCCTTTCAACCGCTAAGTTGTCAAGATCTGCAAGGGACGCCCCGGCGTCCCTTCTTTTCTTTCCCGTCCCTCTGGCCTGCCCCCGCGCCCCCGCGCCCGGCACCTTCCAGCCCCGCGCATCCTTTCACCTTCTTTAACGTCTGGTGTGCCCTGCATGTTCATGCGCGAAACCGCGAGGTTGCGAGGGGTCGTGGAGTGCGCTAGCGCCGCCGGGTAAAGTCCGACGGCGTGCATCTCAAGGCCCTGACCCTTCGCGGGTTCAAGTCGTTCGCCTCGGCGACCACGCTCCGGTTCGAGCCGGGGATCACGTGTGTCGTCGGTCCGAACGGCTCGGGCAAGTCCAACGTCGTGGACGCGCTCACCTGGGTCATGGGTGAGCACAGCGCCAAGTCGCTGCGCGGCGGCAAGATGGAGGACGTCATCTTCGCCGGCACCACCGGCCGCCCGCCGCTGGGCCGCGCCGAGGTGTCCCTGACCATCGACAACTCCGACGGCGCGCTGCCCATCGAGTACGCCGAGGTCACCATCACGCGGATCATGTTCCGCAACGGCGGCAGCGAGTACCAGATCAACGGCGACACGTGTCGCCTCCTCGACATCCAGGAACTGCTCTCCGACTCCGGCATCGGCCGCGAGATGCACGTCATCGTCGGCCAGGGCCAGCTGGACTCCGTCCTGCACGCCGACCCGATGGGCCGCCGGGCCTTCATCGAAGAGGCGGCCGGTGTACTGAAACACCGCAAGCGCAAGGAGAAGGCCCTCCGCAAGCTGGACGCCATGCAGGCCAACCTCGCGCGCGTGCAGGACCTGACCGACGAGTTGCGGCGCCAGCTGAAGCCGCTGGGCCGCCAGGCGGCGGTGGCCCGCCGGGCCGCCGTCATCCAGGCGGACCTGCGCGACGCGCGCCTGCGCCTGCTCGCCGACGACCTCGTACGACTGCGCCAGGCGCTGCAGAGCGAGATCGCCGACGAGGCCGCCCTCAAGGAACGCAAGGAAGCCGCCGAGCAGGAGCTGAAGAAGGCACTCCAGCGCGAGGCGCTCCTGGAGGACGAGGTACGCCGGCTCACGCCGCGCCTGCAGCGCGCCCAGCAGACCTGGTACGAACTCTCCCAGCTCGCCGAACGTGTCCGCGGCACCATCTCGCTGGCCGACGCCCGGGTGAAGAGCGCCACCTCCACGCCCCCCGAGGAGCGGCGCGGCCGCGACCCCGAGGACATGGAGCGCGAGGCCCACCGCATCCGTGAGCAGGAGGCCGAGCTGGAGGCGGCCCTGGAGGCGGCCCAGCACGCCCTCGACGACACCGTCGCGCACCGTGCCGAACTGGAGCGCGAACTGGCCCAGGAGGAACGGCGCCTGAAGGACGTGGCCCGTTCCATCGCCGACCGCCGGGAGAGCCTGGCCCGGCTGAACGGCCAGGTCAACGCGGCGCGTTCGCGGGCCGGCTCGGCCCAGGCGGAGATCGACCGGCTGGCCGCGGCCCGTGACGAGGCCCAGGAGCGGGCGGTCTCGGCGCAGGAGGAGTACGAGGCGCTCAAGGCGGAGGTCGACGGCCTCGACGCGGGTGACGAGGAACTGGCCGGCCGGCACGAGCAGGCCAGGCTGCGGCTCGCCGAGGCGGAGGCGGCCCTGACGGCGGCCCGCGAGGCGACCACCGCGGCGGAGCGCAGTCGCGCCGCCACCCAGGCCCGCCGCGAGGCGCTGGCGCTCGGCCTGCGCCGCAAGGACGGCACCGGCATACTGCTCGGTGCCCGGGACCGCCTCACCGGAGTCCTGGGCCCGGCGGCGGAACTGCTGACGGTGACTCCGGGCCACGAGGTCGCCCTGGCCGCGGCCTTCGGTACGGCGGCCGACGCCGTCGCGGTGACGACCCCGACCTCGGCGGCCGACGCGATCCGCCTCCTCCGCAAACAGGACGGCGGCCGGGCAGCCCTGCTCCTCTCGGGCGCTCCTGAACTGCCCCGGTCCGAGGCGCCCCGAGCGGACGCGTCCCCAAGGGTCGCGGGGAACGGCGCGCCGAGCCACGACGGCGCGGCAGCCGACCGATGGGCGCCCGCCGCCCTGGAGGGGGCTGCCGAGGGAGCCGACGCGGGCTGGACGTCCCCAAGGGGCGCGGGGAACGGCGCGCCGAGCCACGACGGGTCCGCACCCGACCCACGACCCCTCCCGGCACCCCCCTCCCCGGCGCCCCCTTCCCCGGCACCCCCCTCCGGGACCCCCGCCGCCGAACTCGTCCGTGGCCCCGCCGACCTGATGCCCGCCGTCCGCCGCCTCCTGCACGGCATCGTCGTGGTCGACACCCTCGAAGCCGCCGAGGAACTCGTCTACCGCCGGCCCCACCTCACCGCCGTCACCGCCGAAGGCGACCTCCTCGGCGCGCACTTCGCGCACGGCGGCTCCGCGGGCGCCCCCAGCCTCCTCGAAGTACAGGCCTCCGTCGACGAGGCCGCCGCCGAACTCGAGGAACTGGCGGTCCGCTGCGAGGCACTGGCCGAGGCCCAGCAGGCCGCCCAGGAACACCGCAAGGCGTGCACCGCACAGGTCGAGGAGCTGGCCGAACGCCGCCGCGCCGCCGACCGGGAGAAGTCGGCCGTCGCCCAGCAGCTCGGCCGGCTCGCCGGACAGGCGCGCGGCGCGGCCGGTGAGGCGGAACGTTCCACGGCGGCGGCCGCCCGCGCCCAGGAGTCCCTCGACAAGGCCCTGGAAGAGGTCGAGGTACTGGCCGAGCGGCTCGCCGTGGCCGAGGAGATGCCGGTCGAGGAGGAGCCGGACACCTCGGTGCGCGATCGTCTCGCCGCCGACGGTGCCAACGCCCGCCAGACCGAGATGGAGGCCCGCCTCCAGGTCCGTACCCACGAGGAGCGGGTGAAGGGCCTCGCCGGCCGCGCCGACTCCCTCGACCGCGCCGCCCGCGCGGAACGCGAGGCACGCGCGCGTGCGGAACAGCGCCGGGCCCGGCTGCGCCACGAGGCCGCGGTCGCGGAGGCCGTCGCCGCCGGCGCCCGTCAACTGCTCGCGCATGTCGAGGTGTCGGTGGGCCGGGCCGACCGGGAGCGGTCCGCCGCCGAGGCCGCGAAGGCCCGGCGCGAGCAGGAGCTGACCGCCGCCCGCAGCACCGGCCGGGACCTCAAGGCGGAACTCGACAAACTCACGGATTCAGTTCACCGGGGCGAGGTACTCGGCGCCGAGAAGCGGCTGCGGATCGAGCAGCTGGAGACCAAGGCGCTGGAGGAGCTCGGTGTCGAACCGACCGGACTCGTCGAGGAGTACGGACCGCACCAGCCGGTGCCGCCCTCGCCCCCCGCCGAGGGCGAGGTGCTGCCGGACGACCCCGAGCACCCGCGCAACCAGCCCAAGTCCTTCCACCGGGCCGAACAGGAACGGCGCCTCAAGGCGGCCGAGCGGGCCTACCAGCAGCTCGGCAAGGTCAACCCGCTCGCCCTGGAGGAGTTCGCGGCTCTTGAGGAACGTCACAAGTTCCTCAGCGAGCAGCTGGAGGACCTGAAGAAGACCCGCGCCGACCTGCTTCAAGTGGTGAAGGAGGTCGACGAACGCGTCGAGCAGGTCTTCACGGAGGCGTTCCGGGACACGGCCCGCGAGTTCGAGGGCGTCTTCAGCCGTCTCTTCCCGGGCGGCGAGGGACGGCTGATCCTGACCGACCCCGACAACATGCTCACCACGGGCGTGGACGTCGAGGCCCGGCCGCCGGGCAAGAAGGTCAAGCGGCTCTCCCTGCTGTCGGGTGGCGAGCGTTCGCTGACCGCCGTGGCGATGCTGGTGTCGATCTTCAAGGCGCGGCCCAGCCCGTTCTACGTCATGGACGAGGTCGAGGCGGCCCTGGACGACACCAACCTCCAGCGGCTGATCCGGATCATGCAGGAGCTCCAGGAGTCGTCGCAGCTGATCGTGATCACGCACCAGAAGCGCACGATGGAGGTCGCCGACGCGCTCTACGGCGTCTCCATGCAGGGCGACGGTGTGTCGAAGGTCATCAGCCAGCGGTTGCGCTGACGCTCGGTCCTGGCCGACGGTTCCGGGTGCGGCGCCGTTGAGGCTGGTCCCGCCCCGTGGCGGAGCCGCGAATCGATACAGCCCCGCGCCACTTCGGGCACGTCACCTTCGCGTCTTCTTCAAGAAGTGAACGCATCTTCGGTGTGTGGTATCTGCAACTTCACACCTCACCTGGTATTGACTTCGAAACTTGAAGGCATAGTCTCTGCAACGTTGCTTTTACCTTCAGGTGTGAGCGGTGTGAAGTTGTGCGCCACTTGAATCTGAGAGGGCTCACCCCCACCCCCGGCAGCGCTGCCGGGTGGCCCGAGGAGTTTTTTGTGACCAGCACTGCGCAGGCACCCAATTCAGGAGCCGGGACGGCTCACCCCGATCATCTCGGGCATGTCATCTTCATCGCGGCGGCCGCCGCGATGGGCGGGTTCCTCTTCGGCTACGACAGCTCCGTCATCAACGGTGCCGTCGAGGCCATCCGGAGCCGCTATGACATCGGATCCGCCGCCCTGGCCCAGGTCATCGCCATCGCCCTGATCGGCTGTGCCATCGGTGCCGCGACCGCCGGGCGGATAGCCGACCGGATCGGCCGTATCCGCTGCATGCAGATCGCCGCCGTGCTGTTCACCATCAGTGCCGTCGGTTCGGCGCTGCCCTTCGCCCTGTGGGACCTCGCCTTCTGGCGGATCATCGGCGGCTTCGCCATCGGTATGGCCTCCGTGATCGGTCCCGCCTACATCGCCGAGGTCGCCCCGCCCGCCTACCGAGGCCGCCTCGGTTCCTTCCAGCAGGCCGCGATCGTCGTCGGTATCGCCATCTCGCAGCTGGTCAACTGGGGTCTGCTCAACGCCGCCGGCGGCAATCAGCGCGGCAAGCTGATGGGCCTGGAGGCCTGGCAGGTCATGCTGGGCGTCATGGTGATCCCGGCCGTCCTGTACGGCCTGCTCTCCTTCGCCATCCCCGAGTCCCCGCGCTTCCTGCTCTCCGTCGGCAAGCGCGACCGCGCCCGCGAGATCCTCGAAGAGGTCGAGGGCGACAAGATCGACCTGGACGCCCGCGTCGCCGAGATCGAGCACGCGATGAAGAGCGAGCACAAGTCGACGTTCAAGGACCTGCTCGGCGGCTCCTTCTTCTTCAAGCCGATCGTCTGGGTCGGTATCGGTCTCTCGGTCTTCCAGCAGTTCGTCGGCATCAACGTCGCGTTCTACTACTCCTCGACGCTGTGGCAGTCGGTCGGTGTGGACCCGACGGACTCGTTCTTCTACTCCTTCACGACGTCGATCATCAACATCATCGGCACCGTGATCGCGATGATCTTCGTGGACCGGATCGGCCGCAAGCCGCTGGCCCTCATCGGCTCGGTCGGCATGGTCGTCGGCCTCGCCCTGGAGGCCTGGGCCTTCTCCTACCACCTGGTCGACGGCAAGCTCCCGGCCGCGCAGGGCTGGACCGCGCTGGTCGCCGCGCACATCTTCGTCCTCTTCTTCGCCCTTTCCTGGGGCGTGGTGGTCTGGGTCTTCCTCGGCGAGATGTTCCCGAACAGGATCCGCGCCGCCGCGCTGGGCGTGGCCGCCTCCGCACAGTGGATCGCCAACTGGGCCATCACCGCGAGCTTCCCGTCGCTGGCCGACTGGAACCTCTCCGCGACCTACGTGATCTACACGGTCTTCGCGGCCCTCTCCATCCCGTTCGTCCTCAAGTACGTCAAGGAGACGAAGGGCAAGTCCCTGGAGGAGATGGGCTGACCTTCGTCACGAGGCCCCCGACTCGAGGAGAAGGGCCAAGTCCCCGCTGCCCCTCTCCTCGTACCCTCCGTCGCCCCGCCCGGTCACTGCCCGGGCGGGGCGACGGTTCATGGTTCGCCTGTCACTCGATCCGCGGCACCCCTGTCCTCCGCCTACGAGGACAGCGCCCTTCCGCCTACGCCGGCAGTGCCGGAAGCACGGCCTCTCCGAAGAGGCGTAGGCTGCGCCAGCCCTCGTCCACCGGCATGCCGCCCGCCAGGGGGTGCAGCACGAGGTTGTCCAGGCCGGCCGCCACGCACTCCTCCGGCGTGAGAATGCGGTAGACGCCCTCCGCGCGGAGTTCCTCCACCGTCGTGGCCGACGAACGCACCGCCGAGTGGATGTCCCCCGACTGCCAGGACGCGTACGTCCGGGCCTCGTGCAGGAAGTGCTGCCCGTACCGCGCCCATGCCCGGTCCGGGTCCTCGGCGATGTGCAGCAGCGGCGTCTCCGCCGTCGGCATCATCGTCCAGCCCTCCGTGCCGTACTCGGTGAGCTTCTCCTTGTAGTACGCCTCCAGCTCCGGCAGATGCGCGCTGGGGAAGAACGGCAGGCCGAGCCGGGCGGCCCGGCGGGCGGCGGCCTTGGAGGAGCCGCCGACCAGCAGCAGCGGGTGCGGATCGGTGAAGGGACGCGGTGTGACCCGTACCGTACGGCCCCGGTACGCGAACTCCTCCCCGGTCCACGCCTTGAGCACCGTCTCCAGCACCTCGTCCTGCAGCCGCCCCCGCCGCTTCCACTCCACGTCGAACAGGGCGTACTCCTCCGGCCGGTAGCCGATCCCGGCCACCGTCACCAGCCGCCCCCCGCTGAGCAGGTCGAGGACCGCGATGTCCTCCGCCAGTCGCAGCGGGTCGTGCAGCGGGCCGATCACCGCCGAGACGGTCACCGCGATGTTCCGCGTCGCCCCGAACACCGCGCCCGCGAAGGCGAACGGCGACGGCAGCCAGTTGTTGTCGACCCCGTGGTGTTCCTCGGTCTGGACCGTGGTGACCCCGTGCTCGTCGGCGTACCCGGCCATCTCCACGGCCGCCCGGTAACGGGCGCCCAGGGAGGCGGAGTCGGCCCCGGGCTCGACGAGGTTGAAGCGAACGACCGAGACGGGCATGGGAGTTCCCCTTCACCTTGGCCGGGCGGTGTGCGGGGACATTAGCTGACGGTACGTCAGACAGCCAGAGGCGTGCGCTCGCCGGCCGCCGCCGGTACCACCGCCGGCTTCGGCAGCACCGCGTACAGCAGCCCCGAGACGACGATCGTCGCGATCCAGCCCAGCCCGTACCGGCCGACCGGGTTGTCCGCCGCGAACGGGCCGGTGAACCAGTCGGACCTGGTGAACAGGGACCCGGCCAGCAGGCCGAGCGCCCAGGCCGTGACGGCGGCGGGGGAGAAGCCCGCCCGGTACCAGTAGGCACTGGTGCGGCTGGTGTCGAGGAGTGCCGTGGCGTCGTACTCCCGGCGCCGGAGCATGTCGATCCCGAACACGCCCACCCATGCCGAGAACGCCACCGCCAGCAGGGACAGGAAGGCGATGAACGAGCCCATGAACGAGGTCGCCGCCAGCATCAGCACCCCGCCGAGGACCAGCGAGATCGCCGCGTTGACGGAGACCGCCCAGTGGCGGGGGAGCCGGAAGCCGAGCGTCTGCGCGGTGAAGCCCGCCGAGTACATCGACATCGCGTTGATCAGGAGCATGCCGACCAGGGCGATGAGCAGATAGGGGACCGCGAGCCACAGAGGGAGGATCTCGCCGAGGAAGGAGACCGGGTCGCTCGCCTTGGCCAGGTCCGGAGTGCCGGACGCCACCACCGCACCCATCAGGACCATGGGGAGGACGACGATCACGGCGCCGCCGACCGTGTTGCGTACGATCGCCGCAGAGGACGCCGTACCCGGCAGGTACCGCGTGAAGTCCGGCGAGGCCGGCGCCCAGCTCATCCCGCCCGCCGCGATCAGCCCGACTCCGGTGATCATCGCCGCCGTGGGACCGGCGGGCTGCCCGAGCACCCTGCTCCAGTCCGTCACCACGATCAGGCGGCCGAGGACCAGCAGGGTGAAGGCGCCGAACAGCCAGGTCGCCCACCGGTTGCAGCGCTGCACCGCCCTGATGCCCATGCCCGAGATCACGAACGTGGTGATCACGAAGAGCAGCAGGGTGACGATGATCAGGGCGGTGTTGCTCCTGATCCCGAAGAGGATGTCCAGGACCGTCAGCAGCGCATAGGCGCCGGTCACCGCGTTGATCGTCTCCCAGCCCCAGCGTGCCACCCAGATCAGCGCGCCGGGCAGCAGATTGCCGCGCTGTCCGAAGACCGCGCGGGACAGGGCCATGCCCGGTGCGCCACCCCGTTTGCCCGCGATGCCGACCAGCCCGACCAGGCCGTACGACACGATCGGCGCGGTGGCGCCGACCGTCAGGGCCTGCCAGAAGTTGAGTCCGAACGAGACCGCCAGGCTCGCGCCCACGGTGAGCAGCAGGACGCTGATGTTGGCGGCGATCCAGGTGGGGAGCAGTCCGCGGGGTGTCGCGGTGCGCTCGGAGTCGGGGACCGGTTCGAGGCCCCGGGTTTCGAGGCCGTGTTGCTCCAGCGACTCTTCCAGATGTTCGAGGGCGCCATCGTGGTGGGCGGTGGTGCTCATGAGCAGTCATCGTACTTTAGTCTGACGAATACCCCCAAAGTGGGCATCGTGATTCGGAGGATCGTCCGGAAACTCCCTCGCGAGGGAACAAAGTCGTGCCCGGGGGAGGGATGGATACTGGACGGGTTATGGAAACCGTCATCCTTGCTGTAGTCATCGCCGTGGTCGTGCTCGGCGCGCTCGGCGGGCTGGTCATCGGCAGCCGGCGCAAGAAGTCGCTGCCCCCGCCGCCCCCCTCCGCACCCGACATCACCGCGCCCCCGGCCGAGCCGCACGTCGGCGACGAGGCCGAGACGCCGCGCGACGAACCGCGCCGGACGATAGAGGAGGTCGACCTTCCCGACGGCTCGGCTCCCGTCGTCGTCGAAGAGCCCCCGGCTCCCGAGATCGAGATCCCCGAACCCACGGCCGGCCGTCTGGTCCGGCTGCGCACCCGGCTCTCCCGATCCCAGAACGCGCTCGGCAAGGGGCTGCTCACGCTGCTCTCGCGCGAGCACCTCGACGACGACACCTGGGAGGAGATCGAGGACATCCTGCTCACCGCCGACGTCGGGGTGCAGCCCACCACCGAGCTGGTCGAACAACTGCGCGAGCGCGTCAAGGTGCTCGGTACCCGCACGCCCGAGGAGCTGCGCGGCCTGCTGCGCGAGGAACTGCTCAAGCTGGTCGGCACCGATGCCGACCGCGTGGTGAAGACCGAGCCTGCCGACCGCAAGCCCGGCATCGTGATGGTCGTCGGCGTGAACGGCACCGGCAAGACCACCACCACCGGCAAGCTCGCGCGCGTGCTCGTCGCCGACGGCCGTACGGTCGTCCTCGGCGCCGCCGACACCTTCCGCGCCGCCGCCGCCGACCAGCTCCAGACCTGGGGTGAGCGGGTGGGCGCCTACACCGTGCGCGGGCCGGAGGGCGGCGACCCCGCCTCCGTCGCCTTCGACGCGGTGAAGGAGGGCAAGGAGATGGGGGTGGATGTCGTACTGATCGACACCGCCGGGCGTCTTCATACCAAGACCGGGCTCATGGACGAGCTCGGCAAGGTCAAGCGGGTCGTCGAGAAGCACGCCCCGCTGGACGAGGTGCTGCTCGTCCTGGACGCCACCACCGGCCAGAACGGCCTGGTCCAGGCCCGGGTGTTCGCCGAGGTCGTCGACATCTCCGGCATCGTGCTGACCAAGCTGGACGGCACCGCCAAGGGCGGCATCGTGATCGCGGTCCAGCGCGAACTCGGCGTACCCGTCAAGCTCATCGGCCTCGGCGAGGGTGCGGACGACCTGGCACCGTTCGAGCCGGAGGCGTTCGTGGATGCCCTTATCGGTGACTGACCCCAGCCGGGTGGATTCACCCGCCGCTGTCGCGAGAACCTTCGTGAGCCTTCGTGAGAAGCGCCCGATCCCCAAGGTGCAGCCGGGGACGGGCGCTTCGGCGTATGAGGAGCCCCCTGCGGCCAAGCGGGTCGGGTGAAGCCTGCTGTTGGTCGGCAGCGCGGCGAAGGGGCGGGGGCTGTATCGATATGCGGGTCCGCCGCGTGGGCGCGACCGGCCACCACGCCGCCGTGGTGAACGACGGCGCGTCGCGGCAATGCCGGCGGAGCGCTCAGGCCCGCGACCGGTGTGCCACGTACGCCAGTGTCCCCAGCAGCAACCTCGCCGCCGGTGGCTTCGTCGCCGAGTCCAGGGCCGGCGGCCGCAGCCAGCGGACCGGGCCCAGGCCGCCCCGGTCGGACGGCGGCGCGGTGATGTGCGTACCCGGGCCGAGACCGCGCAGGTCCAGGGAGGTCGGGTCGTCCCAGCCCATGCGGTAGAGCACTTCGGGGAGTTCGGCGGCGGCACCGGGGGCGACGAAGAAGTGCGCGCGGCCCTCGGGGGTGGCGCTCACCGGGCCGAGCGGCAGCCCCATGCGCTCCAGGCGGACCAGGGCGCGGCGCCCGGCGGGTTCGGCGACCTCGATCACGTCGAACGCACGGCCGACCGGCAGCATCACCGCCGCGCCCGGGAACTCGCCCCAGGCCTTGGTGACTTCGTCGAGCGTGGCCCCGGCGGACACCTGGGGCGCGAAGTCCAGCGGATGCGCTCCCGGCGCGGGACAGTCGGTGTGCCCGCACGAGCACGCGCCGGCCGCGGCCCGGGCCCCCGGGACCACGTCCCAGCCCCATAGGCCGGTGAACTCGGCGACGGTGGTGCAATCCGATGAACGACCGCGCCGGCGTGTACCGGAGCGGATCTCGCGAATGCCGCCGATCGTGAAGCCCATGCCCCCTCCAACGGGTCCGGCGCGCCGGTGGTTACGACACGGAACGAGACGGAAACGGAACGTGACGCCAGGACTCCGCCTTCCCTCGTGCCCGCAAGGTCAAGGCGGCGCCTGGAAGTGCTACCGGTGGTGCACCTGGGACTGTGCGCCCCCGAGTGCACCGCTCCGCCTACTCCCGGCCGTCCTATGTCAAGTGAATCGCGCCGGGGCCATCGTGAGTTCATTCGAAGGGGTGGCGAATGGTGGCGTTTCCGGGATCGCCATGGCTGGAGCAGTGATCGTAGGATTACTTTGAGTGCACGAGGCCTGGGGGCACATGCACTCGTGGGTATGCCGGAGGCAACTCGGTATCCCGTTCGAAGGGTGAGAACTGCGGGCGGGCGGCCGTATTTACCGGCATTCTGATAGGGCTTGGCGCATCCGGCAACAAGTGGTCTCAGGGATGGGGGCGTTCCAGTGGGCGGCAACGGCGGAAGCGGGACGACCGCGGCCAGTACGGACAAGCGCCCCAATGAGCTGCTCAACTCGTGGTTCGTGCGCAGTGGCTGGTCCAAGGGCGAGCTGGCGCGGCAAGTGAACCGCAGGGCACGCCAGTTGGGGGCCAACCACATCTCGACCGACACGTCGAGGGTGCGCCGCTGGCTCGACGGGGAGAACCCGCGCGAGCCGATCCCGAGGATCCTCTCCGAGCTGTTCTCCGAGCGCTTCGGCTGTGTCGTCTCGGTCGAGGACCTCGGTCTGCGGGCCGCCCGCCAGTCACCCTCGGCGACCGGCGTCGACCTGCCCTGGACGGGCCCGCAGACGGTGGCCCTGCTCAGCGAGTTCTCGCGCAGCGACCTGATGCTGGCGCGGCGCGGCTTCCTCGGAACCTCGCTGATCCTGTCGGCGGGCCCGTCCCTCATCGAGCCCATGCAGCGCTGGCTCGTCCCCTCACCCACCGCCCTGTCGCAGGCCTCCGAGTCGGCGGCCGACTCCCGGCGCCCGGGCCGCCTCTCCAGGCCCGAGCTCGAGCTCCTGGAGTCCACCACGGTGATGTTCCGTCAGTGGGACGCCCAGTGCGGCGGCGGCCTGCGCCGCAAGGCGGTCGTCGGCCAGCTGCACGAGGTCACCGACCTGCTCCAGGAACCCCAGCCCGAGACCACCACCCGCAAGCTCTTCCAGGTCGCCGCCGAACTGGCCGAACTGGCCGGCTGGATGTCGTACGACGTCGGGCTCCAGCCCACCGCCCAGAAGTACTTCGTGCTCGCCCTGCACGCGGCCAAGGAGGCCGGCGACAAGCCGCTGGGCTCGTACATCCTCTCC
Organism: Streptomyces sp. NPDC001220; assembly: GCF_053597895.1. NCBI lineage: Bacteria > Bacillati > Actinomycetota > Actinomycetes > Kitasatosporales > Streptomycetaceae > Streptomyces > Streptomyces sp. NPDC001220. Next base: position 190,635 of record NZ_JBSFJE010000017.1, read on the forward strand.
AGCATGAGCCGCCAGATGATCCACCTCGGCCGGCCCGACGACGCTCTGGAGCTGATCCACCTCGCCCAGTACGGCAGCCGGGACTGCGCGAGCCCGCGCACCCAGTCGATGCTGTATGCGATGGAGGCCCGCGCCTACGCCAACATGGGCCAGCCCGGGAAGTGCAAGCGCGCGGTCCGGATGGCCGAGGACACCTTCGCCGAGGCCGACGAGTGGGACGAGCCGGACCCGGACTGGATCCGCTTCTTCTCCGAGGCCGAGCTCTACGGCGAGAACAGCCACTCCTTCCGCGACCTGGCCTACGTCGCCGGCCGCAGCCCCACCTACGCCTCCCTGGCCGAGCCCCTGATGCAGCGGGCCGTGGAGCTGTTCGCCAAGGACTCCGAGCACCAGCGGTCGTACGCACTGAACCTCATCGGCATGGCCACCGTGCACCTGCTGCGGGGCGAGCCCGAGCAGAGCACGGTTCTGGCCTCCGAGGCCATGGGCATCGCCAAGAAGGTCCGCTCGGAGCGCGTGAACACTCGTATTCGAAAGACGGTGGACGCGGCCGTCCGTGACCACGGCGATCTCGCCGCGGTCGTCGACCTCACCGAACAGCTCGCCGTCGACCTGCCGGAGACCGCCGAGGCGGTCTGAACCCCGGCCCACCCCAGACCCCGGCCGCGGCCGGCCCTCCCGAACTGCCCGACTCGGCTCCCCCATGCCAGGTCATCGGAAGGCCGCCGCGGCCGGTTCTCTCCGTCCGGGAGAAGGTTGCGCCACGATAACGATCCCGCAGCCCGGCATCTCGCAGTTCATCGACGCGTAACACGCAGGGCGTCTTCGTCACTCCGGCGAAACAACGAGGGGCAACGACCGAAACCGCGCTGCGCCAATCTCATGGCGCATAACCGGCCCACCCCCCGCTTGACCGGACCGCTCTCAGGCATCGCCCGCACCCAGGGCCGTACCAATCGACGAGGAGACGCCGATGGCACCAGCCATCATGCTTGCCGCGGAGGCACCCAAGCTGTCCTCCGCGAACACAGGCTTCATGCTCATCTGTTCCGCCCTGGTCCTGCTCATGACGCCGGGACTCGCCTTCTTCTACGGAGGCATGGTCCGCGTCAAGAGCACGCTGAACATGCTGATGATGAGCTTCGTCAGCATCGGGATCGTCACCATCCTGTGGGTCCTCTACGGCTTCTCCCTTGCCTTCGGCTCCAGCAACGGCTTCATCGGCTTCAACTCCGACTGGCTGGGCATGAGCAACGTCGGCCTGACGGAGCTCTGGGACGGCTACACGATCCCGATCTTCGTCTTCATGGTCTTCCAGATGATGTTCGCGGTCATCACGCCGGCCCTGATAAGCGGCGCCATCGCGGACCGCGTCAAGTTCTCGGCCTGGGCGCTCTTCGTCGCCCTGTGGCTCACGATCGTCTACGTCCCGGTCGCCCACTGGGTCTGGGGTGCCGACGGCTGGGCCTACAAGCTCGGTGTGATCGACTTCGCCGGTGGTACCGCGGTCCACATCAACGCCGGTGCCGGCGCCCTCGGCGTGATCCTGGTCATCGGCAAGCGGGTCGGCTTCAAGAAGGACCCGATGCGCCCGCACAGCCTCCCGCTGGTCATGCTCGGCGCCGGTCTGCTGTGGTTCGGCTGGTTCGGCTTCAACGCGGGCTCGTGGCTCGGCAACGACGACGGCGTCGGCGCGCTGATGTTCGTCAACACGCAGGTCGCCACCGCCGCCGCCATGCTGGCCTGGCTCGCCTACGAGAAGATCCGCCACGGCGCGTTCACCACGCTGGGCGCCGCCTCCGGCGCGGTCGCCGGTCTGGTCGCGATCACCCCGTCCGGTGGTGCGGTCTCCCCGCTCGGCGCGATCGCCGTCGGCGCCATCGCCGGTGTCGCCTGTGCCGCGGCCGTCGGACTGAAGTTCAAGTTCGGCTACGACGACTCCCTGGACGTCGTCGGCGTCCACATGGTCGGCGGCATCATCGGCTCCCTGCTCATCGGCTTCTTCGCCACCGGCAAGGGCCAGTCCGCCGCGACCGGCGTCTTCTACGGCGACCACTCCTTCACCCAGCTGTGGAAGCAGTTCGCCGGTGTCGGCGCGGTCCTCGCCTACTCCCTGGTGGCCTCCGCGGTCCTCGCCTTCCTCCTCGACAAGACCATCGGCATGCGGGTCTCCGAGGACGACGAGGTCTCCGGCATCGACCAGGCGGAGCACGCCGAGACTGCATACGACTTCAGCGGGGCGGGCGGCGGTGTCGTCGGCACCGTCTCCGCCGCGGCCCTGGCCGGCTCGAGCAAGAAGGTGGACGCATGAAGCTCATCACCGCCGTCGTGAAGCCCCACCGGCTCGACGAGATCAAGGAAGCCCTGCAGGCCTTCGGCGTCCACGGCCTCACGGTCACCGAGGCCAGCGGCTACGGTCGGCAGCGCGGCCACACCGAGGTCTACCGTGGTGCCGAGTACACGGTCGACCTGGTGCCCAAGATCCGCATCGAGGTGCTGGCCGAGGACGAGGACGCCGAGCAGCTGATCGACGTCATCGTCAAGGCCGCCCGCACCGGCAAGATCGGTGACGGCAAGGTCTGGTCCCTCCCGGTCGAGACCGCCGTTCGGGTCCGTACGGGTGAGCGCGGACCGGACGCACTGTAGAACAGAACCATCTGAATACAGGCAGGAGTCGCTGGGTGACGGGCACGGAAGTTCGGAACGACGCAGAGAACACGGGACCCAGCGGCTACGCGGCGGCCCGGCTGCGCCTCCTCACCGAGGGGGCGCGGTCCGGGCCGTCGCGCCGTACCGCCCTCGCCGAACTCACGGACGGCTGGCTGACCGGCCTGTTCGCGGCGGCCACCGAGGGCATCAGGGGCGGCGTCTCCCTGGTCGCCGTCGGTGGCTACGGCCGCGGCGAGCTCTCACCACGCAGCGACCTGGACCTCCTGCTGCTGCACGACGGCGCCGACTCCGGCGCGGTGGCCGCCGTCGCCGACCGGCTCTGGTACCCCGTCTGGGACCTGGGCCTGGCCCTCGACCACTCCGTACGCACGCCCGCCGAGGCCCGCAAGACCGCCGGTGAGGACCTCAAGGTCCAGCTGGGCCTGCTCGACGCCCGCCACATCGCCGGTGACCTGGGCCTGACCTCCGGACTGCGCACCGCGATCCTCGCCGACTGGCGCAACCAGGCGCCCAAGCGCCTGCCCGAACTCCAGGAGCTCTGCGTCGAGCGCGCCGAACGCCAGGGCGAGCTGCAGTACCTCCTGGAGCCGGACCTGAAGGAGGCACGCGGCGGCCTGCGGGACGCCACCGCGCTGCGCGCCGTCGCCGCCTCCTGGCTGGCCGACGCCCCGCGCGAGGGCCTCGCCGACGCCCGCCGGCGCCTGCTCGACGTCCGTGACGCCCTGCACCTCACGACGGGGCGCGCGACCGACCGCCTCGCGCTCCAGGAGCAGGACCAGGTGGCGGCCGAGCTGGACCTCCTCGACGCCGACACCCTGCTGCGCCAGGTCTACGAGTCCGCGCGGGTCATCTCGTACGCCAGCGATGTCACCTGGCGTGAAGTGGGGCGCGTGCTGCGTTCGCGCGCCGTGCGGCCGCGGCTGCGCGCCATGCTGGGCGGCGGCAAGCCGGTCGCCGAGCGCTCCCCGCTCGCGGAAGGGGTGGTGGAGCAGGACGGCGAGGTGGTGCTCGCCCGCGCCGCGCGCCCCGAACGCGACCCCGTGCTCCCGTTGCGCGCCGCGGCCGCCGCCGCGCAGGCCGGCCTCCCGCTCTCCCTGCACGCCGTCCGGCGCATGGCCGCCACCGCGCGCCCCCTGCCCACGCCCTGGCCCGCCGAGGCGCGTGAGCAGCTGGTCACGCTCCTCGGTTCCGGCCGCCCGACCGTCGACGTCTGGGAGGCGCTGGAGGCGGAGGGCCTGATCACCCGGCTGCTGCCCGACTGGGAGCGGGTCCGCTGCCGGCCGCAGCGCAACGCGGTGCACATCTGGACCGTCGACCGGCACCTCATCGAGACCGCCGTCCGCGCCTCCGAGTTCGCCCGCCGTGTCCACCGCCCCGACCTGCTCCTGGTCGCCGCGCTGCTGCACGACATCGGCAAGGGCTGGCCGGGGGACCACTCGGTGGCCGGCGAGATCATCGCCAAGGACGTGGCGGCCAGGATCGGCTTCGACCGCACGGACGTGGCGGTCCTGTCGACTCTCGTACGACACCACCTGCTGCTCATCGAGACCGCCACCCGGCGCGACCTGGAGGACCCGGCCACGGTCCGGCTGGTCGCCGAGGCGGTCGGCAGCCAGGGCACCCTGGAACTGCTGCACGCCCTCACCGAGGCCGACGCGCTGGCCACCGGCCCGGCCGCCTGGTCGTCCTGGCGGGGCTCGCTCGTCGCCGACCTGGTCAAGCGGGTCTCGGCGGTCCTCGCCGGGGACAGCGCCGACGAGCCCGAGCCCGGCGCGCCCACGGCCGAACAGGAGCGGCTGGCCATCGAGGCCTTCCGCACCGGCGGCCCGGTGCTGTCGCTGCGGGCCCAGACCGAACCGGCGGCGGAGGACGAGCCGTCCGGCGACCCCGAGCCGCTCGGTGTGGAACTGATCATCGCCGTACCGGACCAGCCCGGCGTCCTCCCGGCCGTCTCCGGCGTCCTGGCCATGCACCGCCTCGCCGTCCGCACCGCCGAGCTGCGCTCCCTCGAGCTGCCCGACGACGTCGACGACGGCACCGTCCTGCTCCTGGACTGGCGCGTCGCCGCCGAGTACGGCTCGCTGCCCCAGGCGGCCCGCCTCCGCGCCGACCTGGTCCGTGCCCTGGACGGCTCCCTGGACATCGCCGGACGCCTCGCGGAGCGGGACGCGGCCTACCCGAGGCGCCGCGGCTGGGTGGCCCCGCCGCCGCGCGTGACGGTGGCCTCGGCGGCCTCCCGGCACGCCACGGTGATCGAGGCACGCGCCCAGGACGCACCCGGGCTGCTGTTCCGGATCGGGCGGGCGCTGGAGGACGCCGGGGTACGGGTACGCAGCGCGCATGTCAGTACGCTCGGGTCGAACGTCGTCGACGCCTTCTACGTGACCGGCGCCGACCACGCGCCGCTGCCCGCGGAGGAGGCGAGCTCGGTGGCGCGCAAGCTGGAGGAGACGCTGAGGGCCTGACCGGACGGTTGTGCAAGGCGGGGACCACTTCCTTGCGCGGCCGGATACCCTGGAAGACGCTCACCGCCCCCGACTCCGAGGACCGACGCCGCCGTGTTCGACACTCTCTCCGATCGCCTTTCAGCGACCTTCAAGAATCTGCGCGGCAAAGGGCGTCTGAGCGAAGCGGACATCGACGCCACGGCCCGCGAGATCCGCATCGCGCTTCTCGAAGCCGACGTGGCCCTCCCGGTCGTCCGCACGTTCATCAAGAACGTCAAGGAGCGCTCGCTCGGCGCCGAGGTCTCCAAGGCGCTCAACCCGGCCCAGCAGGTCCTGAAGATCGTCAACGATGAGCTGGTCACGATCCTCGGCGGCGAGACGCGCCGGCTGCGGTTCGCCAAGCAGCCGCCCACGGTGATCATGCTGGCCGGTCTCCAGGGTGCCGGTAAGACCACCCTCGCGGGCAAGCTCGCCCACTGGCTCAAGGAGCAGGGCCACTCCCCGCTGCTCGTCGCCGCCGACCTCCAGCGCCCCAACGCCGTCAACCAGCTGAGCGTGGTCGCCGAGCGCGCCGGTGCCGCCGTCTACGCGCCCGAGCCGGGCAACGGCGTCGGCGACCCGGTCAAGGTCGCCAAGGACTCCATCGACTTCGCGAAGTCCAAGGTCCACGACATCGTGATCGTGGACACCGCCGGCCGGCTCGGTATCGACCAGGAGCTGATGCAGCAGGCGGCCGACATCCGGGACGCGGTCAGCCCCGACGAGATCCTCTTCGTCGTCGACGCGATGATCGGCCAGGACGCCGTCACCACCGCCGAGGCCTTCCGCGACGGCGTCGGCTTCGACGGTGTCGTCCTCTCCAAGCTCGACGGTGACGCCCGCGGTGGTGCCGCGCTCTCCATCCGTCAGGTCACCGGCAAGCCGATCATGTTCGCCTCGAACGGCGAGAAGCTCGACGACTTCGACGCCTTCCACCCGGACCGGATGGCTTCCCGCATCCTCGACATGGGTGACCTGCTCACCCTGATCGAGCAGGCGGAGAAGACGTTCAGCCAGGAAGAGGCCGAGAAGATGGCCTCCAAGCTGGCGTCCAAGAAGGGCCAGGACTTCACCCTGGACGACTTCCTGGCCCAGATGGAGCAGGTCAGGAAGATGGGCAGCATCAGCAAGCTGCTCGGTCTGCTGCCCGGCATGGGCCAGATCAAGGACCAGATCAACAACCTGGACGAGCGGGACGTCGACCGCACCGCCGCGATCATCAAGTCGATGACCCCGGGCGAGCGCCAGGACCCCACGATCATCAACGGCTCCCGCCGCGCCCGTATCGCCAAGGGCTCCGGTGTCGAGGTCAGCGCGGTCAAGGGACTCGTCGAGCGGTTCTTCGAGGCCCGCAAGATGATGTCCCGCATGGCCCAGGGCGGCGGCATGCCGGGCATGCCGGGGATCCCGGGCATGGGCGGCGGCCCCGGCCGGGCCAAGAAGCAGCCGAAGAAGGCCAAGGGCAAGCAGCGCTCCGGCAACCCGATGAAGCGCAAGCAGCAGGAGCTGGAGGATGCCCAGCGCCGCGAGGCGGCCGCTCAGGGCGGCAACGCCTTCGGGGTGCCGCAGCAGGGCGCCCAGGACTTCGAGCTGCCGGACGAGTTCAAGAAGTTCATGGGCTGACGTTCCATGGCCTGAAGTTCATGGCCTGAAGTTCATGGGCTGAAGTTCATGGGCTGAAGTTCATGGGAGTTCAAGGGCCGAGTTCACCTGCGTTCACCTGTGCGCGTGCCAGGGGTTGGTCGGTGTCGTACCTTCCGCATATGACCAACCCCGCGCCGCCGCGCAAGTCGCCCGACCAGCCCTGGCGTACCGAGGGTGCCCCCGAGGAGCCGCCGAAGCCGCCGTCCGGCGGGCCGAGGATGCGCGGCGGCTGGTGGCGGTTGATCATGACCGCTCTGGTGGTCTACCTGCTGGCCAACCTGGTGCTGTCGTACTTCGACCAGGCCAACGAGCCGACGATCTCGTACACCGAGTTCAGCAAGCAGGTCAACGACGGCAACGTCGACAAGATCTACGCCAAGGGCGACTCGATCCAGGGGCAGCTCAAGAAGGAGCAGAAGAACCCCGAGGGCGGTGGGAACTACACCAAGTTCAACACCGAGCGGCCGTCCTTCGCCGACGACGCCCTGTGGGCGAACCTGACCAAGCACAACGTCACGGTCACCGCCGCTCCGGTGGTCCAGCACCGCAGTTTCCTCGCCAACCTGCTGATCTCGCTGGCGCCGATCATCATCCTGGTCGCGGTGTGGGTCTTCATCGCCCGCCGGATGAGCGCGGGTCTCGGCGGCGCGGGCGGCATGCTGGGCCGCAAGGCGCCGCCCAAGCCGGTCGAACTGGAGCCGGGACAGCAGCGGACCACCTTCGAGGACGTGGCCGGCATCGACGAGGTCGAGGGCGAGCTCAACGACGTCGTCGACTTCCTGAAGAATCCCGACGCCTACCGCCGGATGGGCGCCAAGATGCCGCGCGGTGTGCTGCTGGCCGGCCCGCCCGGCACCGGCAAGACCCTGCTCGCGCGGGCCGTGGCCGGCGAGGCGGGGGTGCCGTTCTTCTCGGCCTCGGCCTCCGAGTTCATCGAGATGATCGTGGGCGTCGGCGCGTCACGCGTGCGCGAACTGTTCGCGGAGGCCCGCAAGGTCGCCCCCTCCATCATCTTCATCGACGAGATCGACACCATCGGCCGGGCCCGCGGCGGCGGTGCCTCCATGGGCGGACACGACGAGCGCGAGCAGACCCTGAACCAGATCCTCACCGAGATGGACGGCTTCTCCGGCTCCGAGGGCGTCATCGTCATCGCGGCCACCAACCGCGCCGACATCCTCGACCCCGCGCTCACCCGCCCCGGCCGGTTCGACCGGGTGGTCCAGGTCTCGCCCCCGGACCGCACCGGCCGCGAGGCCATCCTGGAGATCCACACCCGCGAGATCCCGCTCGCCCCGGACGTCGACCTCGCCCAGGTCGCCCGTACCACCCCGGGCATGACCGGTGCCGAACTGGCCAACCTCGCCAACGAGGCCGCTCTGCTCGCCGTCAAGCGCCAGCAGGACAGCGTGACCCAGTCGGACCTCTCGGAGGCCTTGGAAAAGGTCCAGCTCGGCGCCGAACGGCCACTGGTGATGCCCGAGGAGGAACGCAGGCGCACCGCCTACCACGAGAGCGGGCACGCCCTGCTCGGCATGCTGCAGCCCGGCGCCGACCCGGTCCGCAAGATCACCATCGTGCCGCGCGGCCGCGCCCTCGGCGTCACCCTGTCGACGCCGGACGCGGACAAGTACGCGTACACCGAGGAGTACCTGCGCGGCCGGATCATCGGCGCGCTCGGCGGAATGGCCGCCGAGCAGGTCGTCTACGACGTGATCACCACCGGTTCGGAGAGCGACCTGGAGCAGGTCACCAACATCGCGCGCGGGATGGTCTCCCGCTGGGGCATGAGCGAGGAGGTCGGCCGCCTCTCCGCGCTCCCGAACGACGCCCAGCAGGCCTACGGACTCGCCGCCGCGCCGCAGACCCTGGACGCGATCGACACCGAGATGCGCCGGATCGTCGACGAGTGCTACGAGGAGGCCCGCCGCCAACTCCGCGACCACCGCGACCAGCTGGACGCACTGGCCCAGGCCCTGCTCGAGCGCGAAACACTGGAGGAGGCGGACGCCTACCGGATCGCGGGGATCACCCGCCTGACCAAGGACCTCGACGAGACCTGACCGCCCCGAATCCGACCACCCCGAGTCCGAGCGCCCCGAATCCGACCGCCCCGAGTCCGAGCGCCCCGAAGGGGCGCGGGGCTGTACCGGTATGCGGCTCCGCCGCGCGGGCGCGACCAGCCACATCGGCGCCGCAGACAAATGACGGCCAGCCCAGCGGAGCGAACCGGCGGAGCGAACCGGCGGAGCGAACCGGCGGAGCGAACCGGCGGAGCGAACCGGCGGTGCGAACCGGCAGAGCGTCAGCGCACGCGGGCGATCAGGTACCGGAAGACGTTCGGCATCCACACCGTGCCGTCGGGGCGCTGGTGCGGATGGAGCGCCTCGGTCAGCTCCTTGTCGACCTGCTCCTGGTCGGTCGCCGCGATCGCCGCGTCGAACAGCCCGGTCGACAGCAGTCCGCGTACGGCGCTGTCGGCGTCGGCGTAGCCGAAGGGGCAGGAGACCCGACCGGACCCGTCCATCCGCAGCCCGGCCCGCTGGGCGACCTCCTCCAGGTCGTCGCGGCACGCCGGCCGCCAACTGCCCGCGCTGCGCAAAGGATCGGCCAACTTCGCGGCCACCCGCAGGACGGACGAGGTCGCACAGCGCTCCGGCGGCCCCCAGCCGACCAGCACCACGGCCGCCCCGCGCTCCGCCGACGGCGTCGCCTCGGTGAGCAGTCCACCGAGCCCTTCGGCGTCGCCGGCCAGGCAGCCGATCGGGTCGAAGGCAGTGATCAGGTTGTAGGCCGGTGCCTGCGCGTCCGCCGCGTCCGCCGGCCCGCCCTCGACCACCCGGGCGGCACGGCCACGCGCGCGTGCCCCGAGGGCCGGCTCGGGCTGCAGGCGCTCACGGGCGAGGGCGAGGCGTTCGGGGGAGGAGTCGACACCGGTCACCACGGCCCCTCTGGCCGCCGCCATCAACAGGGCGAGACCGGAACCGCAGCGCAGGCCGAGCAGCCGGGTGGCGGGGCCCACTTCGAGTCGCTCGTGGACGGTCTCGTAGAGCGGGACCAGCATCCGCTCCTGGATCTCTGACCAGTCACGCGCGCGTGCGCCCAGGTTCACGCGGGGTGCGGAGTCCGCGTGAGACGGGTGATGCCGCACGAGCGTAGGTGTCATAGGTAAGCGCCCCAATCCGCCGAGAGTTACGCACTGACCGATTCCGTGGTCCCCGTGTCGTGCGCTCGCACTTCCCACGTATGCCAGGTAACTCCGGGCTCGCGGTGGCGTCCAGAGGTCGCGGGTACCGGCTTGTAGGTGGAATGTGACTGTGGCGAGATTTCACATCCCCGCAACTTGTGGCTCTACCATCGGACCCACGACACGGCGGTTCTGGCCATGGTCGGCCGGCCCGGTGACCGTCCGGGGTCCGGTCGCCGGAGGCGGTCGGCGCCGGATGACGACGGGGTCCGAGTAACGTCGGGGCCGCCGCGGGCGCTGAACGACAGGGCGTCCCAAGCCACGAGAGCGACCGAAAGGCCTCTTGCGCATCCGCCGACCACAGCCGCCGCGGTCCCTACGCCGGAAGTACGCGTCGGGGCGTACGTCAGACTACGCACCGGCTTGGTACGAGCTGTGAGGCTTCTCCGCAGATCAGCGCACCCGTACTCGTCTCCACGCATCAGTGCCAACTGACGGGTACGTGCAAATTATTTGGGATGCCCCGGAATAGGAACACAGCGGCACCCCCGCTCGTTCTCATTACGTGAGCACGACACAGACACCACCTGTTCTCGCCGCAGAGCTGGCAGAGGCGTGGGCCGACATTCAGCGGTACCACCCCGAACTGCCCGACCTTGCCGCGCCAGAGTCCCTGATCGGAGAGTCGTCGTCCGCGTGCGGACACGAGCTCTCCTTCGAACGGCTGCTCCATGAGGCAGTCCACGGCATCGCCGCCGCGCGTGGAGTGCGCGACACCTCCCGGGCCGGCCGCTACCACAACCGCAGATTCCTCGCGATCGCCGAGGAGCTGGGCCTGGACCACCCCGACGAGCCGCACCCCAGCAGCGGCTTCTCGCTGGTCGCGCTCAACCCCGAGGCCAAGCGCCGCTACCGGCCGACCATCGAGAGACTGCAGCGCGCTCTCAAGGCCCACACGGTGGCGACCTCCGCCGACACCTCCCGTACCTTCCGCGGCCCGGCCGCCCGCCACGGCTCGTCCGGCGGCGGCGTCCGGGTCAAGGCGGTGTGCGACTGCGGCCGCAACGTCCGGGTGGTGCCGTCGGTCCTGGCCCAGGCACCCATCGTGTGCGGCGGCTGCGGCAAGCCGTTCCGCATCCCGGAGGCCGTGGGAGCGGCGGCGAGCTGAGCAGACGGCTGCTCGTGGCAGCCGTAGCCATGGCTCATCGCCACACCCCGGTCTCCCCGCGGGCAGCGCACCCGACGCACCTCACCTCCGCGCCGGGTGCGGCTGCGGCATGCCCGGGGCCCCGCACCTCGTCGTCGGCCAAAGCGGCCCGCAGGGTGTGGCACAATGGCTAGCTGTACTCGACAGCCGCACAGGACCCCTCTCTCCTCCGGCTGACGCGTCCATCGGGCACTCGGGTACCGCAACCCCACGCGGCAGACTCGCCGTGCCCAAACACGTCAAATCCAGGAGAACCCACTCCCGTGGCAGTCAAGATCAAGCTGAAGCGTCTGGGCAAGATCCGTTCGCCTCACTACCGCATCGTCGTCGCCGACTCCCGCACTCGCCGTGACGGCCGTGCGATCGAGGAGATCGGCAAGTACCACCCGACCTACAACCCGTCGGTCATGGAGGTCGACGCCGACCGCGTCGCCTACTGGCTCGGCGTCGGCGCCCAGCCGACCGAGCCCGTGCTCGCCATCCTGAAGAAGACCGGCGACTGGCAGAAGTTCAAGGGCGAGCCCGCCCCGGCGCCGCTGCTCGTCGCCGCGCCGAAGGCCGCGCGCCCGACGTTCGAGGCGCTCGGCGGTGACGACGAGGGCAAGGGTGAGGCGATCACCCAGAAGAAGAAGGCTGAGAAGAAGGACGAGGCCGCGGCTGAGTCCGAGTCGACCGAGGCCTGAGCAGCATGCTCGAAGAGGCGCTTGAGCACCTCGTGAAGGGCATCGTCGACAACCCCGACGATGTGCAGGTCGCCTCGCGCAACCTGCGCCGCGGGCGCGTGCTGGAGGTCCGGGTGCACCCCGACGACCTCGGCAAGGTGATCGGCCGCAATGGCCGTACCGCTCGCGCCCTGCGTACCGTCGTGGGCGCCATCGGCGGTCGCGGAGTCCGCGTCGACCTCGTCGACGTGGATCACGTCCGCTGACGCTTCATCGCAACCGGCTCGGGCCGGGGAGGGCCCACTGGGCCGTCCCCGGCCCGTAGTCGTATGGCGGGTCGTATGAGTCCTATGACAGGAGAGCAAGCACAGTGCAGCTGGTAGTCGCACGGATCGGCCGCGCCCACGGCATCAAGGGCGAGGTCACCGTCGAGGTACGCACCGACGAGCCGGAGCTCAGGCTCGCGCCCGGCGCCGTACTCGCCACCGATCCCGCCTCGACGGGACCGCTGACCATCGAGACGGGCCGGGTGCACAGCGGCCGTCTGCTTCTGCGCTTCGAGGGCGTCAAGGACCGCACCGGGGCCGAGGCCCTGCGCAACACCATCCTGATCGCCGAGGTCGATCCGGAGGAACTGCCCGAGGACGAGGACGAGTACTACGACCACCAGCTGATCGACCTGGACGTGGTCACCGAGGACGGCACCGAGGTCGGCCGGATCACCGAGATCTCGCACCTGCCCTCCCAGGACCTGTTCATCGTCGAGCGCCCCGACGGCAGCGAGGTGATGATCCCGTTCGTCGAGCAGATCGTCACCGAGATCGACCTGGAGGAGCAGAAGGCCGTCATCGCGCCCCCGCCGGGCCTGATCGACGACCACGCGGTCCACGACTTCCACGACGAAGCCGCTGATGGACCCAGCGCCTCCTCCCGGGACGAGTCCTGATGCGCCTCGACGTCGTCACGATCTTCCCCGAGTACCTGGAACCGCTGAACGTCTCGCTCGTCGGCAAGGCACGCGCGCGTGGGCAGCTCGACGTGCGGGTGCACGATCTGCGGACCTGGACGTACGACCGGCACAACACGGTCGACGACACCCCGTACGGCGGCGGTCCCGGCATGGTCATGAAGACCGACCCCTGGGGGGACGCCCTCGACACCGTCCTCGCCGACGGCTACGAGACCGGCGCGCACGCCCCCGCGCTGATCGTGCCCACCCCCAGCGGCCGCCCCTTCACCCAGGAACTCGCGGTCGAACTCTCCGAGCGCCCCTGGCTGATCTTCACACCGGCCCGCTACGAGGGCATCGACCGGCGGGTCATCGACGAGTACGCCACCCGGATGCCGGTCCACGAGGTGTCCATCGGCGACTATGTGCTGGCCGGCGGCGAGGCGGCCGTACTCGTCGTCACCGAGGCCGTGGCCAGGCTGCTGCCCGGCGTCCTCGGCAACGCCGAGTCGCACCGGGACGACTCCTTCGCGCCCGGCGCCATGGCCGGCCTCCTGGAAGGCCCCGTCTACACCAAGCCGCCCGAGTGGCGGGGGCGCGAGATCCCGGAGGTGCTGCTCAGCGGCCACCACGGGAAGATCGCCCGCTGGCGCCGTGACGAGGCCCTGAAGCGTACGACCGCGCACCGGCCCGACCTGATCGAGCGCTGCGACCCCAAGGCGTTCGACAAGAAGGACCGCGAGATGCTCTCCATCCTGGGCTGGGCACCGGACCCGGAGGGGGAGCCCCACGGCCGATTTTGGCGCCGGGCCCCCGGCGTGGAAGAATAGGCGGCTGTTGTGCTGTGAACCGTCCGGTGTGCGCCCCTGCCACAGGGGGAGACGACGCCCACCCCGACGGCACGGCCCACTTCCGAAGAACATCTAGTTCCCGTTGATGACCTGTGGCATCAGCGAAGAAAGCAGACGAAAAATGTCTCACCTGCTCGACACCGTCGACTCCGCGTCGCTGCGCAGCGACGTCCCGGCCTTCCGCCCGGGTGACACCGTCAACGTCCACGTCCGCGTCATCGAGGGCAACCGCTCCCGTGTGCAGCAGTTCAAGGGCGTTGTGATCCGCCGCCAGGGCAGCGGTGTCCGCGAGACCTTCACGGTCCGCAAGGTCTCCTTCTCCGTCGGCGTCGAGCGCACCTTCCCGGTGCACACCCCGATCGTCGAGAAGATCGAGCTCGTCACCCGCGGTGACGTGCGTCGCGCCAAGCTCTACTACCTGCGCGACCTGCGCGGCAAGGCCGCGAAGATCAAGGAGAAGCGCGACAACTGATCGCGTGCCACCAGGCTCGTGAGCCGTAGGCGAGCGAGCCGATAACAAGGTGCCTTACCGAGGCCGGATAACATCTGGCCCCGATGGACACCGAAGCACAGCCGACGGAGCGCGACCGCTCCTCCAGCCCCGAACCGGAGGCCAAGGAGGACCGGTCGCGTTTCGCGTTCCTGACGCGGGTCACCGACTGGCTGCCGGGCGGCTGGATCACCCTGACCCTCTTCGCCTGCCTGGCGTTTTTGCTCGTCCTGAACACTCTCGTGGCGCAACCATTCCAGATTCCCAGCGGATCCATGGAACAGGGATTGAGGATCGGGGACCGAGTTCTCGTAAATAAGTTGGCGTACCGTTTCGGTGCCGAGCCGCGCCGAGGCGATGTCGTCGTGTTCGACGGCACCGGGTACTTCGGGGACGCCGACTACATCAAACGCGTTGTCGGTGTGGGAGGAGACCGTGTGGTCTGCTGCGACAAGGAGGGGAGGATCAAGGTGAACGGCCGGCCGGTCGACGAGACCGCGTTCCTCTATCCCGGGGACACCCCGTCCACCGTGCCCTTCTACGTCCAGGTCCCCGAGGGCACGCTCTTCGTCCTGGGTGACCACCGCAGTGACTCCAGCGACTCCCGCGACCATCTGGGCTCGCCCGGCGGCGGCATGATCCCCGTCGGGGACGTGATCGGACGGGCCGACTGGATCGTCTGGCCGTACGCGCACTGGACCCACCTCACCCGTCCCGCCGCCTACGCGCGCGTGCCGGCGGCACAGGGATCGAAGGGGGCGGGAGCGGCCCATGGGTAACCGCGGCAAACCGCGCGGCGTGCCCAGCGACGCCACCGCCAACCTGCTGCCCACCGGGCTCCGGCGCTCCTCCGGACCGTCCGGCGGCCGGTCCCGCGCGGAGCGGCGCAAGCTGCAGCGCAAGGTCAAGCGCAAGCGCCGGCGCGGCGCGATGCGGGAGATACCGCTGCTGGTCGGTGTGGCCGTCCTGATAGCCCTCGTGCTGAAGACCTTCCTCGTCCAGGCCTTCGTGATCCCCTCGGGTTCGATGGAGCAGACGATCCGGATCGGCGACCGTGTCCTGGTCGACAAGTTCACTCCGTGGTTCGGCTCCGAGCCGCACCGCGGTGACGTCGTCGTCTTCCACGACCCGGGCGGCTGGCTGGACGGCGAGCAGACCACCAAGGCGAACGACCCGATCGTCGTCAAGCAGATCAAGGAAGGCCTCACCTTCATCGGTCTGCTGCCCTCCGCCAACGAGAAGGACCTCATCAAGCGGGTCATCGGTGTCGGCGGCGACCACGTCAAGTGCTGCGACGCGCAGGGCCGGGTCACCGTCAACGGCGTACCGCTGACCGAGGGCGACTACCTCTATCCGGGGAACGTCCCGTCCGCCACCGAGTTCGACATCACCGTCCCGCAGGGGCGGCTGTGGGTGATGGGCGACCACCGCGGCAACTCGGCCGACTCCCGGGCGCACCAGGACACCGACTACGGCGGCACCGTCCCGGTGAGCCTGGTGGTGGGCCGGGCCAAGTGGATCGGCTGGCCGTTCGGGCACTGGACCTCGCTGAACGAACCTAAAACCTTCGCAAGCGTTTCGAACTCCGTGTCGGGGTCGACCGCGGCTCCCCACCTGTCGCATAGGGTTGCCTCCGACGATCCGAACGGATACATCCAACTCCCGAGCCCTGCGGAACTCCCGCTCGTTATGGGAGTGGTGGGTCTGCGCCGGGGATGGCGCGGGCGGCGGCACGGAGTAAGGAGTTGGCGTGGGGGATGTGGCGGTTGGCGCACGGTCGGGACACGACGGCGAGGAGCACAGCGGGCGCCCCGTGGAGAATGTCCCCCCCGTCGACGGTGGTTCCACCTCCGGGAATAACGGTGGTCCGGCCGGGGACGGCGGTCCGGCGGACGGCCCGTACCCCGGCGGTGGCGGCGGGGACACGGACGGGGGTGCGGGCGACTCGGCGGCGCCCGCACCGAAGAAGCCCCGCTCCTTCTGGAAGGAGCTGCCGATCCTGATCGGTATCGCGCTGGTGCTGGCGCTGCTGATCAAGACGTTTCTGGTGCAGGCGTTCTCGATCCCGTCGGACTCGATGCAGAACACCCTCCAGCAGGGTGACCGGGTCCTGGTCGACAAGCTCACCCCGTGGTTCGGCTCCAAGCCGGACCGCGGCGAGGTCGTCGTCTTCCACGACCCGGACGACTGGCTGGCCGGCGAGCCCACGGCCCAGCCGAACGCGATCCAGACGTTCCTCAGCTGGATCGGCCTGATGCCGTCCGCCGAGGAGAAGGACCTCATCAAGCGGGTCATCGGTGTCGGCGGCGACACCGTCTCCTGTAAGAACAGCGGCCCGGTCATGGTCAACGGCCATGCTCTGAACGAGCCGTATGTGTATCCGGGCAACACCCCGTGCAGCGTCGACGACCAGGGCGGCCAGTTCACGGTGAAGGTGCCCAAGGGCTACATCTGGGTGATGGGCGACCACCGCCAGAACTCCCGCGACTCGCGCTACAACCAGTCCGACAAGCACCACGGCATGGTCCCGGTCAAGGACGTCGTCGGCCGCGCCATCGTCAAGGCCTGGCCGATCAACCGCTGGGGCACCCTGCCCGTCCCGGACACCTTCGACCAGAGCGGCATCAACACGCAGTCGTCCGCCGCGGCCTCCCTCTCGGTGGCCCCGGAGGGCGTGGCCGTCGCGGCCGTCCTGCCGATCGCGGTGTGGCGCCGCCGGCGGGGCGAGCGGATCGAGTCGAAGTTCGAGAAGCGGCCGACGGCCGCCGGCAAGCGCTGACCGGAGCGAGCCCGGCCGCTGCCGGCCGGTGCTGACCGGCCCATGTGAAACCCTTGGGGAGCTTGTGACCAGGGGCGGGGAAGAAGGGCTGCCCCTGCCCGGTACCGCCGGGTAGGGTGCGGCCTCATGGGTGGCGAGAGCACGATACGTACGGCCCCGCGCAGCGGAGGCACCAGCACCGGCACGGCGCAGGCCGGCGGCACGCTCGGAAATCGCTTGTCCGGGATCGCCGTCGCGCTGGGCATCGTGCTGTTCCTCGGCGGGTTCGCCTGGGGAGCGGTGGTCTACCGGCCGTACACCGTGCCCACCGGTTCGATGACCCCGACCATCGACGCCGGGGACCGGGTCCTCGGCCAGCGCATCGACGGCAGCGAGGTGCGCCGGGGTGACGTGGTGGTCTTCCACGACACGAGCTGGGTCACCAACGCGGACGTCGTCAAGCGCGTGGTCGCGATCGGCGGTGACACCGTCGCCTGCTGCACGAACGGCAAGCTGACCGTCAACGGCAAGCAGATCGACGAGCCGTATCTGCCGGCGGGCAGTCTGGCCGAGCTCCAGGGCTTCCCGACCGTCACCGTCCCCAAGGGCCGGCTCTTCCTCCTCGGTGACGAGCGCCAGGGCTCCCTGGACTCCACCGCCCACCTCACGGACGCGGCGAAGGGCACGGTGGCGCGCAGCGCCGTGAGCGCCCGTGTGGACTCCGTCATCTGGCCCATGAAGGGCCTGCTCAAGCGGCCGACCGGATTCGAGACGCTCGGCGCCCTCTCCCAACCGGGTCCGCTGCGTGTCATCGAGTTCATGATCGTGGGCGGTGCCGTGCTGGTCCTCGCCGGCGGCGCGTACGGCCCGATCGCCGGCCTGCTGGGCCGCTCCCGCGGCCGCGGCCGTACGGAGCCCGCCGGTGGCCGCTGAGGCGCTGCCGGAGGGCGCCCACAGCGCCCCGCGCAGGGTGGCCAGGGTCGTTCTCCTGGACCCCGACGACCGCATCCTGCTCCTGCACGGCCATGAACCGGACGACCCGGCCGACGACTGGTGGTTCACGCCCGGCGGCGGACTGGAGGGCGACGAGACCCGTGAGCAGGCCGCGCTGCGGGAACTCGCCGAGGAGACGGGCATCACGGACGTCGAACTCGGCCCGCTGCTGTGGCGGCGGATGTGCTCCTTCCCGTTCGCCGGCCGCCGCTGGGACCAGGACGAGTGGTACTACCTGGCCCGGACGCCGCATACGTTTGAGGTGATGCCCGAGGCCAGAGCCCTGACCGAGCTGGAGCGGCGCAGTGTCGTGGGAGCGCGTTGGTGGACGTGCCGGGAACTGACCCGGGCACATGAGACGGTGTATCCGACCAGACTCGCCGAGCTGTTCCGTAGGCTGCTCGACGAAGGTCCCCCCGTCAGGCCCGTCACCCTTGACACGGAAATCGTCTAGGGGCGCGCGGTACTGGCGCACAATGGTGGGATCGCACGGCTGAAGGGGAACATGCCATGAGCGCCGAGGACCTCGAAAAGTACGAGACCGAGATGGAGCTGAAGCTCTACCGGGAGTACCGCGATGTCGTCGGTCTGTTCAAATACGTGATCGAGACCGAGCGGCGCTTCTACCTCACCAACGACTACGAGATGCAGGTGCACTCGGTCCAGGGCGAGGTGTTCTTCGAGGTGTCCATGGCGGACGCCTGGGTCTGGGACATGTACCGGCCCGCCCGCTTCGTGAAACAGGTCCGCGTACTCACGTTCAAGGACGTGAACATCGAGGAGCTGAACAAGACCGACCTGGAGCTTCCGGGCGGCTGACCCGGGCTTCGGGGGTGACGTGGCCTCACTCGTGTGAGTGACGGAGTTGTCCACAATCGCTGAGGAACCCACCAAGATCCACTTCTGGGTGGGAGATGCGTGACGGTTGGCGCCGGAGGTGGTGCCGACATGAACACGAATCGGGCACGCAGCGCACTCGGCAGGTACGGCGAGACGCTGGCCGCGCGGCGGCTGACGGAAGCCGGTCTCACGATCCTGGAGCGCAACTGGCGCTGCGGCAGGTCGGGCGAGATCGACATCGTGGCGCGGGACGGGGACGTCCTGGTGGTCTGCGAGGTCAAGACCCGGCGGGCGGGGTTCTTCGAACACCCCATGGCCGGGGTGACCCGCGAGAAGGCGGAGCGCCTGCGCGGCCTCGCCGAACACTGGATCCACGTCCACGGAGGAGCGCCGCCGGGCGGGGTCCGCATCGACGTGGTCGGCGTGCTGCTGCCCCAGCGCGGGGCGCCCGTGGTCGAGCACGCGCGGGGGGTGGCGTGAGATGGGGTTCGCGCGGACGTGCTCGGTGGCGCTGGTGGGCGTCGAGGGCGTGGTGGTCGAGGTCCAGGCCGACCTGGAGCCCGGCGTGGCGGCGTTCACGCTGGTGGGGCTGCCGGACAAGAGCCTGACGGAGAGCAAGGACCGGGTACGGGCGGCGGTGGTGTTCCCTGTCAAGTGGGTGTGTTCAGGTTGGGTCCCCGCAACTGGAGCCCGAGGAGGGGTCAACATGCGGAGGGTGCCCAGGAGGGGGAAGTGGTCCTCATCGCCTTACTTCGCTGCTCCTCTTTGCGCATCTCTATGGGCGCGGCGTTCACCTCCGTGGAATGATCGCCGGGTCGGTCTGGGGGGAGCGTGGACGATGACAGACACGGGTGAGCAGTATGAGGCGTCGGCGTCGGCACTCGGATACCTTCTTCAGTTCGCGAAGGCGCTGCACATCTGTATTGAGCAGTGGATGAGCGGCGGCATGGACTGGGACGTTGCGGTCGAAGCAGCTGACGACATCGAAATCCAACGGGGCCCGGATAGGAGCCTGGTCCAGCTCAAGCAGCGCGCCGAGGGCGTTCGCATGACCGATCTGTCCGAGGACCTCTGGAAGACGTTGCGGATCTGGGCGGAGGCTGCCAAGTCCAGCCGGATCGCGCTCACTGAGACGAAACTGTTCCTGCTGACGACAGCTGAGCTCCCTGAAGGCAGTGCAGCCTTCTGCCTGCAGCCTCGAAGCAGCCAGCATCGCGATGAAGACCGCGCTCTGCACTTGCTCCGCGAGGCCCGTAAGGCGTCGAAGGCGAAGAAGGGGTCCCTTCCAAAGTGCTTCGAGGCCTTCGATGATCTGGATCTGGGGGATAGGCCGCTGCAGCAGTCCTTGGTCTCCCGCATCGAAGTCCTTGGAGGCACTCAGGACATCACCGAGGTCCGAGACGCGTTGAAGGGCCTCGCGGCCTTCGCGGTCGGCCACGATGCGGCGAAGGCCTTCCTTGCCCGGTTGGAAGGCTGGTTCTACGACCGTGTGATCGAGCAGATGCAGACCCCAGGAGGAAGTCCGGTCACCGGCGTCGAATTCGATGAGCGGCTCTCCGACCTGCAGCGACAGTTCCGCTACGACAATCTGCCTATCGACCCCGACATCTCCGACATGGCTTCCGACGCCTCCCGCTCAGCCGACAGGAAGTTTGTCCGCCAGCTCGCGCTGATTGGTGTCGGAGATGAGCGGATCGGTCTCGCGGTGAGGGACTACGTCCGCGCCTTCACCCAGCGGTCCCGCTGGTCCGCCGAGAACTTGCTGCGTGCGGGTGAGCTTGGCAACTACGAGCGCAGGCTCGTTGAGGAATGGCAGTCGCGTTTCGCCGAGATGGCGGAGGACCTCGGGATCGAGGCTTCCGAGGAGGAGAAGAAGAAGGAAGCCAGGCTGATCTACCGCTGGGTCGATCGACAGGCCCGCTTCCCGATTCGCGCAGATTGTGACGAAATCTTCGTCACCAAAGGCTCATATCACATGCTCGCCGACGAACTGAAAGTCGGATGGCACCCGGACTTCTCCGCGCGCCTCATGGAGCTCCTTGAGCCCACCGGGGGCCGCTGATGCAGCTCAGCCGTGAGGAACGGGCCCTATATAACCCTGCATTCACCGGGGTCCTGTGCACCCGCGCTGTTCAGGGCTACGACAAGGAGTACGCCGCCGCATGCCCGCTTCCCGTAGCTGTGACAGCCAGCGTCATGGCTTTGCAGCCCGCCATCCGGGCAGCGCTGCCAGCAACGACTGGCACTGGGCTGATGGGGTGGCTCGAAGCGAACGAGCATGTGCGCGTCGAGATGTCTCGCAACGCCGCGCTCCTCGCCGACGTGGTTAGACCAGGTCTTCTGTTCGCCCTTCAGTCCCGTGTCTTGCACTGCACTGCCGCCGGCCTCATCCCCGTGCCCCGCGCACTGGCCAAGACCCCTAGTGGTGGGACACCACAGACCGTAGACATCCAACGGGCAGCCCTCATGCTCGGACGCTGGCTTCCCAGCACCGGCAGTCTTGGCACCGTCCTGACCCTCTTCGGAGTCAAGCTGTGACCTTTCAGATCAAAGCGGTCACTATCTACGGCAAGCAGCCGGGCCAGGTGCACACCGTGCCCTTCGAGCCGGGCAGTCTCAACATCGTCACCGGAGACTCCCGCCGCGGGAAGAGCGCCCTGTTGACGATCATCGACTACTGCCTCGCCAGCGCCGGCTATCCAGTGAAGTCCGGCAAGGTCCGTGAATACGTCAGCACATTCGCGATCACCCTCGTCAAGCCCGGAGAGCAGCTCTTTGTCGCCCGCCGCGCCCCGGAAGCCAAGGGCGGTGTCAGCACCGTCCTCTGCATCCTCTCGCAGACGCCCGGCTCGCTGCCGCCGCCTCTGAACGAGCTTCGCTTCGTCACGCCGAGGGACGTCGCTAAGGGTCTGTTGAGCGACTTCTGCGGCATCGACCGCAATATCCGCGTCCCCGCCGTCGGCCGCGCAACACTCATCGCGCCCTCCGTCCGACATGCACTGTTCTTCTGCTTCCAGGCCCAGAACGAGATCGCCAACGAAGATGTGCTCTTCCACTCGCAAGGCGAAGAGTGGAGGCCGAACACCATCCGGGGCGTCATCCCCTACTTCCTTGGCGCGACGGACCGTGAGCAGGCACTTCTCCGCAGTCGACTACGCCTCGCCCGGCGGGATCTATTCGACCACGAAGCCAAGCTGGCCACCGCGAGTAACCTCGCCCCTGCCACCGGGCAGGCACAGGCCCTGCTCACCGAGGCCATCGAAGCCCGTCTCGCGGACCCTCCCCATGGCCACGAGGCGACCGCCGAAGGCATCCTGCGCCTCCTACGTGAGGCACTCCTCCAAAGGGGCCCACAGCCGGGTCCAGACGGGACCGACGACCCTCTCACCGAGCTGCGCGCCCACCGTGCCGAGCTGCGCGGTCGGGTCAGCAGAGCGCGGGTCCGGATCGCCGACCTCAAGGCCGCCCTGGCGGAGAACAGTGACTTCACCGACCAAGCCAACGAGCAGCGCGCACGGCTGGCCACCCTTGGCCTGCTGAAGCGCGATCCAGAGGCATCCACTGCTGAACAGTGCCCGGTCTGCGACAGCCCGGTCAGATCCGCCCATGCCACCGTCATGGCGTTGACCGCCGACCTGCTCCATCTCCAAGGTGACCTGAACGCCATCCGCAGCGACACGCCCGCCATCGAACGGATGATCAGCCACGAAGAGGGCCAGCTTCAGGAACTCCGCTCGGAACTCGCCCGCAATCAGGAAGAGATCAACGAGGTCACCGCGGCGACCCGGATCCTCGACCAAGAGCCCGACGACGTACGACGTGCTGCCATAGTGCAAGGCCGTATCAGCCTCTATCTGGACACGGCGGCCCAACTCGCTGTCAGCCCTAGGATTGAAGACCGAACCGAAGAGCTTCGGACGCGGATTGCCGAGTTGGAGACGCTTCTCAGCGAAGATGTTCAAGGCGACCGCCTGACCAGCTTCCTGTCACTGATCAACGTGGAGATCAGGAAGAAGGCCCTCGAACTCGCTCTGGAACACTCCAGCTCGCCCATTCGCCTCGATGTCAACCGCCTCACCGTGGTGGCTGACACCGTAGAGGGGCCGGTGCCCCTGAGGGATATGGGCAGCGGCGACAACCATCTCGGGTACCACGTGGCCACGCTCCTCAGCCTGCACGAGTGGTTCGCCGAGAACGCCAGCCCCGTGCCAGGCGTGCTCATTCTCGACCAACCTTCGCAGGTGTATTTCCCACCCGATCACGTTGGCGAAGAAGTGCTTGAGAGTGATGACCGGGTCCTGCTTCTGAACATCTTCAACGCCATCCACCGGACGCTCCGCAGGCTCGACGGGAAGCTGCAGGTCATCGTTATGGAGCACGCAGACCTTGAAGATCCGGCCTTCAGTGACCACGTCGTGCATCGGTGGCGTCGGCGCGATGGACAAGCACTTGTACCCGCCGCGTGGATCCCGTCCGAGGCTGACTGACGAGGCCGACGCATCAGGCCGCCAGCCCTCATCAGTGGTCGCTTTTGCGTAAAATGACATGTGTGAATTAACGGGGAGCGGAGCCGATGAAGATTACGACGTTGCGGCTGAGTAACTTCCAGTCCTTTGGTCCGGAACCGACGGAAATTGATCTTGATGACCTGGCGTATGTCCTCGGTCCCAACGGCTCAGGTAAAACCACTGTACTTGAGGCATTGTCGCGGCTATTCAGCCCACTGGAGGCTCAGCGTAAGATCCGACATGAGGATTTCCATGTGCCCGCCGTTCAATCCGCAGGCGATTTGCAAGCCGGGGATCCGACGTTGTGGCTGGAGGTGGATGTCGAGTTCCCGGAAGCAGGAGCCGACGGGGATCATGCGTCGGTTCCACCGAATTTCTCGCATATGGCAATCGCTACCGCCGACGGGGTTCCGCGAACCCGTGTCCGATTGACTGCGTCGCTGGCGTCGGACGGTGTCATCGACGAGAAGATCGAGTACGTGCTGGAGTCGGATGATTCGGGTGAGCCGACTCGCCGATCAGACATGTCACGGTATGACCGTGGGCACATTGAGGTGCACTACCTTCCGGCTCGTCGGGACCCCGCCGACCATGTCTCGTACACGACGGCATCGCTCATCGGGCGGGTTCTGCGGGCCACTGACTGGACTGCCGAGCGCGAGACGCTGAGCGGCCTTACTGCTCAAATCACCTCATCGCTGGGCGAGAACGCCACGGTAGCGAGCATCGGTCTTCGACTAGCCGACGAGTGGCATGGGCTGCACCGCGGCGCGTACTTCAGGGAGCCGTCGATCGCTTTCGGGCGAGGCGAACTAGAGAGTGTATTGCGCCTGCTCACTGTGACCTTCTCGCCCACGCCCAACGGGTCACCACTGCCTTACGAGCGGCTGAGTGACGGACAGAAGTCCTTGCTGTACATCTCGCTCGTGCTTGCCTGGCAGTCCCTCACCCGGCGCGTTCTCAACGGCGAGGAGCCCTCCATCGACGCCGACCGCCTGCGCCCGCCTGTGCACACCGTCATCGCGCTTGAGGAGCCCGAGAACAGCCTCGCGCCGCAGTACCTCGGTCGAATCATCCGCCAACTACGGGGTGCCTGCGCGCACGGAGACATGCAGGCCCTCATCGCCACGCATGCGTCCACCCTCCTGCGTCGCGTCGATCCCCGCACAATCTGCTTCCTCAGGTTGAACACTGCCCGGGAAACGACGATCCACCGCATCGTCCTGCCCGAGGAGCAGGAGGCAGCCGCTAAGTACGTACGGGAGGCAGTGGAGGCCTACCCCGAGCTGTACTTCTCCCGGCTGGTCGTGCTCGGTGAAGGCGACAGCGAGCAAGTGGTCTTGCCCCGTGTCCTAGCGGCCTTCGGGCTCACGGAGGACGACGCATCCGTTTCGGTGGTCCCCCTGGGCGGTCGGCACGTGAATCACTTCTGGCGCCTTCTCAACGAACTGCAGATCCCGCACGTGACGCTACTTGACCTCGACGCTGGCCGCTACCAGGCCGGCTGGGGGCGGGTGCGCTACGCGCTGAAACAGATCAACGCAGTTCGCCCGGAGACCTACACAGAAGAGCAGATCGACAAACTCCCCAAGTGGAATGATGACTGCGATTTCCCAACCCTGGTAGACGCTCGCTTCAACGGGCGCAGCCCTGTTGAAGCGCTGGAGGAGCAAGGGGTCTTCTTCTCTCACCCGGTCGACCTCGACCTGATGTTGATGGCGGCTTACCCCGACGCCTACGGCGTCAGTCCTACCGAGCCGGACGAAACCACCATCGTGGCTGTACTCGGTAAGAGCCACGCGAACGAAGACCGCCTCCCCGCGGACATCAGCGCGCTCTTCGCTGACTACCACAGCATTTTCGATCTCGGAAGCAAGCCCGCTGCCCACCTGTCCGCTCTCGCAGACCTGAATGACCAGCAGTTGCTGAAGAACCTCCCCGACGTGCTCGTTCGGCTGGTCGAGCAGGTGCGCACGAAACTAGCGGAGCTGCCGGAATGATCCGCCCTAACCAGTGGCGCCCCGTCGACGGTCTGGTCCTCGAACCCAACGCGTTGTCGGCCGTCACCTCGTCGGACAGGAACGCGGTTGTCTCCGCGGGACCAGGAGCCGGGAAGACGGAGCTGCTCGCCCAACGGGCGGACTTTCTATTGCGCACTGGACAGTGCCCATACCCGCGCAGGATCCTGGCGGTTTCGTTCAAGGTCGACGCCGCCCGCAACTTGCGAGAGCGCGTTCGCCGTCGCTCTGGCACGCGGCTCGCAGCCAGGTTCGACAGCTTCACCTTCCATGCCTTCGCCAAGCGCTTGATCGACAATTACCGGCCCGCACTGACCGGATACAACGCGCTCAACCCGGAATATCGGATCGACCCTGCCAACCGGATCCAGGGCGAGCAGATCACCTTCAACGACCTCGTCCCCCTGGCGTTGGAGATCATCGAGACCAACACCTACGCCCGAGGAGGCATCCGCCAGACGTACAGCCACGTCTTCCTCGACGAGTTTCAAGACTGCACCGGCCAGCAGTACCGACTGATAAAGGCAGCATTCGGCGAGAGCACGGCCGTCCTGACCGCAGTCGGCGACACCAAGCAGCGAATCATGGCCTGGGCCGGCGCACTGGACGGAGTGCTACAAACCTTCGCCGACGACTTTTCGGCCCAACCACTGCCGCTGTACCAGAACTTCCGCTCCGCCCCCCGACTGCGGCGGATGCAGAACCGAATGATCGCTCAGATGGACTCTGGAGCGGTCAGCCCCGACGAGGAGCTGACCGGAGATGAGGGCGTCATCGAAGTGCTGTCCTTCGAAACCAGCCAGGACGAGGCGCAAGCCGTCGCGCAGCTCGTTGACAGCTGGCTCCACGAAGGGACGGCACCAAGCGAGATCGCCATCCTCGTACGCCAGCAGCCGCACCTGGTCGCGGCCGTCCTCGGCCGTGAACTCGCAGATCGCGGCATCCCCTTCCGTAACGAACAAGACAGCCAGGACCTCACCGCGGAACCAGCAGCTGCGCTCGTGTTCAACTTTATTCGGGTGATCGCTGGCGGCAAGCAACCCGACGCGTACGCCGAACTCATGAGGATCACTAACCGATCGAGCACGTCCGACGACGAGGCATCTCGCTTCGACGGCCAGTTGAAGCGGATGATCAGCGAGGCCCGAGCGGTCGTACGTGACCCTACGTTTAAGGCGGCAGAGCCCGCGGCGTGGAGGACCCTTGTCTACGAGTTCCTACAGCTGGTGTCGCGGCCAACGTTGGCCGCGTTGTCAACCGGGTACCAGCAGGGCACCCGGCTCGACGATCTGATCGAGCAGGCGCTTGATGCATTCGACCGGGAGCTTGCCGTTGACGGAGATGCCGTCCAAGCCCTCCGGCGCCTTTCGGAGATGGACGCCATCCGGTTCTTGACCATCCACAAGTGCAAGGGCCTGGAGTTCGAGAAGGTCGTTGTGCTCGGGGTCGAAGAGCAGCTCTTCTGGGGCGATGCCACTGCAGCGATATCTGAGTTCTTCGTTGCGATTTCCCGCGCTAAGCAACATCTGGTCTTGACTCATGTCAGGCACCGCGATAGGCCAGAAGGGCCCGTCAAATTCTGGAGCGAGTCGCGTACGCCTCACCATGGGTTCTTGGACTTCGCCTATGAAGGCTAAAGCCAGCCCTCGTGCTCGTTGCGGTAGTGCGGCCAGGGTTGCCCGACCCGGTGCGCGGAAAGCAGGTGCTTCATGCTTGCAATCCACGAGCCCGGCTGGACAAGCTCGATCATGTAGCGATCTAGTTCGGAGCGGCCCATCTGCAACGTCCAGCCCGGAGTCATCGGCAGGCCTCCGGGGAGGGGCACGGCACGGAGCTGCTCCTGGTAATGGATCTCCATGACGACGTCTCCCGGCTTGAGGTCGGCCTTCCCCGGCGGACGAACGCAATGAGCATCGAGGCCGGCGACCTGGAGCAGGTCGGCAACGGCTGGTCCGGAGGTCTCAATGGTCATCGCCGAGTAGTTACCGATCAACCGGGCGCAGGCCACAGACTCCGGCAGCATCGTACGAGGGAGCTGCCGCCCGCGTTTCGGCCTGTGGATAGCTTGGGGGCTTGCGTGAGGCGCCACGCTGCTCAGGTGCGCTGAGCTGCGTGGATGGCGCTGCGGATGGCCAGGTCGGCGCGACGGTCGTCTAATACTTCGTGGTAGAAGTGGGCGCCTGCCGGCTGGGCGCGGAGTGCGGAGGCGACGGTAGCGGCGGCGTCCCCAGTCAAGGTGATCAGCCAGTCCCGGATGCTGTTGCGCGGGTCCCACCGGTCCCAACGGCCGTCCCAGGCGCACATCCCTTGGACCGCGGCGTCAAGCAGACGCCACTGCTCCTCTTGCGCGGCGAGGCGAGAAACATTGAGAAGCCACCAGATGGCTCGGGTGGCCTCTGTCTGGGCGGCCCAGTAGGCAGATGAGTGTTCGGTCAGTGCATTCAGGACGGCGGTCGTCTGCTGAGGGTTGGCGAATAGTGCCGTCTCTGCCGCGCGGACATCGAGTTTGGTGACTACGTCCAGGTACAGCTCGTAAGAGTCGGGCTGGTCGGCGGCGAGGGTGAGGAGCTGGGCTGCTGCGGTGGTGTCGTCCCGCTCGTTGGCGTCCTCAAGGAGGCGGGTGGCGCGTTGGAAGGGGAACTCGTCCTGGGAGCCTGTCATGCGTTCGACGAGGGCGAGGAAGGCGTCGACGTCCTGGGGCCGTTGGGCGGGGTCGAGTTGGGTGGCCTGGCGTACGACCCCGTACCACGGACCTGGCGGGGGCAGCAGGGGCACGTTCGCCTGGGGCCACGTACCAGTGAAGATCCAACCGATGAGCTGTCCTAGGCTGTAGATGTCACTGGCGGGGGTGATGTTGTGGCCGTTGACGGACAGTTCGGGTGCGGCGAAGCCCTCGGTGCCGATGCCGGCGTGGGTCAGGAGGCCGGCGGTGCTGGTCTCACCGCGGGCGCGGCGCACGATGCCCCAGTCGGCGACCGTCCAGCGGCCGTCGAGAAAGAGGATGTTGGACGGTTTGATGTCCCGGTGAATCCATTTACTGCGGTGTGCGTCGGCCAGGCCAGCGGCAACGGCGCTCACAAGGGTCCGCAGCTGGGTGGGGTCTTGCAGTTCCGTCCGCTTGTCCTCGACGGTGGCCTCGGCGAGCGGCATGACGAACCAGTCGTGATCGGGGCTGAAGTCGAGGATCGGCATGACGTGCGGGTTGCCGCCGAATCGTAGTGCGGCCTCCACCTCGCGGCTCATGCGCCGTGCGGCCCTCTGGCCCTTGCTTGTGCGCCGCTTGAAGGCCACAACGGTGTCGGTCGCCTTGTGTACGGCTCGGAAGACCTCGGCTTGGCCCTCGCGTGCCAGCGGCAGTCTGTCAAGTCCGTAGTCCCGCCGCTCCCCCCGGGCTGACTGGCTCACCGCGTCGTAGCCGACGGCGGGGGCGACGCGGGCCGGGGATGTCCTGGGCGCAGGAGTGCGGTAGCCGGTGAGACTCATCAGGATCGGCCGGACGTGGGTGTGGTCGTTGTCGGGCAGAGAAGCGAGCAGGTAGGCAGGCCCGTCGCCGGGTCGCTGGGTGAGCCCCAAGACTTCGCCGAGCCGGGCTTCTGCCAGTGGTTCGCTGTCTCGGACGGTGAGCTCGGTGCGATGCACGGCGACGGTGTTGCCGCTGCCGTCGGAAGACGCGCTCAGTACGCTTTCCGCGCCCGCGAGCAGCACGTGGGCGGGGAAGTGCACGGGGGTGGGGATCCATTCCTCGCGTTGCCCGGCGTCGGTGGTGCGGGCCAGGTTGATCACTGCGCTGTGCCCGGAGGCGGCGAGGAAGAACCGGCGTCGGTCCACCCACACGGCCGAGCGCACCGCCGCCTCAAAGGTGATCGGGTACCGCATCTGCTCACCTGTCCGTTCACCGGCGCGCGTCAGTGCGAGAGTCCCGTCATCAGATCCGAAGGTGACCCCGGATCCAGACAGGATCCAGGGTTCGCCGTCCGGTCCGGGCAGAAGGACCGCACCGTCTTCGAAGCCCCCCGCGACGGCGTCCAGTTCTCCGTGATTCCAGCGCACCAGCGCGGAGCCGCACATCACCCATACGACGCCGTCGTCGCATACGAGCGGCGCGCCGTAGCAGCCGGGCAGTGGGAGGTGCCAGTGGGCGTGCCCGCGGGTGAGGTCGATGCTTAGCAGGCCGTCCTGGCAGGTCATCAACAGCTTGTTGTCGCTCAGCCAGGCCAGTCCGGTCGGTCTGGTCTGCTGAGGCTGCCCAATGAGGAGAACCTCCGCCACCACTCCCGCCCAGGTTCGGGTCTCTACGGCAGGCGGGGAGATCAGCCGTGCGGGCGGGCTCAGGTGCCAGGCCTGCGCCGCAGTTTCGCTGGCCAGCAGTTGGGCTAGCGGTGCATGGGACAGGCGTCGGCTGTAGAGGTCGTGCACCAGTTGAGCGAGCGGGAGCAGTCCGGTCGCGGCCGCTTCCAGATGCGTGCGGTCCACCAGGACGCCGAGCCCCGACATTGCGGCGATCATCTGCTCATCGGGCGTGCTGTGCTCCTGGTGCCAGTGGACGTGGACCCAACGCGACTGCATCGTGCGCAAGTCGTCCGTGACGTATCCATGGACGCGGCGGAGATAGGCTGCCCAGTCTTTCCGTGGTCGGTCTGGGTCAGTGAAGGTGAGGAGATAGTGGCCGCCATCGAATATGAAGAAGAGCGTCTCGCCGAGCATGAGGTGCGGGATGGCTTGCGTTCGGGGGACGGACTGGTGCAGCAGCGACTGGATCATCCGTCCGATCGTCTCCGCTGAGACTCGGTCCTGCCGTGTGAGCTGACCGTATTGGGCCAGCAGGTCCCGAACGTCGTCCATGGGCTCCCCCCCCGTTCGTGGTTGGCGCACTCTCCCGTCGGCGCCGCTGACAGGCGTTGGCGGGTGGCCTCCTAGCGAGTCCCGCCGCTCCTGCCGTGCATTATGTCCCTCTGTGCCACCGGGCGCCGTCGTATCCAATCCGGTGCCCCTCATCAGGGTGCTAACCTCCGGCGGTGAGCAGCACAGCCTCCGGTCTCGTGCCGGTCCACATCGGCCAGCCGGAGCCCGGATCCGACCGCGATCAGGCCTTGCGGCTGCGGGCGGACCGCCCCGCGTCCCTGCGGATTCCCGAAGCTCTCGACTGGCGGCGGCACGGCCTTCAGCCGAGGTGGCTGGGCATGGAGAGCAGTGACTGCGCTGCCGCTCTGTCACCGGGCCACGTCCACAATCAGGGCGACGAAGGGATGAAGCGGGTCCTCGGCGGCGCCCGCCGGCGCGGCGAACTCGCTCTCGTACTCACGGTGATTGGCCAAGTTGACGAGGACCGGACCCACAATGTGTTCGGCTCCGCCGACGCGTCCGTCCACCTCAGCGACCTGTTCACGAGCGTGGTCGCTCGCCGCCTGCCTGCCGCTACGCGACCCTCGATCGCGCCGGGCCTGAGCGGCGCCGACAGGGACCTCGCGATCCGGCTGCTCACCCGCCCCGCGGATGACCCGTGGTGGAGCCTGCAGCTCCGCGGCATGCATCTGGAACACGGCGCAGGGTCCGGCTCCGAGGACCACCCGGCTGCGGGTGAGCTGCACCCCATCCTGGTCGATGCCCTGGGAGACCCGGTGGTCGCGGCCTGGTCATCACCCGCCGGCGACCAGCGCTGGTATGTGATTCCGGACGGCACCCCATGGGACAACGTGCTGGACTGGCTGGTGCACCGGGCCCTGCCTGAGTACGTACCAGGGGCGCTGCGCCGTGCCCGGTCGCCATTCTTCGTCGACCCGGATCTTCAGACGGCGGGCGAGCGGAGCGCCCGGCAGTCGCTCGAGGAACTGGAGGCGCGGTACGCCGAGGAGAAGCAGCGTTTGGAGAAGGAGCTGCGGGAGGCCAAGGAGAAGGCGGAGCCCGTGCGGTACGGCCTGCTATACGGCAGCGGCACCGAACTAACCAAGGCCGTCGCGCAGGTACTGACCGCGGCCGGGATGCGCGCCGTCGACTTGGACGAGGAGCTCGGCGGCACAAAGTCCGCCGACCTGCTCGTCAGTGCCGAGGGGACCTCTGCGCGTCTCGTCGAGGTCAAAGGGGTCTCCGGGCCCGCGCAGGAGAGCTACATCGGGCAACTTCGGCAGCATCTGGATACCTGGCCTCAGCTTCGGCCGTCCGTCCCGGTCTCCGAGGGCGTACTGATCGTCAACCACCAGTACAAGCTGCACCCGTCGGAACGGTCGGCGGACGTCTACACGCGGCCCGAACACGTCGCCTCGCTGGCCTCCCTGCCGGTGACGGTCGTCAGCGCGGTGCAGTTGTTCAACTGGTGGCGCGCCGGTGACTGGGCGGCGATCCGTACGGCCGTACTGGGCGACGTCATTGCCGCTGCGTCATCTGCCGCGCCGGTGAAACCGCAGCAGCCGTCCGCTCCGCAGCGCCGGTGGTACGACAGACTTCGCAAGTAGAGGGGCGCAGCCGGGCCTGAGCCGTACGGAGCCCAACACTTCCCTGCACGGAGCGCCGCGCGTGCGCCGGGCCGGTCGGCGCCGTACGGTCCCAATGCCCGGCTCGGACAGGACGGCCGGCTTCGCGATCCCGCGCGAACCCGGCCCCGAACAGCAGCCCCTGCCCACGGCCTCCAACGACGACTGCCGCACCGCTCCAGCCCAGCGCCGACGGCACCGCATCCTCGCCATGCTGCAGGATGACCCGACCCGCCTGTGGAGACCTGCAGAGATCGCCGCCCACTTCGGCAACATCACCTTGCACACCATGTATCCCTGTGACGGCGCGGCTTGTCTTCGTCATCAGTCGTTGACCAGCACAGTTCCGCAGCTGAAACACAAGGGTGTATGCCTTCCCGGTGCTGCACCCGTCTCAGCTTCCAGGACCAAAGCGGGCTCGCCGCAGGTTGGGCATTGCTCAATGGGCCATGTTGCAGGGTCTTCGTACCCTGGCTCCCACTCCTTACCCAAGGCCACTCCGACATAGAACTCGGCGAAGCTCACAGCTCTGGTGAACACCTCGCTGCAGAATCGGCAGTGAAGGGGACCGCGGCTGCCGACCACCACTGCCAGTTGGCCGCATTCGGGGCACTTCACCGTCCGCTCGGCGTCA
The DNA here is from genome assembly GCF_053597895.1 of Streptomyces sp. NPDC001220. Taxonomy (NCBI): domain Bacteria; kingdom Bacillati; phylum Actinomycetota; class Actinomycetes; order Kitasatosporales; family Streptomycetaceae; genus Streptomyces; species Streptomyces sp. NPDC001220. The sequence goes on from NZ_JBSFJE010000017.1 coordinate 222,999, forward strand.
CTTGCCAGGAGAGGGCGAATCCGATCCAAGCGAGCCTTGATGACGGCACGCATATCCGTGAGTCGAGCACGGATGTGGTATTCGCCTTCCCCTGCGTACATCGCGTCCTCTCCACCGAGACCCGGTAGCAGGTGCTCGTTGATGAACAGCAAGAGGAAGTCCAGGATGCGCGCAGCGCGGGACTCCACAGCGCTGGCCGGCGCTGTGAGCCCGTAGTGCTGCAGGGCGTTACGCCACTTCGCGAGCTGATTGATCTCGTCGACGGGCCCCTTGGGAAGATCGATCCCGATGATGTTGCGCAGCCGGGTGATGGCCTCGGCTGTACCGCAACTCTCGAAGTCTCCCGTCTCGAACCGGGATCGGTCAGCACGCCCTGGGTCCCTGAAGACCAGACTCCAATGCTCTTGGAGTAGACGGGCCTTGAGGAGAACTTCAGCGGCGGCCTGAAGGTGGAGAACGGCGTACTTGAGGTCGCGGGGCTTGGGCTCCCCAGACAAGTGGTCCACCACGCTGTCGAGGTAGTCCATCCCGTTAGGAACCGGCGGGTAGTCCACGTGGAGGCGCTCACCCGAGCTGGTCTCTTTCACGGCCGGAGCCTACCGCCAGGCACCAACGCCGCGGTCTCCAGCCTGAGTTGGATTGTCAGAGATGAGAGGCAATACCACACGCTTGGCTGGTCTGGCCCTAGGTAGAGGTGGAATATTTTTGAGTATGTTTTTGTGCATGGCCCGTGGCGGTGTACCGTGTGGGGGGCGCGATGCCGGGGCAGGGGAGGTGTGTGAGATGGAGGGCTTCGACGACCTGGTCGCGCACCCTGCCATGTTGACGCTGGCCCGCGAGTCCCGCGGCTGGACACAGTCCGATCTGGCGGCCGAGATGACACGCCTCGCGGGCAGCGAAGCTGTGTCGCAGGGATACGTCAGTCGGGCTGAAGCTGGGCGGCTCGTCGTGAAAGGCGATCGCCTCGCCCTCTTCGCGTCTGCGCTTGGGTACACACCACAGATGCTATGCCGCACCACTGACAGTGGCGGGGCGGGCGTTGGTCTCGTGCATCACCGAAAGCGCGCTTCCATGGGCGCGTTGGCACTTCGGCGCGTGCACGCGACCTTGGCGGTGACGCGCCTTCAAGCAGAGGCCATCATGGGTGCGGGCCACGAGGGTGATAAGCATGGCTTCCGGCACATCGCCGTCGACGACCTGGATACGCCAGCTGACGCTGCGGAGACGCTGCGGCTTGAATGGGGACTCCCGTCGGGACCAATTGCCAATGTGGTAGAGGTACTTGAGACTGCGGGTGCCCTGCTCGTAGTACGTGACTTGCAAACTCGCGATCTTGATGCCGTCAGTCACTGGCCGCAAGGTCAGCGACCGCTTTTTCTACTCAACTCAACAGCTCCTGGAGATCGATTCCGGTTCAGCCTTGCTCATGAGCTCGGGCACACTGTGATGCACACCACGCCTGGGGATGCTCGCTCACAAGAACAGCAAGCAGACCAATTTGCAGCCGAGTTCCTCATGCCGCACGAGACAGTCCTGGCTGATCTTCAACCGGGCCTGGACTTGGCGCGGTTGATGGAGCTCAAGCCCAAGTGGGGAGTATCCATGGCAGCCTTGGCTCGTCGAGCCAAGTCGCTCGGCGTTCTCTCCGAATGGCAATACCGCTCGCTCATGGTAGAGATGTCCGGGCTGGGCTACCGCACCAACGAGCCCGTTCCCTTCGAACGCGAGACCCCGCATTACCTTGCTGAGGTCGTGACCCGGCTGAGGCAACAGCACCACCTCGACCTGTCCCAGGCGGCTCACCTTGCTGGTCTGGAACTCGGGGAGTTCACCGAGATCTACTCGTGTCCTTCCTCTATCCGGTGACCATGGGGTTGCTGGACTCACCAACAGGTAGGTGAAAATGGCCAACCCGCCGTTCCCCGGCCGCACGCCCGCTTTGCGGATTCTCGATGCGTCGGTGCCGGCTGCGCCTCTGCTGCAGGGGCGTGTACTGCTGCACGAGAACGCGAACTTCATCCCGCAGATGCGGTCTCCGCTCAACGGCGACCTCGGCGGCATAGTCATGACAGGGGAGATGGCAGGTGAGCGTGCCTTTCACCTTCGGGCGTCTGGCTACGACGGTCCGCTCCTGATCGACATCGCGGCGTACACAACTCACACGGCGACCCAGGACGAGCCCTTCTTGCTCGACGGCGATGATCTGTTTGCCACCGTCGACACCGAGTTGCAGATGCAGAAGGCCCGTGGCGTGAGTGCTGCCCTTACGCCGACTGGATACATCCCGCCCGGAGCCTCGAAGGCGCTCAAAGCCGTGATGGAGCAGTCGCAACGCATCGAGCGGGCGGACACCATCGTGCATCTGCCGATTGACACCGTTTGGCTCACCGAGGAGTACGTCGGCCAGCTGATCGCCGCGTGTGAGCGCATTCCGCATCCGAAGGCGCTCACACCGATCCGTCAGTTTGATCCCATGGAGCAGGCGAAGGACGTGCCGGCGAACTTGCGTCGGGTCGTCAGCGAGCGGCCTGACGTAGCCGTCCTACGCAGCGACCTGGCAGCGCTGGACGCGCTGGCTCACGGTGCTCTGTTCTCCGGGATTGGCGCCGACAGCGCTCGTCGGCACAGCATCCCACCAGGCGAAAAACCGCAGGTCAGCAAGGAGAACCAGGGGGGTCCTCAGTATCCCTCAGTGCTGCTGCCGAGCCTGATGTGCTTCAAGGGAGCTCGGTCGCTGGACCGCATCTACATGAATGACCCACCGATGACCTGTACCTGCGACGTATGCGATGGTCGGGGGCTGGACCGCTTCTACGATGCCAGCGGCGAGGTCCGGCGCGATTCGGAGGATCACAACATCAGCTCGTGGAGCAGTTGGGTGATTGAGATCGCTAACCGCAAGCCGGGGCTGGAGCGTAAGGCGTGGTGGCGGGATAGGTGCGCTGCCGCCGTCGATCAGTACGCACTGGAGAACCAACGTCTTGGGTTGTCCGCAAATGCCAAGGCCGGCTTCCAGGTTCCTGCACCGCTGAGAGCCTGGGCCACGCTACCCGTAACGCCATGAGCTCCTCGCGTCACCGACTTGGTGAAAGCTGCCGGTATGCGTTCTCAACAAGCTGCCAACTGGCTGCTGTGTACCGTCGCCGGACGAACGGGCGAGGGGGCACTACCACCTCGACGTCGTTACCCGTCGTCACCAGCAGACCGATCCCGTAAAAGTCTGCCTCCATCGCGGCGTCCTCTCGACGCCGTAGCGGCCCGTCAAGCAACACGGCCCGAGCACAGAATGGGGTGAACCACTCCGCCCTCTCCTTGGTCGCCGTCCAGGTTCGGCCAGGCACGACGGCCAGGTCGATTTGGATCGGCTGGGTTGCCTGTCGTACGACTACACCGTCAGGGCGTGACACAGAGCCTCGTGGCAACTGCCTCAACCTGCGTCGCTCCGCTTCGCTGAGCGATTCCACAGGAACCGCGACTCCCAAAGGAAGGTTCATCAAGAGGTCAAGCGCCCGGCGATCGGAGAGCTCCGCTGCGCCCACAGCGGCTCGCCGTTCGATTTCCCGACGGTCTGCTCTATAGGCAACTACGGCATCGACGCCGAACATGTTCAACACGCCCAAGTCTGCGCCGCGAGGGAACAGGGTGCCAGGCGCCGCACCGGAGATCACTTCCGCCGGACCCTGCGCCGCCACAGCCATGCCGTTACCTCTACCCTCGCCCCGAGGAAGCCAGCCCTTCACTGAGGACCGCCTACTTACCCACCGGTAGCAAACCTTTCATGGAATCGGCGCTCTGCGCCAGCGCTGAAGGCGCTCAGTGTCGTATCCATCGCGGCAGGCCGCACTGCACAACTGGGGCGCTGCCGCCCGGGTCACGGGCTCTGGCCCCAGTCACTAGGTCAGGCTAATGCGGTCAATCCTGCACTGCCGCAGACTGACAGCCCTGACCTTAGTGCGGGCCTTCACGGCTCCACAATGGTCAACTTGGCATACGGTCCGGGCGCTTCCAGCTTGTGATCGATCATAGGGGAACCTCCGGACAAACCAGCGAAGCGTCTTGCGCTATGGGACGACTGAGCGACGCTCGGTCCTTTTGGAGGTTGTGCCAGAACTCGCTGCGGCGAGTACCGGGGTGTTCGGGTTCAGGCCGGGTTGTCGGGATGCTGGCTGATCCAGGCCAGGCCGATGGGGTCCAGGTGGTGGCGGGCCCGGGTAACGGCGACGTACGCAAGGCGGGCTTCTGCCTCATCGACGGGCTGAGGGACGGGATGGCCCTGGGCGTCGACCTCATCGGTGTCGGCGGGCGGCGTGAAGTCGGGTGCGATGCGCACCCGGGCCCATTCCCGGCCCTTGGCCTTGTGGGCAGTGGAGACGGTGACCTCGGCCGCGTCTTCCGGAACGAGTCGGTTTACGGCCTGCAGGATGGCCTCGGACCCGTGCTCGTCGACTAGGTTGGCGAAGGGCTGCAGATCGCTGCCGGCGGGGTCGTGCTCGGCATAGTCGCGCAGCGCCGTCCAGGTGGTGAACAGCACGAGTTCGGGGTGTTGGGCGCAGCGTCCCTGGATGAGGTCGCGGGCGGCCCATGCCAGGGCGCGCAGCGAGTCACCGCCTCCTACCAGCGCCGTTGCGATGCCGGCGGCGATGAGCGCGAGGACCTCGGTCATCGCGCCGATGTTGGTACGGCACAGGACCGCATCCGAGTGCCCGGCACGGGATCCGATCGTGGTGCGAATGTCGGGTGTCCCGGTCAGCCGAATGGAAGCGTTGCTGAGTGTGAGCCAGCGGTTGGCCTCCGTGGCGAGCGCGGGGCCGAAGCGGAAGGAGCGGGTGAGCGTGAGGTGATGGCCGGTGAACCGCGCCATCACATCCCGGGCGCCGCGCCAGCCGTAGATGGCCTGTGCCGAGTCACCGACCATGACGATCTGAGTGCGCTCCTGCTGGGCCAAGACGATCTGCTCGAGAACCGGGTTGGTGTCCTGAGCCTCGTCCAGCAGGAGGAAGTCGCCGTGCAGGACCGGCTCGGTCAGGGCCCACATCTTCAGGTAATGGTCGTGCTCGAAACGGACCGCGCCGCCGTAGGGGTCCTGCAGATCGGCCCACGCCTTCGCCGCGTACGGCAAGATCAGCTCGGCCAGTTCCGCATGCTCCTCGTCGTCCAAGCCCCGCAGGCGCGGAACGTGATGGTGGGCCAGTTGCATGTCGGCCGACTGGCAAAAGCGAGTCACCGTCCGCAGCGTGGCGTTGGACAGCGTGGCCGGCATCAGCCCCGCCCGGCCGATGCCGGCCGGGGCGTTAAGGCCGAGGTCCTGCCCGACCCGCCAGCCAGGCCGCCTAGGAGCATTCAGGCGGCCGCGGAAGCGGTGGCCGAGCGCGGCGTAGGCCAGCGAGTGAGCCGTCTTGCACTGGACCGCCGAAGGAAAGCGAGCGGCGGCGTCCAGGGCGATGGCCCGGTTGAAGGCGAGGTATCGCCCACGCCGCAGCGGCATCTGTTCCGTGAGGAAGACGAGCGTGGACGTCTTGCCTGTGCCCGCGCCTGCCTGGATGGCGAGATGGCCACCGCTGCGGAATGCCTCCAGGGCGGCGGCCTGTTCGTCGGTCGGGGAAAAGGGCATGGAACAGATCTCTCCGGAAGCTCGAAGCCCGCGCCACAGACACGTGGGCGCAGGGAAAGGGCCGCACCCTGGGCAGGTGCCGGAGTTAAAAAGTGCCAACGCATCCGCCCGTGTCTTACGTACGCGCCGCCCGGTCCGCCCGATGCGGTGACCAGAAGGCGACAGGAATCCGAATCCAAGACGCACGTACGAGAGTGCCACCACGTTCGGGTGGCCGACGGGTGGCTGTGCTCAGGCGTCGGACTTCGGAGGTTCGTGCCCCGCGCATAGTGGATCCAGGAGCTCGCCCAGCGGGATGGAGAAGGTGTGGGCGAGAGCGTGCCAAGTGGCCAGCGTGCCGATCGTGCGGCCCTGCTCGATCTCGATCAGAGTCCGGCGGGACAGACCGCTGCGCGCGGCGAGTTCGTCATAGCTCCACCCGCTCTGCGCACGCAGGCGAGCGAGGGAGAGCCTGAGTGCCGTCGGGTCGGGCTCCGGCGGCGGGATGATCGTCACGCATCCATCCGACGGTGCAGACCCCTGCCCTGACAGTGCAGACCTCTGCCCTATTTGTGTCGGTACGGACTGGCGCCGATAGGGCAGGGGTCTGCACTACGGTGTTCCGCGCCCGGAGCCCCCGGACGCAGGGTCGGCGGCTGACTGCTCACGGCTTGGAGGGAACCATGTCCATGGCCCTGTCCGCACGCGCCTGGACCGTCACGATCAGCAGTCCGGCGGGGCGGCCCGTGCTGACGTGCAGTGCCTGCCCGCAGTCATTCGTGGCCGTGGGTGCTGATGGGGTCGTGCAGGTCCGCCGGCATCTTGCGGGCCACGTCGTCGAGTCCCGACTGCCTGCGTACCTGCGTACCTGTCAGTGTCGGGAAAGGGGCTGTGTGTGGCACGGGCGCCAGGCACCCTGTTCCGGTCCGCTCCGACTCCTGCTGATCCGGGCGGACCGCGGCCTCACCTGGCACCTTGCGGATGCCTGCGCCGCGTGCGCCGCCGCGATCCCTTGCGCCGCCACCGTCCCCGAACCCCCGCAGGACGCGCCCGGCGGCCATGTGCGGGCGCCCGTGGGTGAGGCGGTTTCGGACCTCACGTGTGAGCCCGTCGAGTGGGTGGAGGCGCTGTGAGGCGGAGGCCGTGTTCGTCAGTGGATCGGCAGACACCCCGTCGCGGTGCTGGATCTGGCCCGGGCGGGAATGGTGACTGGGCTGTGGGGGGACAAGCGCACGTTCGTCGGCCCGCTGGAGGATGATCAGAAGTTCTGTTTACCGATCAGTGGGCTTGTCTGGTCGAACAGGGTTCCTGATCGGGTGATCGTGACAGGAGCGGTTCATGAGGGCCGGCCCTCTTGGTAGTCATCCTGGGCCCTGTCGGTCCCGCCCCGTGGCCGGGAAAATCGGGGCTGGTGCCCGTCCGGAGGACGTCGATAGAGCTTGGTGCCGAACGTTGAGCCCGTTTGGTAGTCGGACGCGGGGGCCGAACGCAGGAGTCCAGTGATGTTGCCGCGAGCACGCAAGAGACCTTCTTTGAACCCTGTGGTCCCTGATGGGCGGGCACCGCTACTGGTGCACGCGAGGAAGGGCGGGGTGGGGCATGGATGTGATCGAGGAGCGGTGCGGGGGCGCCGACTTGGGCAAGGCAGATGTCAAGGTATGCATCCGGGTTCCGGGCACCGGCAGGCGCGCCCGTTATGAGATCCGTACGTTCTCCACGATGAACGACGGCCTGCTGGAGCTGCGGGACTGGCTGGTGGAGAACAGGATCGCCCGGATCGGCATGGAGGCGACGGCGTCGTACTGGAAACCGCTGTTCTACCTGCTCGAGGCCACTGAGGGGATCGAGCCGTGGCTGCTCAACGCCCGGCACATCAAGACCGTTCCCGGCCGCAAGACCGACGTGAAGGACTGCCAGTGGATCTGCAAGCTGGTCGAACACGGCTTGGTCCGCCCCTCTTTCGTTCCGCCGCGTGACATCCGTCAGCTGCGGGACCTGACCCGGTATCGCACCGAGACGGTCCGGGACCGGGCCCGCGACGTGAACCGCCTTGCGATGTTGCTGGAGGACACCGGGATCAAGCTGTCCTCGGTCGTCACCGACATCACCGGCCGCTCGGCGCGGGCCATGCTGGATGCCTTGGTGGCGGGCGAACGGGACGCGCAGGTGCTGGCGTCCCTCGCCCTGGGCAGTCTGCAGAGCAAGGTCCCCTTGCTGACCCGCGCCCTGACCGGTGACTTCAACGAGCACCATGCGTTCATGGTCGCTTCGATGCTGCGGGCCATCGACGAGGCCGACAACCGGATCTCCTGCCTGAGCGAGGAGATTAACCGCCAGCTGCAGCCCCTACGGCAGCAGGTCGACCTGGTGATCGCCATTCCCGGGATCAGCCTGACTCTGGCCCAGGTCCTGATCGCCGAGATCGGTGTCGACATGAGCCGTTTCGCCACCGCCGGACACCTCGCCTCCTGGGCCGGAGTGTGTCCGGGCAAACAAGGAGTCAGCCGGCAAACGGCTGTCCGGACGCACCCGCCACGGCGACACCTGGCTCAAGACCGCTCTGTTCATCGCCGGCGCCAGCGCCGCCCACAGCAAGACGACCTACCTGGGTGCGCAATTTCGGCGGCTGGTCCCGCACCGGGGAGCCAAGCGCGCGACCCTCGCCGTCGGACACTCCATCCTCGTCGCCGCCTGGCACATCCTCCACGACCTCGTGCCATACCGCGATCTCGGCCCCGATCACTTCACCAACCGCCTCGGCAAAGAACGTCAGACCCGACGCCTGATCGCCCAACTCGCCGCCCTCGGCATGGACGTCACCATCACCTCACGCGAACAGACCGCGTGAACCGCGCTGACGCGTATCACCGCAGGTGATTTTCAAGAGAGTTCGGTCGCCAGTCTCTGAACACTCAGGAATCGTTGACACAGGGGTGCGATCCCGTCCGAGCGGTCCCAGGAGGCCCTGTTGCCGCAGTCTTTCGTGGTCGCGTCCATGGAGTCCAACTCGCCGTCCCGGACGTGTGGCGGCCCTCGCGCACTGGTTCGGGGACGCGGCGGACTGGCCGAACCGCATCCCCTGCTACGGTCGGACATGACGGAGGTAGAGTGGCGGGAATCACTGCCTGTTCCAGCGAGGCTGCAAGGCGGGGTGGCTGGCCGGAGAGCTACTGTCACCCGCAGATGGTCGATGCTGTGTGTCGACGGTCGCGTAATTCGGCTCTGTCGGGCGTCTTGTGACGTGCCGAGCTTGAACTGGACATCCATAGGGTGTGCGGTTCAGGAGTTTGGGGCGATTGCACCTTATTTAAAGAGGGTTTTATCCCGGTAGGGTGTTTGGAATCGAGGGTGCGCCATGCGGCTACGGCTGCTCCGCAGGTTCAATGTGAATGTGGATAATTCGTTGTGGAGCAGGCTGTCGGTCGAGGCGCGAGCAGAGTTGGACGGTCTGATCGCCGGTGGCCGCCACATTCAGGCCATCGCAGTGATGCGCGAGCGCGCTGGCCTTCCGCAGCCTGAACTCCGTGACTGCGTAGACCTGCTGGAGCTGCGTGCCAAATGCTTGCGGCAGTAGATAGAGACCCCTGGTTCCGAGGTCGATCAGGTATCGCGCCAGTTCAGGTGGATTCGCGGGTCAGGGGTCGGCTTATGAGGTCGATCATCGCGACGTGGATTATGGCTTCGAAGCGGTGGGGGTGGGTTTCGTAGTCGCGGGCGAGTCGGCGGTGGTGCATTAGGCAGCCGAAGGTCCGCTCGACCACCCAGCGTCGGGGGATCACGTTGAACCCTTTGACGCCTGGGTCGCGTTGGACGACTTCGACGTCGATGCCGAGGCGGGCGCCGTGGTCGATGGCTTTCGTTCGGTAGCCGGTGTCGGCCCACGCCTTGGTCACTCGAGGGGTAGCGGCGGAGATCTGGGTGAGCAGGTGGATGCCGCCGGCGTTGTCGGAGACGCTCGCCGCGGTCACCCAGACAGCCAGCAGCAGGCCGAGGGTGTCGACGCCGATGTGGCGCTTGCGACCTGCGATTTTCTTGCCCGCGTCGATGCCTTGGCCAGCTGCGGGCACGTTGGCGGAGGTCTTGATGCTCTGTGCGTCCAGCACGCAGGCGCTTGGCTCTGCTTCCCGGCCTTCGGTCTGCCGGACCAGGCGCCGCAGCAGGCCGTTGAGCTGGTCGAAAACGCCTTCCTTCTGCCAGGAGGCGAAGTAGCCGTAGACCGTCTCCCAGGGGGCGAAGTCGTGCGGCAGGTACCGCCAGGGGATCCCGGTGCGGTCGACGTAGAGGATGGCGTCCATGATGCGCCGCAGGTCGTGCTCGGGTGGGCGTCCGATCTCCAAGCCCTTGCTTCTGTGTTCGGCCCGCCAGGCGGTGAGCGTGGGACCGATCAACTCCCAGCGGGCATCGGAGAGGTCGCTGGGGTATGGGCGATGTCGCTGCATGTTTCGGTAGTACCGTCGGGCATGGCGCGTCCCCAGGGCGCAAATGGCGTTAATCAGGGTCGCATTGGGATCAGACAGGAGCGACTCGAATCAAACGGACAGAGGTGCGATGTCTCCTGTCGCACAGCCCGCATTGAGCACTCTCACCTCAGCAGGCACAGACCTACTCGCCGCCCGAAGCATCACCAAACGACCTCAGTGGAACAAAACGCTCTTTTAGAGGTCGTTTTCATCTATCTCGTCGCTTTATTAGGTGATTTATTAAGCGGTGGATGGCGGTGCAGGCGAGGTCGTGGAGACCGTGGATGCCAGTGAGTCGTGGGAGGTTGCCGATGGGACGGAAAAGGCCGCAGTCCTGTCTCATCCCAGGATGCCCGGTCTTCGAGGCCGTGTGCTTCGACCGCCGTTGGTGTGCGACTGGGCGCACTTGGTTCGCGGCAGTACGCCGGAAGCATGCCGAAGCGACGCCCGTATCCGAGTGATCTGTCCGATGCCCGCTGGGAGTTGATCGAGCCGGTCCTGGCGGCCTGGCGCTTCGAACGCCGCGGCCGGGCCCTGGACTTCGGCCGGCCGCCCGAACGCGACCTGCGCGACATCATGGACGCGATCTTGTATGTGGACCGTACCGGGGTGCAGTGGCGCTACCTTCCGCACGACTTCCCGCACTGGAACACGGTCTACGGCTACTTCGCCAGGTGGCAGCAGGAAGGCGTGTTCGCCCAGCTCAATGGCCTGCTCAGGCAACTCTTACGGCAGAAGGAAGGACGGGAGGCCGAACCGTCGGCCTGCGTGATCGACGCGCAGAGCGTGAAGACCTCCACCAGCGTGCTCGTCTTGGGTCAGGGCATCGATGCCGGGAAGAAGATCGTCGGCAGGAAGCGGAGCATCGTCACCGACACGATCGGGCTTCTCCTTGCCGTGCTGGTCACCGCGGCGAGTGTGCAGGACTCCATCGCCGGCACCCAGCTGGTGGACCAGGTCGCCGCCGAACATCCCCGCATCCGCAAGGTGTGGGTCGACGGCGGCTACCGCCAACACCTCGTTGAGCACGCCGCCAGTCTCGGCATCGACATGGAAATCAGTCAACGCAAGCCCGGGACCAGGGGGTTTACCCCGATCTCGAAGCGGTGGGTGGTCGAGCGGACCTACGGCTGGCTCATGCTCAACCGCCGACTGGCCCGCGACTACGAAACCCTCCCCGCCCGCTCCGAAGCCATGATCCATATCGCTATGGCAGACCTCATGGCCCGCCGCCTCATCAGCGAGAACCCCATCTCCTGGCGCGACCCGACACCGAAGACCAAACAGCAGATTCCGGGATAAAACAACGGGCGGAAACGCCCTCTGAGATGACCTTCTGGGCCCAGCCGGAGAGCTTGGGCTGCATCTTCTTGCCGAACGCGAACGCGCCAGCCTTGTCCTCGTAAGGCACCAGGGAAGGGACCGTGATCGGGGTGGGGCTGGCAGATTGGTGTCGTGCGGTACATCGCGGATCGGCGGCCAAGGTCCGCTCGTGACCGAGCACTTGGGGATAGCCTTTCTTCTCTACTGTCTCTTCTATAGCCAACTCTCTCTCCTGGAGGCCGAAGCCGTGTCAAAGCCGCCGTTCACGCACCTGCACGTCCACACCCAGTACTCGATGCTGGACGGCGCCGCGCGGCTGAAGGACATGTTCAACGCCTGCAACGAGATGGGCATGACGCACATCGCCATGTCCGACCACGGCAACCTGCACGGGGCGTACGAATTTTTCCACTCCGCGAAGAAGGCCGGGGTTACCCCGATCATCGGGATCGAGCCGTATGTTGCTCCTGAGTCCCGGCGTAACAAGCGCAAGATCCAGTGGGGTCAGCCGCACCAGAAGCGGGACGACGTCTCCGCCAGCGGTTCGTACACGCATATGACGATGTGGTCGGTGAACAAGACCGGCCTGCACAACCTCTTCAAGCTCTCCTCCGACGCCTACGCCGAGGGCTGGCTCACGAAGTGGCCCCGGATGGACAAGGAGACCATCTCCCAGTGGTCCGAGGGACTAGTTGGGGCGACTGGCTGCCCCTCCGGTGAGGTTCAGACCAGGCTGCGGCTCGGCCAGTTTGATGAGGCTGTCAAGGCGGCTGCTGACTACCAGGACATCTTCGGCAAGGACCGGTACTTCCTGGAGCTGATGAGCCATGGCATCGAGATCGAGACGCGGGTTCGAGAAGATCTGCTTCGAGTGGGCAGGAAGCTTGGCATCCCGCCGCTGGTGACCAACGACTCGCACTACACGTACGCGCACGAGGCGGCCGCCCACGACGCCCTGCTGTGCATCCAGACCGGCAAGAACCTCTCCGACCCAAACCGTTTCAAGCTGGACGGAGGCGGCTACTACCTGAAGTCCACGGAAGAGATGTACGCCGTGGAATCCTCGGAAATCTGGCGCCAAGGCTGCGATAACACCAGGCTGATTGCCGAGATGGTCGACACCACGGGCATGTTCGAGAAGCGCGACCTCATGCCCAAGTTCGACATCCCGGACGGCTACACCGAGGTCTCCTGGTTCAAGGAGGAGGTCCGCCGGGGCATGGCGCGCCGCTTCCCGGGCGGTGTCCCCGAGGACCGGCAGAAGCAGGTCGAGTACGAGCTGGACGTCATCATCCAGATGGGGTTCCCGGGCTACTTCCTGGTGGTCGCCGACTTCATCATGTGGGCCAAGAACAACGGCATCGCGGTGGGCCCCGGCCGTGGCTCCGCGGCCGGCTCGATCGTCGCCTACGCCCTGGGCATTACCGACCTCGACCCGATCCCGCACGGTCTGATCTTCGAGCGGTTCCTCAACCCCGAGCGCGTCTCCATGCCCGATGTCGACATCGACTTCGACGA